>JBDIAO010000064.1:0-16291 GCA_039812375.1 Phycicoccus sp. | reverse complement strand
TCCAGGGCAGGATGGCACCCGGCTCCTTGCGCTGGGCATCGTCCGGGACTACAAGGGCGTGGATCTGCTCCTGGAGGCGCTGCGCGAGGTGCCCGGGCTGACATTGACCATCGCCGGAGAGCTGTGGGGGGCCGCCGGGCAGCAGGTGCGTGACCTGGCGGCACAGCCCGATCTCACCGGCCGGGTGGAGATCCTCGACGGTTACGTCCCGGCCGACCAGATCGCGCCACTGCTCGCCCGCCATGACGTCCTGACCCTGACCTATCGGCACGCCACCGCATCGCAGAACGTCCTGCTCGCCGCCCGGCACGGGTTGCCCGTCCTGGCCACCGACGTCGGCACGTTCGGCGATCAAGTGCGTGACGGGGTCGACGGGCTACTCGTCCCAGCCCAGGACCACACTGCGCTGGTCGCCGCACTTCGTCACCTGGCCGACCCGGCGTATGTCGCCCGCCTGGCCTCGGGGGTGCGTGCGCCCGACCTCGAGGGGCCGTGGGCCCACTATGTGCAGGCCCTGGTGGCTCTGAGCCGGGGGAGCGGATGAGCCGGGAGCGGATGAGTGGGGCAACCGGATGAGTGGGGCAACCGGATGAGCCGGCATCGCGCCCTTGACACCGCCCGGATCGTCCTGCTCGCCGCCGTTCTCGCTGCCGTGGGGATCGCGTTGTGGCGCAACTGGTCCCAGGTGCAAGCAGAGCTTGGCACACTCTCTTGGCCGGCGCTGGTCGGGGCACTCCTCCTCGTCCTGGCCTCCCCGCTGGTGACGATGCTCGGGTGGCGGGAACTGCTCGCGGACCTGGGCAGCCGGTTGCATCTGGCCCCGGCGGCGGGGGTCTTCTTCGTCGGCCAGCTCGGGAAATACGTCCCCGGCTCGGTGTGGTCCGTCGTCGCCCAGGCCGAGATGGCCGGACGACTCGGCATCGGCAGGAGCCGGGTTGCGGTGACGAGCCTGCTCTTCCTCGGCATGGCGACCATCGCCGGAGGAGTGCTCGGGCTGCCCGCGCTGCCCGTGCTGCTCTCCCGGCAACAAGGCGAGATCTCCCCGGGCTGGCTGCTCGCCGCGGTGGCGCTCGGTGTCCTGTTGCTGGCACCGCCGGTGCTCAACCGGGGAGTTGACGTCGGGCTGCGACTGCTGCGGCGTCCGCCACTGGAACACCGGCTCACCGGGGTCACGGTATCCCTGGCCAGTGTCCTGTTCGCTCTGGGCTGGGCGTGCACCGGACTGGCGACGGCAGTGCTCACCCGTGATCTGGCACCGGAGGTGAGCTGGTCCCAGCTGCTCGTCGTTGCGGTGTGTGGCTTCTCCCTCGCTGGGGTCATCGGCATGGTCAGCTTCCTGGTCCCGGCTGGGGTCGGGGTGCGGGACGGGGTGATGCTCCTCCTGCTCGGGACCGTGTTGAGCATGCCGGCTGCCACAGCCGTCGTCGTCGTCGTCCGGTTCCTCACCGTGGTGGGCGACGTCGTTGTGGCCGGGTTCGGCTGGTGGTGGGCGCGTCGGCACGCACTCCTGCCTGAACGTTCTGGGCACGACAGTGGTGAGGGAAACCGGGGTGGCCAAGGGCGCGAGGGCGGGCAGGGCGGCGAAGGGCGCGAGGGCGGGCAGGGCGGCGAAGGGCGCGAGGGCGGGCAGTCCGAGCAGGTTGACAGAGGCTCCAGCTAGGTTGGCTCGTGTGACCTCCGAGCCGTCGGAACCCCAAGGGTCCATCCCGCAGATCGCTGCTCCGCCAGGCGGGCGGCTTCTCGCGCTGGCGAAGCGGGCTGCCGAGCACGCCCTGTGGGCCCGGGTGCGGCTGCAGCGGGGCCTCGAGGCCCGAGTCGGGTCCTCCCGTCCGGTGCCGACCGTGGTGCCGCCGACAGCGGTTCTGGGGGGTGCGGCGGACTGGCAGGCGGCAGTGGCGCAGGCTAGGGCGCTCCGGCTGCCCCTGCACCGGGACAAACCGAAGAACTGGGATGCCCTCGGCGCCGTCGCGGCCGTGCTCACTCTCGCCGATGACGGCTCCCGGACCGCGTCGGTCCTCGACGCCGGCAGCGCCCGCTACTCCAGCGTGCTGCCCTGGTTGCGTCTCTACGGGCTTGGTGACGGGGCGAGTGGGCTGCTCGGGATCAACCTCGAGTTCGGGGCGCCGGTGCGCCGCGCCGGAGTGCTCTTCCGAGCCGGAGACGCCACCGCGACTGGCCTGGCCGCAGGTTCCCTCGACGCGGTGACCTGCATGTCGGTCATCGAGCACGGGGTGCCGCTGCGTCCCTTCCTCGCCGAGTGCGCCCGGGTGCTGCGCGCAGGCGGGGTGCTTGTCGTCTCCACCGACTACGACCAGGACCCCCCCGACGTCACCGGGCTGACGGCATACGGCACACCGGTGCACATCTTTTCTCCTGAGGAGATCCGCGCCCTCGTCGCCGACGCCGCAGCGGTCGGCCTCGAGCTCGTCGGCACCCTGGACGACGGCGCGCTGGGGCACCGGGAGCGTCCGGTGCATTGGCGCCGGGTCGGGCTCGACTACACGTTCATCCTGCTCACCTTTCGCCGGGCCTGAGATGAGCGTGCCTGCCGGCGCAGTCACTTCCGGAGGCGGCGTCCGCCGGGTCCTGGTGACCGGGCCCCATGCGCTCGAAGCCACCCTCAGCGTGCTCCGGCACGGCGCGATCGACCCCACCTGCCGGGTCGACGGGACGACCTGGTGGTTCGGGCAGGCCACCCCGGACGGGCCGGCGACGGTGTCGGTATGCCGTGAGGGCACCGATGTCCTCGCCTGCGCGTGGGGCCCGGGGCAGCAGTGGTCGCTGGCGCACGTGCCCGGCCTGCTCGGCCTGGGCGACGACGACACCGGGTTCGTCGCTCACCATGACGTCATCGCCCAGGGTCGACGGCTCCTGCACGGCTGGCGAGTGAGCGCGACTGCCTTGGTGATGCAGTCGCTCATCCCGGCCATCATCGAGCAGCGGGTCACCGGGGAGGAAGCGTATGGCGCGCACGCCCGACTGGTCCGCCGGTTCGGCCAGCCGGCGCCCGGACCCGGCGCCGGGTTGGGTCTGTGGGTGCCGCCGGCCCCGAGGGAGTGGGCACGCATCCCCAGCTGGGACTGGCTCGCTGCCGGCGTCGACGCAGCCAGATCGCAGACCGCGGTGCACGCATCGAGGTATGCCGGCCGGGTCGAGGAGTGCGCGAACCTGCCACTGGAGGTGGCTCGTCGTCGGTTGCACGCCCTGCCAGGGGTGGGGGCGTGGACCGTCGCCGAGGTGGCGCAGCGGGCACTGGGGGATGCGGACTCGCCGAGCTTCGGGGACTACCACATGGCGCGCAACCTCACCTGGGCGCTCACCGGAGAGATCGGCGACGACGAGCAGGCCGCACAGCTGCTCGCCCCCTATGCCGGACACCGGTACCGCGCCCAGCGGTATGCCCTGGCGGCAGCAGGGTCCGTCCCGCGCCGAGGTCCCCGTCGGTCACTGCCGAGCCACCTGCCCCGCTCCCGTCGGCGCTGACCCCGCTCCCGGGGGCGCTGACCCTGCTCCCGGAGGCGGCACAATGGCAGGATGCCGATCACCGCCGAGGTCCTCGCCGTCTACACCGGACGGGTTGCCGCGCTGCGTCACGGGCGGGTGAGCGTGCCGTCGGCGGTGGTGAAGTCGCCAGTGGTCGGGGAGGTGCTTCTGCGGCCAGGTGGCCTCGTCGGGGACGAGCAGGCCGACCGGAAGAACCACGGCGGGCCGGATAAGGCGGTGCTCGTCTATCCGGCTGAGCACTACGCCGATCCGGTGTCGCCGGCATCCGGGCTACCCGTCGGCTCCTTGGGAGAGAACCTCAGCACGGCCGGGCTGCTCGAAACCGACGTGCGGATCGGGGACGTCCTGACTCTCGGGGAGTGTGTGCTGCAGGTCAGTCAACCTCGCCGGCCCTGCTACAAGATGGGGGCCCGACACGGCATACCGGACCTGCCGGTGCGGATGCAGGAGCGCGGGCACACCGGGTACTACCTGCGGGTCCTGCAGCAGGGGACCGTCGCCGCCGGGCAGGCGCTGCGCCTGTCCCGGGCGGCCGGGCACGGAGTCACCGTCGCCGAGGTCAACCGGGTGCTCAACGTCGACAAGGACGACCTGACCGGCGCGGCGCGCGTGCTCAGCGCCGGGGACGACCTGCCCGCCCGGTGGCGGGTGACCCTGGAGCAGCGCCTGGCCCGCTCCGGGGACGGCGCCGGTGACGACGAGCGCCTCTATGGCACCTGAGCCCACCGGTCCCACGCGCCTCACGATTTCGGGGTCACCCCGAAATCGTGCCCGGGTCCCGGAAGCTTTCCGGGATCTGGGCAGGGAACCGGGGTCTGGGCAGGGAACCGGGGTCTGAGGGCCGCGCCCGAGGACGACGGTGTCCGGCGGGCGAGGACGACGGTGTGCCGGCCGCCCTGCGGGTCGGGCGTGGCGACCAGATCCTCGCTGTATGCCGCCACCTCGAGTCGGGCGATCACCCGCCCGATCGCGACGCCGTCAGCGCCATCGACGCTCACCCTGACCGTCGAACTGTCCGGGTCCGGTGCGACATCGCACGAGGTGTCCTCCTGGCTGTGCAAGGCCAGGGCGACCACCCGGCGCGCCGCCTCGTTGAGGGCATCCTCACCTGAGGCCGGCCGGATCCCCACCCGGGCTGAGTCAGCGGAGCCGGGCTGCACTCCCAGTGCCGCCCGCACCGCGTCGACGTGTCCGAGGGCGAACCAGTCGCCGGGCCCGGTTCGGACGAGGCCCCGGCCACCCCCGCCGCTGACGGGGCCGTCGGTGAACCAGTGCTCCGGCAAGCCAGTGACCACCGCAGCCGGTATGCCGTCAGTCTTGCCGCGCACCAGATCCGCCGCCGCGGCGATCTCGTCGGCGAGCGCCCGGACGGTGACGGTCATCGGGCGCGCGTCATGATCGTTCTCGCCACGATGGTCCAGCAGCGTGCGCACCCCGGCACAGCCGAGCGCGAAGTCACTCAGCCCCCGGCGCCACGGCCGCCCCGAGGTATCGCTGACCACGACGCCGAGCCCAGCGTCGGCCCCCCACCCGCCGAGCCCAGCGTCAGCCCCCGACCCAGAACGTTTGAGTGAGCCGAGCCCAGCGTCAGTCCCCGACCCAGAACGTTTGAGTGAGCCGAGCCGAGCGAGCAGATCCGAACGCATGGCCGCGGCGATCTGATCGGCGTCGTGGGGCAGGGTGAGCACGTCGTCGCTACCCCCGGTGTTCGAGGAGTCGACACCGGCCGCGGCCATGATCGGGCCGGCGGCTGACTCGACCACCTGGGTCACCGCATACCCGGCCCGGCGCTCGGCAACGACTCGGACCGTCTCGGCGGCGATGATCCGTTCCCGCGCAGCCGCATCGCGCGCAGCTGCGGGCACCCTCAGTCCCAGTGCCTTCGAGACGACTTTGCTCGAGACCACGAGCACGACCGGCGGCGGCACCTGGGCCACCGCCTCCAGGAACACCCCACCGAGGTCCGCCCCCTCACCGATCTCGCCCACCCCGAGCACCGGGCGCACACTCACACCGGGACCGAGTGACACGTCAGTGGCTCCGAAGCTGCTGCGCCAGAGTGAGCCCTGCTCGGGCGATGCGCGCTGCGGACTCGACGTCGCGCATGAGTAGCGGGCCGTCGAACACCTCGACGTTCACTGCGGGAACCGAGGTGTCCGCGTCAGCGGGGTCGACCAGCCAGCCGTCGAGGAAGTCGGCATACAGCCCGGCGACCCCGGCCGCGCTGGCCTCGACCCCGATCGCTGCCAGGCAGACGTCGGCGTGTCCACGCACCGGCATACCGGCGATGAGCGGGCTCACCCCGACGACCGGAGCCCGGGTCCCGCGCAGCGCATCCCGGACCCCGGGAACACCGAGGATGATGCCGATGGACACCACCGGGTTGCTCGGCGGCAGCAGGATCACGTCGGCTTCGCGGATGGCGTCGAGGACTCCCGGTGCCGCCGTCGCCCGGTCGAGCCCGGCGACCACGAAACGCTGTGCCGTAATCGCCGCACCCATCGACACCCACCACTCCTGGAAGTGCACCGCGCGCTGGGCCCCGTCCTCCTCGATGACGACGTGGGTCTCCACGGGGGTGTCGGTCATCGGCAGCAGGGTGATCCGGCGCTCCGGCAGGCCCCACCGCTGGGCGAGGCGTGCGGTGACCTCGCTCAGGGTCGCGCCCTGCCCGAGCCACAGTGAGCGTGCCACGTGGGTGCCCAGGTCGAGGTCGCCGAGGGTGAACCACTGGGGCTGGACACCGTATGCCGTGAGCTCCCCCTGGAGGCGGTGGCTCTCCTGCGCCCGGCCCCAACCTTGAGCATCGTCCACGCCCCCACCCAGGGTGTACAGCAGGGTGTCGAGGTCGGGACAGACCCGCAGACCAAAGAGAGTGATGTCGTCGCCAGTGTTGGCGACGACGGTGACCTCGGCGGTGGGGTCGGTGGCGTCGAGGGTATGCCGCAGACCCTGCAGGAAGCGGGCTCCCCCGACGCCCCCGGCCAGGGCGGTGATCCTCATCGGGTCAGTATGGCAAGGCCGCACCGCGTGTCCTGAACAGGTCCATGTCGGCTCCCGCAGCCGTGTGAGTAGCAGACTGGGCTTGACGTGAGGGGTATGACACGCGTGTAATTCCCTTATTGTGATCCGGGTCAGCCGTGATGCGGGTCAGGTGAGGAGGGCTCCATCGGGTCTTCCTCGAGGGTCGAGGAGCGAGGAGGCGGCATGTTCGAACTGTCCCTGACCGACGAGATCGCTGACGACGAGGGGGCCCTGTCCTGGCAGGAGCAGGCGCTGTGCGCGCAGACCGATCCCGAGGCGTTCTTCCCTGAGAAGGGAGGCTCGACCCGGGATGCCAAGAAGATCTGCGTGCACTGCTCGGTGCGTGCCGAGTGCCTTGAATACGCGCTGGCCAACGACGAGCGTTTCGGGATCTGGGGTGGGCTCTCCGAGCGTGAGCGACGCCGGCTCAAGAAGCGAGCCGGCTGAGCAGCCGCTGTGCTGCCCGGGCCGCCATCCGCTGCCATGACTCTCCGCCAGGTCCCGCTGAACTCATGACAACCACTGCCATCGACGCTACCCCGGACGCTGCGACGTCCGTGCGCACCACGGTCACTGCCGTGGTGTTCTCGGGAACTGATGACGCGGACCTCGAGTCGGTGCTGGCCGCCCTGGCCGCCCAGACCCAGAGCGCGGACCAGGTCATCGTTCTGCGGGAGGCCGATTCAGAGGGTGCCGGGGACGGCGGGTCCGGCGCCCGCGCAACGTTCCCGGGCGTCGAACCCCCTGCACTGCGCGGGCGGGTCACGGTGCGCACACTGGCCTCGCAGACGCCCGACCGCCAGGCCGTCACCGACCTGGTCAGCGACCTGGTCGGCGGTGGCGAGGTGGTCGGCGGTGGCGAGGTGGTCGGCGGTGGCGAGGTGGCTGACGTCGATCCCGAGCACACCCTGCTCTGGCTGCTGCCGGCGGGTGTGGTCCCGGAACCGGACGCGCTCGCTCGACTGGCCGCGGCCCACCGCCGCTCGGAGGCGGTCGCTATGACCGGCCCGAAGATCGTCGACGCCGTCAACCCCACCCTGCTCCGAAGTGCCGGCATTCAGGCGACCCGCACGGGCCGACTCGTCGACGATCCGGTCGACGGGGCCCTCGACCAGAGCCAGCACGACACTCGCCGCGACGTCGTCGCCGTCCCCTTCGCCGGGGCTCTGGTGCGCATCGACACCCTCGCCGGACTGCACGGCTGGGAGCGCTCCTTCGGTGACGTCGCCGCCGACCTCGACCTGGGCTGGCGGATCCATCTCGGCGGGCGGCGGGTCGAGCTGGTCCCGGACGCCCGGCTGCGCGCACGGCACGGTGTCGGCAGCGCGAGCGCCCACAGCGGTCGCACTCGCCGGTCGGCCCGACGGGTCGCTCTGGTGCGCGCTTCGTGGTGGGCCGCGCCCGCTCTCGCACTATGGATCGCGCTCACCGCCCTCCTCGCCGGACTCGCGCTGCTGCTGCTCAAGCGTCCCCGGGCGGCCGTGGCCGAACTCGGCGCCCTCGGGGCCCTCGACCCGGTTCGCTGGGTCACCGCCAAGGTCCGCACCCGCTGCCCCGTCACCCTGCGACGGCGGCACCTGGCTGGACTCTTCGTCCCTGCGGCCGAGCTGCGGCGCCGGATCGGGGATGAGGTGTCCGAGGCGCTTTTCCCGGGCCGGTCCGGGGCCCTGGGTGCGCCAAGGGACGAGCCAGGCCGCTCGACCCTGCGTCGAGTGGTGACTAACCCGGGCCTGCTCGCGACTCTCGTGGTTTTCGGCACCTTCGTGGCGGCTGGGCGCACTCTGGGGCTGCGGATGCTCACCGGTTTGGGCGGCGGCTATACCGGCGGAGAGCTGGTCGGGGGCCGAGCTGACTCAGCCGCGCTGTGGGCGGCCTGGTCTCACGGCTGGTCCGGCGCCGGAGCCGGTCACGATGGTTCCGGCGGTCCCCATCTGGCGGTCCTGGCCGGTCTCACCTGGATCGTCGAACACCTGCCCGGCCTGGGTTCCCTGCCCTCCTCCGCCGGTGCGACCACCGCCGCTCTCCTTCTGTTCACCCCGGTCCTCGCTTCGGTCAGTGCCTACCTGGCCTCGCGGGTGCTCACGACGCGTCGTTGGCTGCGGGCAGCGGCGGGGCTGACCTGGGCCACCGTGGGTGCGGCAGGGCCGGTGTATGCCGCGGGCCGACTCGGCGGGGCCGTGGCCCTGATCCTCATCCCACTCGTCCTGGCCGGCTTGGCCCTGCTCGCCCGCCGCGACGGGACCGCGACGGCAGGCTGGGCGAGTGCCCTCGGGATCGCCGTGCTCGCGGCATTCGCGCCTGGCGTTGCGGGCTTGCTCGTGCTCTTTGCCCTGGTCCTGTTTTTCGGCCTGCCGACCGAGGGGGCTCGGGCGCGGGTCCTCATCCCGCTGCTCGGCGCACCGGCTGCCCTGTTGCTGTGGTGGCCGGGGCTGATCGGCAACTGGCGTCAACTCCTTGCCGGACCGGGCCTGGCCGCGTGGGGGGAGCCCGCACCGGATCCGTGGCGGATGGGGCTGCTGGACACCGGAAGCGCGCTGTCCCCGCCATGGTGGGCCGCCGTCGGGCTGCTGAGCCTGGGCCTGCTCGGCCTCGTGCGCGGACGTGCGGTGCAGGCGCCGACGAGTGCGCTCGCCGCCCTGGGGCTCCTTGGCCTGGCCGGGGCACTGCTCGCCCCGCGGCTGCGGCTGGCACCCCTGCCCAGCCTGCTTGGCGCCGGGGAGGTCACCGCCTGGGCCGGGAGCGGACTCCTCGTTCTCGGGGCGGCCCTGCTCGGCAGCGCGGTGCTCGGCCTGGACGCCCTGGCCGAGGTCCGCCGGGAGCGGTGGACCACTGCGGCCCGCATTGCCGCCGCCGTCCTCGGTGTGGGAATGGCTGGTGCTGCCGCGAGCGGGCTGGTCCTGACCACCCTGGGGACCGGTCTCGCGCCGTGGACCGATCCTCGCCCGGCGGTCGCGATCGAGCACGCCGACGGCCCACTGGCCGGCCGTACTCTCTTCGTGTCCGCGACCGCGAAGGGTCCGGGCTTCCGACTGGTCGGGCGGGAAACCGACGGCCCGGCTCGGGTGCTCCCCGTTCAGCGGGACCAGCAGGCAGTGGCCGAGAGCGTGAGCAGCCTGCTCGGCAGTGGTGACATGGGTACCGGTGCGGAGGCCCTGCGCGCCCTCGCCGTAGGCTTTGTCGCCGTCGACGGCCACCTTGGGGACGAGATGATGCGCCGCCTCGACGCAACGAACGGGCTGACCCGGCTCGCTGCGCGTGACGGCTGGCAGATGTGGCGGGTGACCCCGCTCGCGGCAGGCAACGACACCCCGATCGGTCCGCCGCGGGTAGGCGTCGTCCAAGGGGAGGCGCTGCGCGTGGTTCCGGTCACTGGGCTGGACGCTGCCACCTCAGCCCAGGTCACGGCGGCGCCTGGAGCCACTCTGCGGGTCGCCGAGCCAACCGGCTGGGCCGCCAGAGCTCGGGTGCTCCTCGACGGCCATGTCCTGCACGCGGGCTCCGGACTGGCCGGGACGGTGACCTATCCGCTCACCGGCAGCGGCCGCCTCGACATCGAGGTGGGCGGAGAACCGGCGTGGTTGCTCCCCGTTCAGCTCGTCGGCCTCGCCGTGCTGGTGTTTCTGGCGATTCCGTTCGGGTCGAGAGCCTCCCGACAGGGTCGCCCCACGCGGAGGCCGTCGTGAGGTTTCCTGTCGTCGGCGCGCTGCGCCTCACCCTGGCCGCCGGCGCAGGCGTGGGCCTGCTCGCCGCAGCCACCCAGAGTGCCGGTGGTCTCGATCTGGCCGGACCTGCGAGCACCGCAGCCACCGCATCCGACCGGCCAGATGCCGGCACGGACACCCCCAGTGAAGGTGGGCCAGGCGGCCAGGTCCTGATCCGTACCAAGGTCCTCACCTGCCCGGGCCAGGAGCTCAGCGGCACCGTGGGGGTGCCGGACGTGTCGGTCGCCGGCACGATTCGCGCCGTCGCGCTCCCGCGGGAGCTGCTCCCGCAGGCACCAGCCGGTCCAGGGTCGGTGGGGATTCTGCTCGGTGACGCCGCCCCCGCCGGGCCCGCCACAGTGGCCGAACCCAACACGGTCGCGTCGAGCGAGCTGCCGGCCGGTGACTCACCAGTCACCGTCCTGGCCACCGGCTCGCTGGCACCGGGTGTCACTGCCGGTCAGGAGTGGCGGGGCACCTCCGACACCGTGCACGGGCTCGCCGGATCAGCGTGCACCTCCCCGCAGGCGGACCTATGGCTCATCGCCGGTGGGGGTGCTCCGGGCCGCCAGGAGCGACTCGTGCTGACCAACCCCGGAGCGAACGAGGTGACCGCCAGCCTCGACATCCTCGGCGCCCAGGGCCGGGTGACCGCAGGCCACGATCGCGGCATCGTTGTCCCGGCGGGCAGTCGTGCCGTCGTCCTCGTCGACGCTATCGCCGGGTCCGAACCGAGCCCGGTCGTGCACGTCACCGTGAGCGGGGGCACCGTCGCAGCGACCTTGACCGACACGTGGTTGGACGGCTCCGTCGCGGCCGGTGCCGAGACCGCGGGACCAGCCGCGCCGCCGGCGACCCGGCAGGTGATCCCGGTTGCGTTGCGCGCCCAGAGCGGATCGGTGCGCATCGGTGTCCCCGGTGACACCCAGGCCGTTGTCAGCGCTCGCGTCCTCACCGCCACCGGACCGGTGCCGCTGCCTGGGCTGGAGGGGGTGCAGCGCATCCAGGCACATTCGGTGCTGGAACTGCCGCTGCCCGCGCAGAGTCCGGATATCGTCGGGGTCGAGATCCGCTCCGACGTGCCGATCGTCGCCGCCGCACTGAGCCAGGTTCGCGCCGACGGGGGTGTGGGGGACTTCGCCTGGTCGGCTGGTTCTCCGGCCATCACCGGGATCGCCGGAGCCGCTCTGGCCACCGGAGACGGTGCGCCGGGACGCACTTTGACCATGGTGGCGTCCACGGCTGAGGTGAGTGCCACAGTGGTCATCCTGTCCGGGGGCGCCCTGACTGTCCGAAACGTCACCGTGCCCGCCGACAGCGTGCACACCGAGGATCTCGGCTCCCCAGACGCTGTGTGGCTCCAGCGCACCGGTGGAGCTGGTGAGCTACGGGCGGGCATCCTCTCCCAGGTAGGCAGCGGGCCCGGGGCGCTGATCTCCGCGCTGGATTTGCGTGACCTGCCGACGACGACCACAGCGACCACTGCGGTCCCGCTGCCCTGAACCGGCGCGCTACAGCTCAACTTCCTCCGGGGGTACGCCCAGCAGCTCCGCCAATTGGTGCACGAGGACCTCTCGCACGAGGGCGTCCAGCTCCTCAGGAGAGCCCACCCGGGCCTCGATCGGGCGGCGATACACGACGATCCGGCGGCTGTCCCGCTCGGTGGTCACCGTCCGGCCGAGTGCGCTCACCTGCTCCTCCCACGGCGCGGGATCGGTCGGCGGGACCTCCTCGACGGCGAACTCCACCGCGGCATACCGCGGTCCCAAGAAGCGTGCGGCGCGCTCGGCCCACACAGTGACGACGTCGTCGAAGTCGGTGCGTCGGGTGCCCATCGCCGGGACCGGCGGCCAGGCGAGCGGGCCTCGGAGGCCGCGTCCGTGCCGGTTTCGTCGCATCGCTCCTCATCCCACCCTCCGCGGCTGTGCCTCCCGATGGTAGCCACGTCGGCTCACCAGTGCGCTCCGGGACCGACCCGGCGTGGCCCCAGGCCGTGGTCGGCCCAGTCACCTACAGTGGCAGGCGTGACGGTCTCGCGGAAGTGCACCAAGACGACGTGTGGCCAGGCTGCAGTCGCGACATTGACCTACGCCTACGCGGACCGAGCGGTCGTCGTCGGTCCGTTGGCGACCTGCGCCGAGCCCCATGCCTACGACCTGTGCGCCGAGCACGCGACCCGGATGACCGCGCCGCGGGGCTGGGACGTCGTGCGGTTGTCCGCCAACGGCTACGTCCCTGTCGAGGTGAGCGATGCCGACGACCTCCTCGCCGTCGTCGAGGCAGTTCGGGAGCGGCCGGCGGTCACGTCCCGCCCGCTGCCGGCGCCGGCCCTGGGGACGATCGCGCCACCGGCCCACGCCGGACCCCCCTACGCTGGACCCCCCTTCGCCGGCCCGGTCCACGCGGGTGCGCCGCACCCGGCCGCCGGCAGGCGGGCGCACCTGCGGGTCCTGCCCGGTGGCGAGACTCCCTGAGCCCTCAGGGATGTGGAGGTGAGCAGTGAGCGGCTGGACCGCATCGTCAAGGCCTACGACGTCCGGGGCCTGGTGCCCCAGGAGTTCGACGCCGAGATCGCCCAGGCCCTCGGGGCCGCCTTCGCTGAGGCGGTAGCCCGCCCCGACGGCGCCGGTGAGGTCGTCGTGGGCCACGACATGCGCGCCAGCTCTCCGGAGCTGTCGCAGGCATTCGCTGCCGGAGTCGCCTCCCGCGGGGTCGACGTCACGGCAATCGGCCTGGCCAGCACCGACCAGCTCTACTTCGCTTCCGGGCTGCTGGCCGCGCCCGGGGCGATGTTCACCGCGAGTCACAACCCGGCGGCATACAACGGGCTCAAGCTGTGCCGCTCCAGAGCTCGTCCGGTCGGTGCGCAGAGCGGGCTGAGCGAGGTCAAAGCGCTTGCGGCCGCGCTGCTCGACGGCGGCGAGATGCTCGAGCCTGCGGTCACGGGTACGGTGCGCACCCGGGACGTTCTCGCCGACTATGCGGGATTCCTGCGCGGGCTCGTCGACCTGCGCGGCAGCCGACCGCTGACCGTGGTCATCGACGCCGGCAACGGAATGGCGGGGCACACCGTCCCGGTCGTCCTCGGAGCTGACGGGGGACTGGCGCCGCTGCCGCTGACCATCGTGCCTCTCTACTTCGAGCTCGACGGGGCCTTCCCCAACCACGAGGCGAACCCCCTTGCGCCGGAGAACCTGCGGGATCTGCAGGCAGCTGTCCTCACCCACCGCGCCGACCTCGGTCTGGCCTTCGACGGCGACGCCGACCGGTGCTTCGTCGTCGATGAGCGTGGGGAGCCGGTCAGTGCGAGCGCCATCACCGCCCTCATCGCCGAACGGCTCATTGCTGGCGAAGTCGCCACCGGACGTGAGCCCGGTGAGGTGCGGATCGTGCACAACGTCATCACGTCCCGAACCGTCCCCGAGGTCATCGCGCAAGCCGGTGCGAGGGCGGTGCGCACCCGGGTGGGGCACTCCTTCATCAAGGCGGAGATGGCCCGTCACGACGCGGTCTTCGGGGGCGAGCACAGCGCGCACTACTACTTCCGCGAGTTCTGGTTCGCCGACACCGGCATGCTCGCCGCCCTGCATGTGCTCGCCGCGCTCGCGGAGACGAGCGGGCCGTTGTCGCAGCTGATGGCCCGCTTCGACCGGTATGCCGCCTCAGGGGAGATCAACTCGACCGTCGCGGACCAGAGGGCAGCAGCGGCGGCGGTGCGACGCTGGGCGCAGGACCAGGATGTCTCCTTCGATGAGCTCGACGGTTTGACCGTCACCCACGAGTCGGACAGCCAGACCCCGGGTGACACGATGTGGTGGTTCAACGTCCGAGCCTCGAACACCGAGCCGCTGCTGCGGCTCAACGTCGAGGCTGCGGACCAGGCGACCATGGTCCGGATCCGAGACACCGTGCTCGGCATCATCCGGGCCTGACATCGAGCACGGTGGACACCGTGGAGACCGGTAGAGATCTCAGAGAGGAAGGCGACGATGGCGAACCTCGAGCCGTGGCTGCGGGAGATCCTGCGGTGCCCACAGTGCCGGGCCGAACTGCGCGACACCGATGGGGAGGGCGGGCCGGAACTGACCTGCGTCAACCCTGAGTGCGGACTTGCCTACCGCATCGATGACGGTGTGCCCGTGCTCCTGGTCGACGAGGCTCGACGCCCAGGCTGAGGAGAGCATCGTGTTCGACGAGGCAGTCCTCGACGATGCCGGCGCGTTGGCGCTGCGGGACAGCCGGGACACCCTGCGGGCGCTGGCGACCGCCGGGGCCCAGGTGCGCCGGGCAGTCGTCGCGGCCGGGGAGGCAGGGGTGGACCGGTTCGGTCCGAACGACCGGCCACGCGCCGTCCTCGTGGCTGCGCTGGGTGACTCGGCCGTTGTCGGGGAGGTCCTTGACCTACTCGCCGAGCCCGGTTCTCCGGTCCCGGTCCTGAGCCGTCGCGGCGGGCCCCTGCCGGCGTGGGTGGGCCCCATGGACCTCGTCGTCGCGGTGTCCCAGTCCGGCCGGGCCGGCGGTCCGGTCGACCTCGTCGCCGAAGCAGGCCGACGCGGCGCTCAACTCGTCACCGTCGGGGCCGACGACTCGCCGCTCGCGGACGCGTGTGCCCGCGGCCGCGGCCTGCACGTCCCGCTGCCGTATGCCGCGCCGAGCTCACGGACTGCGCTGTGGTCGCTGCTCACTCCGGTCCTGGTTGCAGCGGACCGCCTCGGGCTGCTCCGGGCCGAGCCTGAGGTGTTCGCGGCAACCGCGGACCGGCTGGATGCGTGCGCTGAAGAGTGCCGTGCGGTATCCGAGGCCTTCGTCAATCCGGCCAAGGTCCTCGCCACGGGACTGGCAGGAGCCGTACCCGTCGTGCTGGGCGACGGCGCGCTGGCTGGGGTAGCAGCGGTACGCACCGCAGCCATGCTTGCCCGCACGGCCCGGGTGCCGGCCACCTGCGGGGTCCTGCCTGACGCCGCAGCCCAGATCGTCGCCACGTTCGACGGTCCGTTCGCCGCGGGTCGTGGTGCCGACCCCTTCGCAGACCCTTACCTGGAGCCGTCTCCCGGGGCTGGACTCGCCCTCGTCCTGCTCCGGGCTGCTGGGGTCCGCGACACGCGCTCTGCCCAACTCGCCGACGCCGTCGCCGCCTCGGCCCAGAACGCCGGGGTGGCGGTTCACGAGGTCGCCGCCGAGGGGGACTCCCCGCTCGAGCGGTGGGCATCCCTGGTTGCCCGGACGGACTTCGCTGCCAGCTATCTCGCGCTGGCCTGTGGGCTCGATCCGAGCATCTCTGCGCACGTTACCGACCTGCGGGACCGCACCGACTGACACTGCCCGGTCATTGGCAGCCGACACGCCCGAGATCCCGGGCGTGTCGGCTGCCAATGACGTCGGCTGCCAATGACGTCGGACTCAGTGAAGCGCAAGGTCCAGTGGCTGTGCTCCCGGAAGGTCGAGCAGCGCAGTGGGTGCGACGAGGAGCTTGCTGGCCCGCAGGCCGCTGCCGATGACGATCTCGGCGGCGTCGAGGACCGCCGCGTCCACGAGAAGACGCCACGTCGGGGGCAGTCCAACCGGGGTGATCCCGCCGAACTCCATCCCTGTGAGCGCCATCGCATCCTCGAACGGTGCAAACGAGATCCGTCGCACCCCCAGATATCGACGGACGACACCGTTGATGTCCGCCCGATGGGTCGCCAGGACCATGACCGCGGCATACGTGGTCTGCTCGCCGCGGCGGCCGGCGACGACGACGCAGTTCGCGCTGGCATCGAGGGCGACGTCGTAGGCCGCACAGAAGGCGCCGGTATCGGCCAGCAGGGGGTCGATCGGTGCGACGAGGGCTCCGGGCACGGCGCCGATGGTGTCCGCGACCGGGCCGGCGAGCAGCTCGGGGTGTGACGGCGCCGGGGACCAGGTCAGCGTTCCGCGGGCAGAGGGCATACCGGCCAACCTAGTGACCCGAGTGCTCGAGCCAGAGGGTCCGGGGTCGTCGATTGCTAGAATCGTCCTTCGCCGGCGTGGGCGATAACCCACCAACGGCCCAGATGGGCGGCGCCGGGTCCCTCTCACCC
>JBDIAO010000063.1:0-16346 GCA_039812375.1 Phycicoccus sp. | reverse complement strand
GCAACATCCGCTGCCTCAGCGCATGTTGCCGGTGTGCCCCAAGGAGAACCTCCCTGGCTGCGGCCACACGGCGAGTCCGTGCGAGCCCGGGTCGGTCTTGATCCGGTGGGTGAGTTCCCCGGTCTCGGTGTCGAAGACGTAGACCTCGGAGTTGTACCGCCCGGAGAGCCATAACTCCCGGCCGTCAGCGGTCACGCCCCCCATGTCCGGTGACCCGCCACCTGGGATCGTCCACTTTGCGGTCTTCTCCAGGGTTGCGGCATCGAGGACGACGACGGTGCCTTCGTCCCGGTTGGACACAAACAACCTCGTCGCGTCCCGGGACGGGTAGATCGAGTGGGTGCCGCGACCGGTCTCGACGAACTTGACGTACTCGTACGTCGAGGCATCGATGACCCACACCCCGTTACGGAGCATGTCGCAGGCCAGGAAGTACCTCCCGTCCGGACTGAGCCGGACGTCCTGCGGCATCGCCGAGGCGCCCTGATCGATGCCGGCCTGCGGCAACCCGGAGTGGCGAGCCTCCTGCGGCGACGTCGCCCCCGGGGTGACGATCGTGTTGAGGTCGATCGTCGTGATGACCTTGGTGAAGTCCTTGTCGATGACGAGTAGCTGGCCGGAGAACTCGCAGCTGGCGACGAAGACGTTCATGTCCTTGTCGTAGTCGGCGTGGTTGACCCCGCTGCACGGCACCGGGAGTGAGCGCTGCAGCGCCATGGTGTGCGGGTCGAGGATGTCGATCCTGCGGAGCCGTTCAGCCATGACGACGGCAGCGGACCCATCCGGGGTGAAGTAGAGGTTGTACGGGTCCTCCACCGGGACCGGTGTCCCGGGCTTGCCCGTTGCGGGGTCGATCGGGGTCAGCGAGTTGCCCTGGGTGTTGTTGACCCACAGCGTCTTCAGGTCCCACGACGGGACGACGTGGTGCGGCTGGCGTCCGACGGCGAAGCGGTCGACGATCTCGTAGGTGGCCGGGTCGATGACCTGAACGGTGTCGGCCAGGGTGTTCGGGACATAGACCAGCTTCTTGGCCTCCTTGGCCGCCCCGGTGAACATCCCCGTCTGCGCGTGACCGTACACGTTGAACGGGGTCGGCGAGGGCGTCGGTGTCGGCGACGCCGGTGTGTCCGAGGCCGAGGCGGGGCTCCTGGTGGTTGCGGGATCTGGGCCGGATCCGCACGCGCCGAGCAGAGTCGCGGCAAGCAGAGCCGCAACGGCAGTGGTCGTGGTCAGGCGGTGAGGGGGTCGACGGGCCGTCATGGCGTCGTTGTGTCTCCGGTGGGTCTGGTCATGTCGTTGGTTGCGCCGTGCGGATCGCTGGCTGCTCCCTAGAGGGTATGTCGTGAGGGTATGCCGTGCGCGCACCGTCGGTGGAACCACCACCTTGCCGACGAGTCTCATGCCCGCACGAGTGTGGACAGCGACACCGGCTGCAGGCCCTTCGCCGCCAGATCGGCAAGAATGCCCGGCAGTGCCTCGACGGTCCCCTGATGCCCCAGGTGCAGCGAGACGATGGACCCGGCGGACACCGTGGCCGCGGTGCGCTCTCGCACGGCGGCCGCACCCGGGTCCTTGAAGTCCTCCGGGTCCACGTCATAGGACACGCACACGGCATACCCCTCAGCTCGGGCTGCCGCGCGAATAGTCTCGGTTGAGTGGTGTGTCCCGGACGGCCGGAACCACCATCCAGCCTGCCCCAAGGCGACCACCAGCGACTCCCGTCCCCGGCGGATCTCGGCGCGAGCGGTCGCCTCGTCCAGGGACGGCATGTCGAGATGGCTCCAGGTGTGGTTGCCCACCTCGTGACCCCCCTGGGCAATCCGCTGGATGACCGCGGGGTCTGCATCCACCCACCGGCCCACGGCGAACACGGTCATCAACGCTCTGTGCTCGGCGAGGATGGCGAGCACAGCATCGGCGATGGCGGCGTCGCCGGCACCGTGGAATGTCAGTGCAACCTCGCGCCGACCGGTGTCAGCATGCTCGATGTCCGGGCCTGGGGTCGTCGCCGCTGGCGGCGGTGACCCAGCGGGGACGGATGTCGGTGATGCCGTCGACGTCGCTGTCGGCGTCGCTGCCGGCAGCGACGCCGGTGGTGTGCGACCCGGTGCGGATGTGCCGGACGACGGGGGGGTGGAACAAGCGCTGGCCCCGAGGGCGGCCGCCCCGGCGAGACCACGCAGGAGCGCGCGGCGCCCCGGCTGGGCTGGGTTGTTGCTCATCGCGTCCAAGTGTCCACGACCGGGCGCTAGTCTGCCGGGATGATGGCAACCCTGGACCTCAACCACCCGGGGACCGACCCCTTCGCGCTCGCCCAGGCGGCGGCGCGGCTGATCACGGACACGGTCGGTGGGGCCACCCACGACGTGGCCCTCGTCCTGGGATCGGGGTGGGGCAGCGCTGCGGATCTTGTCGGTCAGACGCTGGCCACGATCGACAACACGTCGGTTCCCGGCTTCGGCCGGGCCGCAGTTGACGGGCACTCAGGGACGATGCGCAGTGTCGCCATCGGGGACACTGGGCGACGTGCCCTGGTTTTCGGCACCCGCACCCACTTCTACGAGGGCAAGGGGGTGCGTGCCGTTGTCCATGCAGTGCGCACGGCTGCCGCCCTGGGGTGCCGCGCCGTCGTGTTGACCAACGGGTGTGGCAGCCTGCGTGCGCAGTGGCAGCCGGGGACCCCGGTCCTTATCCGGGACCACATCAACCTCACCGCGGCCTCCCCGATCGAGGGCGCCAGCTTCGTCGACCTGACCGATGCCTACTCGCCGCGGCTGCGCGCACTGGCTCGTGAGGTCGACCCGAGCCTCGACGAGGGGGTCTATGTGCAGTTCCGAGGACCGCACTACGAGACGCCAGCCGAGGTGCGCATGGCTGCCATCCTCGGCGGTGACCTCGTCGGCATGTCGACAACCCTGGAGGCGATCGCGGCGCGGCAGAGCGGCCTGGAGGTGCTGGGGATCTCGCTGGTTACCAACGCAGCCGCGGGAATCTCCGCGAGCCCGCTCTCCCACGAGGAGGTCCTCCAGGCCGGCGCTGCAGCGGCCGGCCGGTGCGGCGCTCTGCTCGCCGAGATCGTGGCCCGGATCTGATGGGCGATCGCGGCTCGGCGCAGGCCCATGCTGCGGCCGGATGCGACCCCACCCTGGTCTCGGCGACCCGCGCCTGGGCGCAGGACGACCCTGACGAGCGGACCCGCGCCGAGTTGCTCGGCCTGCTCGCCGAGGCCGAGGGGGGCGATGCCGACGCGCTCGCGGATCTGATGGACAGGATGTCCGGGATGCTCCAGTTCGGCACCGCCGGCCTTCGGGGAGCTCTCGGCGCCGGGCCGAACCGGATGAACCGGGCGGTGGTCATTGCCGCGGCGGCGGGCCTGGTGGCATACCTGACTTCCCTCTCGAAGAGCCCGCTTGTCGTGGTCGGCCACGATGCCCGGACACACTCCGATGTCTTCGCCGTCGACACCTGCGCGGTCATCGTGGCTGCCGGTGGGCGGGCCATGTTGCTGCCCCGCACCCTGCCGACTCCCCTTGTGGCGTATGCCGTTCGCAGACTGGGTGCCGACGCCGGGGTCATGGTTACCGCGAGCCACAATCCGTCGCAGGACAACGGGTACAAGGTCTATGTCGGAGACGGTGCCCAGATTGCGCCACCGGTCGACGGTCTCATCGCAGCCGAGATCGCCCGGGTAGCCCGCGTCCGTGACGTGCCACGCGCCGGTGGCGGCTGGAACCTCGTCCCAGAGTCCGTGGTCGCAGACTACGTCGCCGATGCGGCCCGAGTCGTCGACCCCGGCTCCTCCCGCGAGGTCACCGTGGTCCACACGGCGCTGCACGGGGTGGGAACCGAGATGGTACAGGCGGCCTTCGCCGCGGCCGGTTTCCCCTCTCCGCTGGAGGTCGGGGCACAGGCAACGCCGGACCCGATGTTCCCCACGGTGAGCTTCCCCAATCCCGAGGAGCCTGGGGCCATGGACCTGGCGATCGAGCTCGCCGAGCAGACCGGACCCGACGTCGTCATCGCCAACGACCCCGACGCGGACCGGTGTGCCGTCGCCGTCCCCGGACCGGGGGGGTGGCGGATGCTGCGCGGCGACGAGGTGGGAGCGCTCCTCGGCTCACACCTGATCTCCGGCGGGGCCACCCGAGGGGTCATCCCCGACTCCCCCGACTGTGTCTTCGCCAGTTCGATCGTCTCCTCTCGCCTGCTCGCGGCGATGTGCGCCGCTGCCGGGGTGCGCCACGAGGAGACGCTGACCGGGTTCAAATGGATCAGCCGAGTGCCGGGTCTGCGCTACGGCTACGAGGAGGCGCTCGGCTACTGCGTGGACCCGGCACGCGTCCGGGACAAGGACGGGATTACCGCGGCGTTGCTCGTCGCGGAGCTCACGGCGACCCTCAAGGAGCAGGGGCTGACCCTGCTCGACCGGCTCGACGACCTCGCCCGCGCGCACGGGCTGTATGCCACCGATGCGTACTCGGTGCGAGTGCCCGACCTCTCCCTCATCGATGCCGTCATGGCCCGCCTGCGCGCGAACGCACCGGTGGACGTCGCCGGGGTGGCGGTCTCCCGGGTGGACGACCTGGCCCGTGGTGATGTCGGTCTACCGCCGACTCAAGGGCTGCGTTGGTATCTGGCAGACCACTCCCGCGTCGTCGTCCGCCCGTCCGGGACCGAGCCCAAGGTCAAGGTCTACCTCGAGGTCATCGAGTCGGTGGCCGGTGGTGATGTCCGCGCTGCCCGGGACCGGGCTGCGAGCCGGTTGGCAGCGGTCAGGTCGGATCTGGCGCGGCGAACGCGGATCTGAGCGTGCGGACCAGCTCGATGAGCTCGAACTCGTCGGGCAGCGGCGGCCACACGGTGACTCCGGACCCGGCGAAAAAGAAGCCCGCGCGGACCCGATCGAGGGGCAGCCGGCGCAGCCTGGCCCAGGCCACTCGGTAGACCGCGAGTTGCAGCGCTCGGTGGGGCAGTTGCTCACGAGTCGGCGGCGATCCGGTTTTCCAGTCGAGGAGGAGCCAGTCCGCACCGTCCCGGAAGACGGCATCGATGCGGCCACGGATGGCCAGGCCGTCGATGACGGTCTCCACGCTCGTCTCGAGCTCGACTGGGACCCGGCCCGCCCACTCGCTGGCCAGGAAGGCCTCGCGTAGCTGCGGGAAGGCTGTCTCGTCGGCCGCATCGGCGTCTGCGCTCCCGGGCAGTTCGTCAGGTTCGACGAAGACCGCCCGAGCGTAGTGCTGCTCGACCCAGGCATGAAACCGGGTCCCCCGCCGGGCAGCGAGTGCGGGCTGCTGTGGAATCGGACGGCGAAGGTCGAGGGCAAAACGATCTGGGTCGTCGGTCACGGCGAGGAGTTGCGCGGTGGACAGGTGGGCTGGCAGGCCAGCCACCGAGGTACCGCTTGATGCTGCTTCCACGCGCTCGCGCAGCAACACGTCGATCTCCTCGGCCCACCCCGACCAGGCTCCACCCGCACGAGCCTCTGCCGGTCGCTCCTCGGGATTGATCGGCGTGGCCGGCGAATCCAGGATCTCGTGGATACTGGCCGCGGCGGCAGTGGCGCACTCCCACTGGGCACCGACACGGTCAACCGGCCAGTCGATAGCCCCGTCCATACCGGCCACCCCGTCCATCGATGCCCGGGCATTGGTGGGTGGCATGGCGCACCAGGGGCCGACTTCGACGGCATCGGCCAGGCCACCGGCGCAGGCTGCGGTGTGCAACTCGGTCAGGAACCGGGAGGTGACCCGTGGCGTGGTTCCCCTCGACCACACCGGGGCGGTGAGCAGAGCGCGATGCCGTGCCCGGGTCAGCGCGACGTAGGCTAGGCGCCGCTCCTCCAGCAGTTCGTGCTGCCCGACCGCCTGCTCGAAGTCGGCGAGTTCTTCGGCCAGAGTGTCGAAGTCCCTGGCAACCCCAATCCGGAAGGTGGGCAACCCGGCGGCATCTCCGCGTAGCCCGTGGGGCACGCCCTTGGAGGTCAGCCCACCGAGCCACGCTTTGGCGGTCGGCTCGGAGACGATCCACTCGCCGCCTCGGAGGGTGGCTCTGCTTTCGTGCGCCGGGAACGTTCCTTCAGTGAGCCCAGGGACGACGACGACATCCCACTCCAGCCCTTTGGCCGCGTGGATCGTCAGAACCTGCACCGTTCCTGGGCCGGCGTCAACGCGGCTGCGTTCCAGTCCCCGCTCCCGCGCCATGGCCGCAGCCACCCAGGCCAGGAAGCCGGCCAGGGAGGGCCGGTCGGCACTGACGGCATAGTCGGCGGCGACATCGGCGAAGGCGTCCAGATGCGCCCGGGATGCGGCCAGGGCGCGGTCCGGGCGGGAGAGCACTTCGACGTCGAGGCCCAGTGCCCGCTCCGCCTCCCCGACAAGGTCGGCGAGCGGAAGACCGCTCATGCGGCGCACTGAGTGGACCACACCGGCCAGCTCGAGCAACCGAGCAGCACCCTCGGGCGAGACCCTCTCCCCGTCAGGACCGATCCAGCCGGCCGGCGGCAGGTCGTCCAGCGCCTCGACCAGGCTCACCTGCTCCGTCTGATCCCCGGCGATGTCCCGCGAGGACGGCCCTTCCCGGGGGGTGCGTTGCCGTTCGCGTGCCCAGGCACCGAAACCATCGAGGTCCCCGACTCCCAGGTGTGTGCGGGGACCGGTGAGCAGCCGCATGAGCTGGTCCCCACGGGATGGGTCGGCCAGAACGTGGAGGAGGGCCAGGAGATCGCCCACCTCTGGGGTGAGCAGCAGCCCACCCAGTCCGACGACCTCGTGCGGAATCCCGTGGTCCTCGAGTGCCTCGACGACCGGGAGGAACTGGGACCGTTTGCGGCACAGCACTGCCGCGCTCCATCCCGGGTTCTCGCACCGCTGCGTGAGGAGCCACTCGGCGATGGCACGACCCTCGTCCTCGACGCTGTCGTACCGGCCCAGCCGCACCCGACCGGCTCCGGCATCAGCGCGGGCGGTGAGCTGAGGAACCACTACCGGTCCGTTCGTGCCGCGCAGGGGATCAGCGAGGAGGTTCGCCGCCGCCAACACGACTTTGTCGTTGCGCCAGCTCGTCCGCAGGGTCAACTGCAGGGCCGGGTCCGGCGCGGCGAAGGCCGCGGCGAAGGAGGCCAGTGTCGTCGCGCTCGCGCCCCGCCAGCCGTAAATCGACTGGTGCGGATCACCGACCGCTGTCACCGGGATCGGCTCGCCGTCGGCGATGAACAGAGCACGCAGTAGTTCGAGCTGGGCGTGGGAGGTGTCCTGGAACTCGTCGAGGAGCACGGCGCTGAACCGGTCGCGCTCAGCGCGCCCGATGTGCGGGTGGGCGATGGCCAGCCGTGCCGCCAGGCCCATCTGGTCGGCGAAGTCGAGAACCTCCCGGCGGATCTTGAGTTCCTCGAAACGCTCCACGATGGGCACGATGGCACGGCGACACCGGAGGTTGTCGATGATCTCAGCGGCCGGGTTCTTCCGCTTCCTGCTCTGGCCACGGGGCACGCCCTGAAGTTGCGCAATGGTCTCCTCGAGGAGTTGGGCCATGCGTCCCGGAGCGCACAAATGCTCGGCGAGCTCAGCGGCCAGGTCGACAACTGCGGCCGTCACAGTGCTCTCGGCGGCACGCACACTCGCCATGTCACCGTCCCATCCGAGCACAGCCTCGTGTGCCAGCTGCCACGTCGCCGCCTCGGTGAGCAGCTGAGCGTCAGCCTCCCGCCCGAGGAGCAGGGCGTGCTCCCGCACGATCCGTCCGGCATACCCGTGGTAGGTGGAGATCGTCGGGATACCCCCCAGGGCCGCCCTGCCCTCGCCGGCAGCGGGAACCCACAGGCCGGCCCGGCGCAAGGCGGTGAGCCGGCTCGCGATCCGCTCAGCCAGCTCGCCGGCGGCCTTGCGGGTGAAGGTGAGCCCGAGAACGTCCTCGGGTTCGACGTAGCCGTTGGCAACGAGCCAGACCACCCGGGCCGCCATCGTCTCGGTCTTGCCGGAGCCAGCTCCGGCGACCACGAGAAGTGGACGTAGCGGGGCCTCGATGACCCGCTGCTGCTCCTGCGTCGGGGCGTGCGGGAGCCCGAGGGCGTGCGCGAGGTCCACGGCGCTGAGCCGAGGCTGAGGCACCGATCCTGAGGGGGCCATCAGAGCACCTGCCCCTCGGGCTGGGCCGGGCATGAGGACTTCACCGGGCAGTGTTGACAGCGGCGTGGTTCGGGTTGGGCCGCAAAGCCCGCTCCGGCCATCTCCGCCCCGGCGCTTCGGACGAGATCCGATGCCCAGTGCGGGTTGTCGGCGCTGATCACCGCGGGCTGCTTCTGGACGGCCGGTCTGCCCTTGAGCCCGGCCTTGCCGAGATGGACGAGCGCGGCGGATCGGACCGGCCCGCCGAGGTGGGCGAGGACCTCCGAATCGGGCACGCTGCCTGCAGGCCGCCCGGAGCCGTCCCGCACTGCGGCGGAAGCCTGTCCGAGAAGGAGTTGGTATGCCCCGAGCTGGGGATGCTCGGCAACCTCCGCGGTCGCCGGCTTGCAGCTGCCGGTCTTGTAGTCGATGACGCGCAGGCCACCGTCCGAAGCGACCTCGACCCGGTCGAGTGTGCCCCGCAGCACAACCGTGCCGATCCGGGCCCGTAACGGCACTTCAGTGCCGATCCGCCGCCAGCCTTCGCTCTCACTCTCACGGAACCACTGCGCCAGGCGAACCATCATCTCCTCACCGAGCGCTCGTTGCTGGTCCGCGACCCAGCCCTCCCGCAGCCCGAGGTGCGGCCAGCGGGCATCTAGTGCTGCGACTAGGGCCGCAGCGTCTGCGCCTTCGTGGGCGGCGGCGACCTCGTGGATGACGGTGCCGAATGCCGCCGGCCCCTCGGGGGGGCCCTGGCCACCGATGGTGGTGAGGAACCACCGCAGGGGACAGTCTCGGAAGCCCTGCAGCGACGAGGGAGTCACCGTGATGTCCTGTCCGGGCAGCCGACGGGACCGATGGTCGCTCAGGCTGCGCAACACCCACCACTGGTCCGGGTGCGCACCCGGTACGCCGGCCGCTGCCAGCCGGGCCAGCCCACTGATCGCAGCGGCACGCTCCCCGCTCTCGGGATCGACAGCGTGTCGTCGCAGTTCCCCCGCGAGCGCAGCTGCGGTGAAAAGGCGGTCCGCGCACGTGAACGAGCGACCGTCGTCGTCAGGAAGTGGGTCGACGATGTCGAGCAGCGGCGAGGGCTGCTCGTCCTCGTTGCAGACAGCGGTGACGACGAGGCGGACCCTGGCCCGGGTCGCGGCAACGAGGAAGAGCCGCAGCTCGTCGTACTCGACGGCGCGCACGGCCGCCCGGCGCCATTGCCGGCGCGCTTGGGTAGCTGCCCAGCTCGTTGCCGTGAGCGCAGCTGCCTGCGTCCCAGTGGCTGGCCCCGTCCCCGGCACGCGCCCGGTGACGAGATCGACGAGATCGGTGGAACCGAGCAAGGATCCACGCAGTCGCAGGTCCGGCCAGACCCCCTCCTGGACCCCGGCAACGACGACGAGGTCCCACTCACGGCCGACAGCTGCCTGCGGGGTGAGAATCTCCACGACATCGAGGTTGCGGGTACGCGGCGCCAGGGTGTCCTCGGCGACCCCCTGGCCGCGGACATGCTCGAGGAATCGGCGGGCGGAGACCCCTGGGAGCCGCTCGCTGAACCGCTCGGCGGCGGCGAAGAGCGCGACGACAGCGTCGAGATCCCGGTCGGCGCGTACCCCCGTAGGCCCCCCGGACAGGGCGAGAGTACGCCAGGACTGAGCCACTCCGGCGGAGTCCCAGATCGCCCACAACAGGTCCTCGGCCCCCGCATGAGCGGCCGAGGCTCGTCGACCGGCGGCGAGCATGCGGGCGACGCGGAGAGCAGCTCTGGTGTCCACGGCCAGGTCGACGAGCAGGGTTGGGGTGGCGAGGGCGGCGGCGAGCAACTCCTCGCTCGTCCGGTCGCCTCCACCAGCGAGTTCGGCCTGTCGCAGTGCCCGGCGGAGGCGGCGCACGGTGACCGAATCGGCGCCACCGACTGGCGAGAGGAGCAACTCGAGTGCGAGGTCGGCAGGTGGCGGATCGTCCGCGCTGGAACCCGTGACGTGTTCGAGCAGGCAGAGCAGGGGTCGCACCGCGGGCTCGTCCCGCACCGGAACCTCGGCCCCGTCCACCCCCACGGGGACCCCCGCCGCTGCCAGGCCGCGGCGCAGGGCAGCGGTCCGATCCCGTCCCCGGGTGATGACGGCCATCCGCTGCCAGGGCACCGCCTGCATGAGCCGGGCTCGACGAAGCAGGTCCGTGATGAGCCGGACCTCCTCGGCGACCGTGCGTACCTGGTGGACCTCGACGGCTCCCTCGGAGACACCCTGGTCGCAGGTGAGCCGCCTCGATGGCGACCGGTGGGTCCCGTCACCGAGCACTCCGATGTGTTCGGTGACCGCGTCGGCGGCGGCCCGCACGGCCGGAGGGCACCGATGGTCGGTGCGCAACAACAGGGTTGGGCCGTCACCGAGGACTCCCCAATCGGCGCCGAGAATGCGCGGATCGGCGCCCCGGAAGGTCTGGGTAGCCGCGTCCGGGTCGCCGAGAAGCAGGCACTGTAGCGCGGGTGCTCGGTCCATCATTGCTCGCAGCAACCGCAGCCCCGCCCGGGTGAGCTCCTGGGCGTCGTCGACGACGACGAGGTGCAGTCCCGCGGTGAGGGTCTCTCCGATCGAGGGGTCGGCAACCACGCCGGCGGCAGCACGAAGCAGCCATGCCGGGTCGACAGCACCGGGCGTGGCCAGGGCACTCACCTCGTCGTACTCCCGGAGGACCTCAGCGCTGGCAACCCACTCGGCCCGGCTGTGCAGGCGCCCGAGCGTGGCGAGTTCGTCGGGTCCAAGCCCAAGCTCGACGGCCCGCATGAGCAGGTCCCGCAGTTCCTGCCGGAAGCCTCTCGTGGCCAGGGCCGGCTGCAACGACGCCGGCCATGGTGGGCCGATGCCCTCTGCAGCGTGGCCGGCCAACAACTCTCCGAGGACGACGTCTTGCTCTGGCCCGGAGAGCAGCCGTGGCGGTGCTTCGCCGCGCTGCGCCGCAGCCGCGGCGAGGATCCCGAACCCGAACGAGGACAGGCTCCGGGCCAACGGTGCGGCCGACGTGCCGCCGAGCGCGGTCGTCAGCCTGGTGCGGAGCATGTCCGCCGAACTCCGAGAAGGCGTGAGCACCAGGCACTGGTCGGGCGTGGCCTCACCGGACCGGACCCGCTCGAGCACACAGGCCAGCGCCACCGTCGTGCGGCCGGTACCCGGGGCGCCGAGGACCCGAAGGACCCGGTGTCGTGCTGCCACGACGCTGACCTGCTCCGGGTCCAGAACACCCTCCAACCCCAGGAGACTCTCCAGCCTCACGACATCCTCCAGCCCCACAACACTCTCCAGTCCCAGGACATCCTCCGGCCTAAGGAGCTGAGGCTGCCGCACGCGCATGGCAGCAGTCCACCACGAGTGGGTGACAATGCGCGGCGGGGCTCGAGCCGGTCAGTACGTCGGCAGGTCCGGCCGCAGTCGCTGCGCCCAGGCAAGGATGCCGCCCTCGACGTTGACCGCGTCGAAGCCCTGCTCGCGCAGGAACAGGGTCGCGCTCGCCGACCGAGCTCCGCTCTTGCAATAGACGAGGATGCGCCGGTCCGTGGGGAGTTCGTCGATGCGTGCCGCCAACTGCGCAAGGGGTATGCCGCGCGCCTCGTCGAGAGTGACCACCTCCCGCTCGCCGGGCTCACGGACGTCGAGCAGGAACGGCGGAGCGACCCCCGCAAGCAGAGCAGCTGCTTCCTCGACCCCGATGGCCGGTACCTCGGGGACCGGCTCAGCCGACTGGCTGGTCCTTGAGGACCGCAGGGTGCCGAGTTCACGACCCGGGTCGGCCCCCTGCCCGCATACCGGGCACCCGGCGCGGGCCCGCGCCGGGATCGAGTCGAAGCTCCCGGCGAGGGCGTCATGGAGCAGGATCCGGCCGACCAGGGACGTCCCGACACCGGTGGCCAAGGTGACTACCTCCCCAGCCAGCAAGGACCCGACGGTCCCGCAGAGCGTGCCGAGGACCCCACCGACCGAGCAGGACGGGACTGCCTCCCCCGACGGCTCATGGGGGAAAACGCAGCGGTAGCAGGGCCCCTGGCCCGCCCACCACGTGCTCAGCTGGGCGTCGAAGCGATAGATCGAAGCCCACACGTGCGGCAGGCCCAGCCGCACGCACGCATCGTCGACGAGGTAGCGGGTCGGGAAGTTGTCCGCACCGTCCACGACGAGGTCGTGTCCTGTGGTGACGTCCAGGACGTTCTGACCGGTCAGCCGGGCGGCATACGTGAGCACGTCGACGTCCGGGTTGAGAGCACGCACTGACTCGGCGGCCGACTCGACCTTGAGGCGTCCGACGTCGGCGTCGGTGTGGATCACCTGACGCTGCAGGTTCGTCGTGTCGACGACGTCGTCGTCGACGATGGCCAACCGTCCCACGCCTGCTGCAGCCAGGTACTGCAGGACCGGAGAGCCCAGACCACCGGCGCCGACGACCAACACGCTGACCGCACGCAGCCGCCGTTGGGCCTGCTCACCAAACCCGGGCAGCAGCAGGTGCCGGGCATACCGGGTCCGCTCCGGTGCCGTCAGCGGGCGCCCCGGCCGGACGAGGGGAGCAAGAGCCCGCATACCGACCATGGACGCGACCCTACGACAGCTCGTTGTCACGCCCACTCCAGCGGTTTGCACGGCCCCGTCGGCATACCCGTCGGTAGAATGGGCGAGCCCGAGCAAGACGCCCCGATCCACCCGTGGAGGTCCGATGACGAGCCAGCCGAACGGCCTGCGTGGGCCACGGTTGCCGCGCTCCCAACGACGCGCCCAGTTGCTCGAGGCGGCCCAGGTGGTCTTCGTCGAGCGGGGCTACCACGCAGCCGCGATGGACGAGATCGCCGACCGTGCAGGGGTCTCCAAACCGGTTCTCTACCAGCACTTCCCCGGCAAGCTCGAACTCTATCTCGCGCTCCTCGACAAGCACTGTGAGGTCCTCGAGCAACTCGTGCGAGACGCCCTGGCGGTCAGTGTCGACGACAATCGGGACCGGGTCGTGGCGACCATTTCGGCCTACTTCGAGTTCGTCGGCCGCGAGGGGGCGGCGTTCCGGATGATCTTCGAGTCTGACCTGACCAGCGTGCCCCAGGTCCGTAGCCGGCTCGACGCCGTCGAGTTGGCCTGCGCCGAGGCCATCGCCGACACCATCGCCGGCGACACCGGAGTCTCCGACGAGCGCGCCATGCTCCTCGGGGCGGCACTGGCCGGCATGGGTCAGATCAGTGCCCGGTACTGGCTGGCGGCTCAGCGGGAGACTATCCCCCGAGATGAGGCCAGCACCCTCATCGCAGAACTCGCCTGGGGGGGTCTCGGCTCACTCCCTCTAGTCGGGGCCGACGACGGTGCACCGGTCGACGAAGCGGTTCAGGGCGCATCGTAGGGTGGGACCCGGCGGTTCCCGGTGCGGGCACCGAGCACCCGACAACGACAGGAGTATCACCGTGGAGGTCAGCATCGGCGTCCAGAACGTGGCCCGCGACGTCTCCTTCGAGACCGAGGCGACGCCCGAGGAGGTCACCGCTGCGGTCGAGCAGGCACTCGCGGCACCCGACTCGGTGCTGGCACTCACGGACGATCGGGGCCGCAAGATCCTGGTGCCCGGGCGAGCCATCGGCTGGGTCGTCGTCGGTGAGGGCGAGAAGAGCCGAGTCGGCTTCGGGATGTCCTGAGCCGCGCGATGTCGTGAGCTTCGGGATGTCCCAAGCGACGTCGGACGGAGCCACTGCGACGACGAACTGAACCACTGCTCTGGGCCCACCCTCGAGACGTCAGGCCTGAAGCCCCAGGCTGGCCATCCGCACCTGGTGGTGGTGTTGCAGCCGAGTGAACATCCTGCCCAGCTCGGCGACATCGGTGCCGGCGCGAACGAGCAGTGCGGTCAGGGCGTCCCGCTCCGCGGCGACAGCCTGACCCTGGGACAGCGCCTCACCGAGCAACCGGCGCCCCCACAGGGCCAGCGGGCCGGCCAGCGTCCGGTCGGCCTCGATCGCCCGGGTGACAACGTCGACGACGAACGCGGCAGCATTCCGGTCGTCGAGCACCACAGCCATGACGTCGCGGGTCCGCCCGTCGACGAGTATCGCCATCTCTTTGTAGAAGTCCCGTGCTATGCCGTCCCCGACGTATGCCTTGACGAGTCCTTCCAGCCAGTTCCGGGGCCTCGTCCGCTCGTGGTATCCGGCAAATGGGATGACGAAGGGCTCCATGGCACTGGGCGGGTCGATACCCAGCTCGCCCATCCGGTCTGCGAGCAGTTCGTAGTGTCGGTAGTCCGCAGCGGCGAGCCTGGCCATCCCTGCCTGAGCCGTCAACGAGGGCGCGTGGACTCCGTCGGCTCCCATCTGCAGGCTCGCGGTCAGCTCGCCATAGGCAAGGACACCGAGCAGGTCGGTCACTGCTGCACGGTTTGCCGGGTCGTCAAGGTCCATTGCTGGCCAGCCTAGCCACGCCAGCACGGTAGACTGAGCGTCGTTCCCGGTGCCCGGTCGGCCCCGATGACTTGGGTGAGGTGCTCTCGCAGCACATCGCCTCCTCCGCCCCGACGATGACAGCCGTGGGCTCGCAGACCTCCGATCGGCCCGCCCGACCGGGGTGGCGTGTGCCGCCCGCCGACTGAAAGCCGACGTCTCTGCATGACGGACAACCAGGACATCACCGCGCCCACCGCGCCCACCGAGTCCTTCGCGGACTTCCCCATCCATCCCGACATCGTCGCCGCGCTCGCCGACGTCGACATCACCACCCCCTTCCCCATCCAGTCGATGACCTTGCCGGTGGCCCTGTCCGGCCACGACATCATCGGCCAGGCCAAGACCGGTACCGGCAAGACGCTCGGCTTCGGTATCCCGATGCTCAACCAGATCGTTGCTCCCGGCGACGATGGCTGGGCCGGGCAAGCACACCCCGGCAGGCCCCAGGCACTGGCCGTCGCACCGACCCGCGAGCTCGCCGTCCAGGTCGCCGGGGACCTCGAGCGGGCCGGCGCCCGCCGCGGGATCCGGGTCCTCACGGTCTACGGTGGCCGTGCTTACGAGCCACAGATCGAGGCGCTTCGTCGGGGGGTCGAGGTCGTCGTGGGGACCCCCGGCCGACTCATCGACCTGGCCCAGCAAGGGCATCTCAACCTCTCCCAGGCCCGGATCGTCGTTCTCGACGAGGCCGACGAGATGCTCGACCTCGGTTTCCTGCCCGACGTCGAACGGATCCTCGCGCTGACGCCGGTACGTCGACAGACCATGCTCTTCTCGGCGACCATGCCCGGGGCAGTCGTCGCCTTGGCCCGCCGCTACATGAGCCAGCCGACGCATATCCGGGCGATGTCCGAGGGCGCCGGGGACACCTCGCAGACGGTACGGGCCATCAGCCAGCATGTGTACCGTGCGCACGCGATGGACAAACCCGAGATGCTCGCCCGGATCCTCCAAGCCCGTGACCGTGGCCTGACCATCATCTTCACCCGGACCAAGCGCACCGCCGCGAAGGTCTCTGACGATCTGTCCGGACGTGGGTTCGCCGCAGCGGCGATCCATGGGGACCTGGGCCAGGGCGCCCGGGAGCAGGCACTGCGGGCGTTCCGCGCCGGCAAGGTCGACGTTCTCGTCGCCACCGATGTCGCGGCCCGCGGGATCGACGTGGACAACGTCACTCACGTCATCAACTACCAGTGTCCCGAAGATGAGAAGACCTACGTCCACCGGGTCGGACGGACCGGACGAGCAGGCAACACCGGGATCGCCGTCACCTTCGTCGACTGGGACGACATACCGCGCTGGGGGTTGGTCAACAAGGCTCTCGACCTGGGCATCCCGGATCCAGCGGAGACCTACTCGTCCTCACCGCACCTGTTCGATGACCTGGACATCCCGGAAGGAACGACCGGGCGCCTGCCGCGCTCCCAGCGCATCCGTGCCGGGCTGGCCGCCGAGGAGATCGAGGACCTCGGGGAGACCGGTCGGGCAGGGGGCAAGGGGTCACGAGGAGGACAACGCTCCCCCACCAGCCGCAGCGCTGACCGCAGCGCTGACCGCAGCACCGCGGCGGGGCGCACCGGATCCAGGGGCGAGGGGCATTCGGCTCGAGAGCGCACCAGCCCCGGCGACCCGAGCTCGCCGCGGCGCAGGCGCAATCGCCGCCGCACCCGCGGGGGAAAGCCGGTCTCAGACAGTCGAGAGTAGAGAACACGCCGCTCGCTGCGCCCTCGTGGCGGCATGTTCTCGACTCTCGACTGGTCCTCAGCCGGGAATGGTGCTCG
>JBDIAO010000062.1:0-16800 GCA_039812375.1 Phycicoccus sp. | reverse complement strand
CGCACGCCCAGCTCGCCACCTACGTGCGCGAGCTGCCGATGGCCTTCCGGTTCGCCGTGCTCACCGTCGCCAGCGACGGCATCATCGCCCGCTACGGCACCCCGTTCACCGCGCTCAACCATTTCTCCCCGTGGAGCGTCGACGACGACGGCACCCCCCTGACCATCGGCGCCCCCGTCGGCGCCCCCGTCGGCGACGACGAGCACCCCGGCACCGGGCTGGAGATGCTCATCGACGGCATCTTCAACCCCGACCGTTTCCTCCAGCTCCTGCGCGGCTTCACCGCCTTCGACGCCGGCGAGGACGGGCTGACCAAACGGATCGCCAAGCCCCACCAGTACTTCGCCGTCAACAAGGCCATCGGCCGGACCATCGAGGCACTCCGCTCCGACGGGCGCGCCGGGGTCGTCTGGCACACCCAGGGCTCCGGCAAGTCCATGGAGATGGAGCTCTACACCGCATACGCCGCGCGCCACCCCGCCCTCGGCAACCCGACGGTCATCCTCGTCACCGACCGCACCGAGCTCGACGGCCAGCTCTTCGACACCTTCAAACGCAGCCTCCTGCTGCCCGAGGAGCCGGTGCAGATCACCAGCCGCGCCCAGCTGCGCCAGACCCTCACCGACCGGATCACCGGCGGCATCCTCTTCACCACCCTGCAGAAGTTCGGCCTCTCCAAGGAGGAGAAGGATGCCGGGCAGGCCCACCCGCTGCTCTCGGTGCGCCGCAACATCATCGTCATCGTCGACGAGGCCCACCGCAGCCACTACGACGACCTCGACGGCTATGCCCGCCACCTGCGCGACGCCCTGCCCCACGCCACCCTCATCGCCTTCACCGGCACCCCCATCTCGTTCGCCGAGGCGAACACCCGCGACGTCTTCGGCGACTACATCGACGTCTACGACCTCACCCGGGCGGTGCGTGACGGCGCGACCGTGCCGGTGCACTTCGAGCCGCGCCTGATCAAGGTCACCCTCGCCGAGGGGGTCAGCGAGGAGGCCCTCGACGAGGCCGCCGACGAGCTCACCGCCGGCCTGGACGACCTCGAACGCGAGCAGGTCGAACGCAGCGTCGCCGTCGTCAACGCCGTGTATGGCGCGCCCGCCCGGATCGAGAAGCTCGCCGCCGACCTCGTCGCCCACTGGGAGGCCCGCCGGGCCGTCATGGCCGCGTTCATCGAGACCCCCGGCAAGGCCCTGGTCGTCGGCGCGACCCGGGAGATCTGCGCCCGGCTCTACGACGCGATCATCGCGCTGCGCCCGGCCTGGCACACCGGCGACATCGCCACCGGGCGGATCAAGGTCGTCTACACCGGCACACCCTCGGACCAGCCGCCGGTCTCGGACCACGTGCGCCGCGAGTCCCAGAACAAGGTGATCAAGGCCCGGCTCAAGGACCCCGACGACGAACTCGAGCTCGTCATCGTCAACTCGATGATGCTCACCGGCTACGACTCCCCGCCGCTGCACACCCTCTACCTCGACCGGCCGCTCAAGGGTGCCCTGCTCATGCAGACCCTCGCCCGGGTCAACCGCACCTTCCGCGGCAAGCAGGACGGGCTGCTCGTCGCCTACGCGCCGCTGGCCGAGAACCTGCACCAGGCCCTGGCCGAATACACGACCGAGGACCAGCAGACCCGCCCCGTCGGGCGTGACCTGAGCGAAGCGGTCGACCTCGTGCGCGAACTGCTGGGCACGCTCGACGGGCTGCTCGCCGGGTACGACTGGCGGGGAGCGTATGCCGACCGGGCCTCCCGAGGTGACCAGGCGGCATACCGGCACGTCCTGCTCGCGGCCGTCAACCACCTGCGCGACCCGGCCACCCCCGGCAACGAGGTCCGCCCCGGTGGGGGTGGCGCTGACCCGGGCGGCCCGGGCTCGGGTGGAGCGGATGCCGAGACGCTCGCGGCGGCATACCGGCGGGTCGCCGGGCAGCTGGCCCGCGCGTGGGCGCTCGCGGCGGCATCCGGGCAGCTCGACGATGTGCGCTCGGAGGTGCGCTTCCACGAGGAGGTGCGGGTGTGGATGGCCAAGCTGGATGCCGAGGACCGGCGTTCGCGGGGGGAGCCGATCCCCGACGACATCCAGCGGCTGCTCGGTGCGCTCATCGCGGACAGCACCCAGACCGGGGAGGTCCTCGACATCTATGCCGCGGCCGGCATCGGAAAACCGAGCCTGATGGACCTGGGTCCGGAGTTCCTGGCCACGGCGCAGGCCGCGCCGAACCCGCACCTGGCGATCGAGGCGCTGCGCGATCTGGTGGCGAGCGAGTCGGTGCGCGCGACCGGGACGAACCTGATCCGCCAGCAGGCGTTCTCGCAGCGGATCGCCGAGCTCATGCGCACGTACACCAACCAGCAGCTCAGCTCGGCGGAGGTCATCGCCGAGCTCATCGAGCTGGCCCGTGACGTCGTCGCCGAGGCGGGGCGGGGGGAGCGGTTCGACCCGGCCCTGGGGGTGGACGAGCTGACCTTCTATGACGCGGTCTCGCAGAACGAGTCTGCGGTGGACGTGCTGGGGGAGGGGGTGCTGGCCCAGATCGCCCGGGACCTGGTCGCGGTGATGCGCCGGGACGTGCGCACGGACTGGACGGTGCGCGAGGACGTGCGGGCCAAGCTGCGCACGACGATCAAGCGGCTGCTGATGAAGTACGGCTACCCACCGGATCAGCAGCCGGGCGCGATCAAGCTCGTGATGGACCAGATGGAGGCCATGGCCCCCCGCTACGCCACTCCCTGACCGGTAGGGGCCGGAGCGGGCCTCGAGACGGAATGGGTGGGACAAGTGCACGGGCCGGGCGGCATCCGGGGGCCCTGGAGACGGAATGGGTGCGACAAGTGCACGGGACGGGCGGCATCCGGGGGTCCTGGGGACGGAATGGGTGCGACAAAGGAGGGCCAGGCGGCATCCAGGGGTCTTGGAGACGGAATGGGTGCGACAAACGCACGGGCCAGGCGGCGCACGACGATCAAGCGGCTGCTGGTGACGTACGGCTACCCGCTGGATCAGTAGCCTGCCGCGATCAAGCTCGTGACGGATCAGGTCCAAGCTCGTGATGGACCAGATGGAGGCCATGGCCCCCGCTACGCCACCGACTGGCCGGGCACGGTTGGTGGCGTTGAGCACGAACGCAGGTGTTCCGCGATTGCCGACCACTGGGGCGACGACGGCTGGGATGGCTCACCCCCAGGCTACGACGTAACATCTATGTTACGCTCGCCTTCTGGAGGAGTGATCGGCATGACTGGCCCATGTGCCTTCTGGGATGACCTTGCGCGCGACCTTGAGGATCCCGAGCTTCTTCGCGAGTTCGTCGTCGAGTCCATGCGCATCGCCACCATTGACGCGGTCGTGAACGCGCTCGACGATGCCCGTGAAGCAGCCGGCCTCTCCAAGGCCGAACTCGCACGCGCCATCCAGGTCGAGCCAGCAACGATCCGACGCCTGTTTGCGTCCGAGAAGTCCAACCCGACGCTTGGCACGTTGGCCGAGGTCGCTGCGGCGCTCGGCATGCGGATCACCCTTGAGCCACTTGCCGACGCGGAGCGGGCGCAGGTGACCGAGCCCCTCTTGGCTGGACGCACTGCCGACCCGGAGGGTCTTGCGCGCCACATTCACAGCTTGCGAACGCGCTCGAAGGTCTCGGCGTAGTTCAGCTGACCGAGCGAGGATTGCGACTCAGGTACTCCTCACCCATTGAGCGCACTGCGGCGTAGTCCGCGTTGCTCAACGTGGTGCGGAACGGTTTGTCCCGTCCATCAACGACGACCAGCAGTGGCTTCCCCTGCCCCTTGGCTTCGTAGTCGAGCAGGCAGAACAAGCGAAAATGGTGGCGCTTCGGCCCATCGATGCGGACCTCGAATCATCCGCCCATGTCGCCATACATCGCCTCCCAGTAGCCACCACCCGCGAACCGCTTGGGCGGCGTCGTCTCGACTGCCATCAGAATCGTTGCCGTCTTGACGCGGACCGAAGCGGGCCGAGACTGCAAGGCATCGCGACCCGGCTCAGCCTGAGCAGGGTCATCCTCGACGTGTCGCTTGAAGTAGACGATGTCGTGCGCGTCGTCAGGAGACGGCGCCCTCCGCGCACGTGGCGCTGGGGCGTTCCTCCGCTTCTTCGGGCCTGCCATCACCGCCGACGCTAACGACGACGACCGACACTGGCGGGCGCCCGAGTGATGTGAACAACGGATGCAGACTCTCGCGGAAACGGTGCCCAACGACGATGCGCCGCGAAGCACCGGGGCGCGCCAAACGAGCTCCGAGCTGCGCCCCCGGCGGTGACCAGGCGGCATACCGGCGGGTCGCGGGGAAGCTGGCTCGCGCCTGGGTGCTCGCGGCGGCACGTCGAGTCCGGTTGGGTCCCTTTGAGCCGGCCTGCGCGGCATCCAGGGGTCTTGGAGACGGAATGGGTGTGACAAACGTGCGGGCCAGGCGGCATCCAGGGGTCTTGGAGACGGAATGGGTGCGACAAACGTGCGGGCAGGCGGCATACGGGGGTCTTGGAGACGGAATGGGTGCGACAAGTGCACGGGCCACGCTGCGCACGACGATCAAGCGGCTGTTGATGAAGCGATGTCGGACTCGCGGCCGCGCCCGGTGTTGTCGTCATCGACGTGACTCGCCCGATGACCTGGGCCACGAGTTGGCGTCCCCGCGACGAGTAGGCGTGCTGCACCGCGCCGACTCATGGCGCAGACGCCAACTGGCCGCCGAACGGCCTGAGTCTCCCGCAGCGCGCAGCGCACACCCATGATCTGTACAAGCACCTGTACAGGAGGCAGTGATGAGGACGATGACCTACACCGAATCCCGAGCGCGCTACGCGGAGGTGCTCGATGGGGTGACCAACGACCGGGAGGAGGTCATCATCACCCGCGCCGGGCACGAGCCCGTCGTCATCGTCGCTCTCGACGATCACGAGTCGCTGCGGGAGACGGCCTACCTGATGCGTTCTCCCGCCAACGCCCGACGACTGTTGGACGCGATGGAGCGCCTGGAGGCCGGCCACGGCGAGGTCCGCGACCTCGCCCAGACCGACTGACGTGCTGCTCGTCTGGGACGAGAACGCCTGGGCAGACTACCTGTGGTGGCAAGCCCAGGATCGCAAGGTTCTCAAGAAGATCAATGCTCTCCTCGTCGACATCCAACGCAAGGGGAACCAGGGCATCGGCAAGCCCGACGCGCTGAAACACGACTTCGCCGGCTACTGGTTCCGGCGGATCACCGAGGAGCACCGCCTGGTCTACAAGATCGCCGAGGACCAGGTACGCATCGCGGCCTGCCGGTACCACTACGGGTGACCGCTTGATCACCCTGCGACAGGAGAGGCGCGACAGGAGAAGGCGCGACAGGAGAAGGCCTGAGAGGAGAGCGCATCCAGACTCGTGGACTCCGGTGGAGCCGCCATGCCGATGCCGTGCTCTGCCGAGGCGGGGGGATTCGGCGACACCGGTCGAGCGTCTGACCGCCGACACCCTCGGGCTACGATTCCGGCGACTGGTGATCGCCAGCCATCGTCCGGGCGCAACCGACTTCGGCGGCCCAAGGTCGTCTCGTCGCGCGGCCCGGAAGCCTGTGAGAGGGGCACACCCATGCTGTCCAACGATGACATCCTGGCCAACTACCGAACCACTGCGGCACTGGCCGTGGCGGTGCGCACCGTCGAGATCGCCGACACCATGGGCAGCGCGCAGGGCGTGGTCGATGGGCTGCGCGGTGCCGGGTCGGCATCCGGAGAACCGTTGTGGCAGTTGCCGCTCGCCCCGGTCTACCGCCCGCAGCTCGACTCGCCCGCAGCCGACCAGCGCAATGTCGCGCCAGTCGGCATACCGGACGGACTCATCGCCGCCCGCCTCCTGCTCACCTACGCGCGCGCCTTCACCCGGTAGGCGGGTCGGCGAAACCGGGGGTCAGCCGCGGACGCCGTGTCGGTGTCGCGCGCTACGGTGCAATGACCGGCTCCGGCCATCCGTCTGCCTCGAGGAGGGCACCAGTGGGACCGATCGTGACGATCCGCACCGGCCGGGTCGAAGGCGCCGTCCGAGACGGGGTGAGCAGCTTCCTCGGCATCCCGTATGCCGCCAGCCCCACCGGTGAGCGCCGGTTCGCCGCTCCCGCCCCGGCGGCGGCTTGGGACGGCATCCGGGCGGGTACCGAGTTCGGGCCCACGCCACCGGTGCCGGGCTACCGCCCGCCGAGCGATGACCTGCTCTTCCAGCCGGTCATCCCCGGCGACGACTGGCTCAACCTCAACGTGTGGACCCCGGACCCGGATGCCGTGGGCCTGCCGGTCACGGTGTGGCTCTACGGTGGGGCCTTCGTCAACGGCAACACCGCGATCCCGATGTACGACGGGCACGCCTTCGCCAGGGACGGGGTCGTCCTGGTCAGCGCCAACTTCCGGATCGGCGTCGAGGGCTTCGCCGCCCTGCCCGGGGCCCCGACCAACCGCGGCCTGCTCGACCAGGTTGCAGCCCTGGAATGGGTGCGGGACAACATCGCCGCCTTCGGCGGAGACCCGGATGCCGTGACCCTGTTCGGGGAGTCGGCCGGTGCGATGAGCGTCACCACCCTGCTCGCTATGCCGAGTGCCCGGGGCCTGTTCGCCCGGGCGATCATGCAGAGCGGCTCGGTGCAGGCCGCCGCGAGCCCTGCGGATGCCGCCTTGGTCACCGGGGAGCTCGCCGCCGCGCTCGATCTGGATGCGGACGACCTCACCGCGCAGGCACTCGCCACGCTCGACCCAGCCGACCTGCTCACCGCCCAGGTGGCGGTCTCCGATGCGCTGGCGATGGATGCCAACCCCGACCGGTTCGGGGCGAGCATCGTCGCCAGTTCGATGGCCTTCATCCCGGTCGTCGACGGGGAGGTTCTGCCGGTCCACCCCATGACCGCCATCGCCAGCGGCGCCTGCGGCAGCGTGCCCCTCCTGACCGGCACGACCAGCGAGGAGTTCCGGCTCTTCATCGTCCCGGCTGGCCTAGCCGATGCCATCGACCAGGACGCGCTCGTGGCCATGGCCGGCAAGGTCGGGGCCGACGAGTCCGTGCTGACGCTCTACCGCGCGAACCGGCCCGACGCCACCCCCGGGGACGTGTTCGCCGCGATCGTCACCGACCGCTACTTCCGGATGCCGATGATCGGCATGCTCGACGCCCGCCGGGCTGCTGGGGGCGCCCCGGCCTGGGTCTACGAGTTCGCCTGGGGCACGACGCACAAGGGCCTGGGTGCCGCGCACGCGATGGAGCTCCCCTTCGTCTTCGACACCTTGGACGCGAAGGGCGCCGACTGGCTCACCGGGCCGGATGCGCCCCAGTCGCTCGCGGACGAGATGCACGCGACCTGGGTGCGCTTCGCGGCATCCGGGGATCCGGGCTGGGCGCCTTACGACGTCGATCGGGTCGTCATGACCTTTGACCTGGGCGGCGCCGGTGAGGTCGCCGACCCGCGCGGGGACGAACGCGCTATTTGGATGCTCTGACCGGACGGCCTGTAGGGAGCGTCGGCCCGTAGGGAGCGTCGGCCCGGCCCGGTCTGGAGGACCCAGGCCTTTGTCGAACTTTCGGCGGATCAGGCCGATTCGTCGACACCGGGGGCGTCTTCACATGGTCTTCACACCGACCGGACCGGTACTCAACACCGGCGGGGTCCACTGGATGCAGTCCGACGAGAACCCCCAAAGGAGGAAGATCATGAAGAAGCTCATCGGCATCACGCTCGGAGCCGTTGCCGCCCTCACCCTCGCCGGCGCCACCGCCGTCGCGGCCCCGGCGCTCTGGACACCCGAACCAGGCCATTCCGGCACGAGTGCAGTGACGATCACTCAGCCGGTGCAGCCCAACACCACCCACCGCGCCCGGCACGCGCACCAGGTCACCGGTCAGGACGACTCCGGTGCCCTGGCCACCCGGACGTGCGACGGGACTGGGTGCGACACGTCCTGTGACGGAGCCGGTCATCACGAAGTGGCCCAGCACGGCGGCGCAACCCACGGCGGCGCAACCCACGGCGGCGCAACCCACGGCAGCGGAACCCATGGCGGCGCAACCCACGACGGTGACGGCCACAGGTAGGTCCGCAGGCACCCGGGGCGGAGGTGAGCGATCTCGCACATCCCCTCTGTCCCGGGGCGACGGTCTCCTACGCTGGAAGGAGCCATGATGTCCGCGGTCCGCACCGGGCGGGTGGCACGGCGACCCTCGTCGCTGGCCACCCGGCTGCTCGCCGCATTCGTCGCCGTCGCGCTCGCGGCGGTCGCCATCGTCACCCTCGTCGCAGCCATCGCCATCCAGAACCGGACGAGCACGCTCATCGCCCAGCAACGCGCCCAGTTGAGCGATCAGATCTCCAGCCTGCTGTCCGCGGCATACGCCAACGGCTCCGGCACCTGGTCAGCGGGCGACCTCACAGCCCTGCAGGCCGCGGCCGATGCCAGCGGGGTCCGCATCGCCGTCACCGACCCGCACGGGCAGCAGGTCACGACCATCACCCCCGGCCATCACGGCGACGCCGGAGAACGTGACGCCGGAGAACGTGATGCCGGAGAACGTGACGCTGGAGACAGTCAGGACCAGGGCCATCACGGGAGCGCCGCATCCCCGAGCGCTGGCGGTGCGTTGACCACGGCCAGCGTGACCCCATCCGCGCCCGAGGCGACGAGCCCCGCCGGTGGAACACTCGTCGTCCCCATCGTCGCCGGCGGCACCCAGGTCGGCACCGCGCAGCTCACGCTGCCTGCCGGTTTCGACAACCCGCTCGTTGCCGCCCGGGACGCCCTGTGGCGCAGCCTCCTGCTCGGCGCCGCACTCGCGATCCTGCTCGCCGTTGCCGTCGCCGCCTTCGTCACGCGACGAATCTCCCGCCCCCTCCTTGCCCTGACCGACGCCTCCCGGGCCCTGACCCGGGGCGAGCAGGCGGCATCCACTCTGCCGACGACCGGGCCGGGGGAGCTCGGCGAGCTGGCCCGGGCCTTCGCGACGATGGCCGACACGGTCCGCCGGGAGGATGAGCTGCGCCGCACCCTGGTCGCCGACGTAGCCCACGAGCTGCGCACCCCGGTGACCATCCTGCGCGGCCAGACCGAGCAGATCCTCGACGGCATCGCCGAACCGACGCCGGACCGGCTGGTGTCTCTGCACGACGAGGTGCTGCGCCTGCAGCGCCTCACCGACGACCTGGCTACCCTCTCAGCTGCGAATGCAGCGGGGATCACCGTGCGCCGCAACCCGATCGAACTCGACGAGCTCACCGAAAGAGCCCTTAGCGCCCTAGCCGTCCGCGCCGCGGACGCCGAGGTCTCGCTGCGCCGCGAGCACGACGGCGAAGTCTGGGTCGAGGGCGACGAAGACCGGCTCGTCCAGGTGCTGCACAACCTGCTCACCAACGCCATCAGGTTCACCCCACCCGGTGGCACCGTCACCACCTCGACCCGCCGCGACGGCATCCAGGCGGTGCTCACCGTCACCGACACCGGCCCCGGCATCCCACCGGAGGACCTGCCGCACGTCTTCGACCGGTTCTGGCAGGGCGCCGCCGCCAAGGGCCGCGGCGGCAGCGGCATCGGCCTGGCCGTCGTCGAGACCCTCGTACACGCCCACGGCGGCACCGTCACCGCGACCAACCTGCCCGGCGGCGGCGCGGCCCTCGAGGTCCACCTCCCGCTCGCCGGCCCGTATGCCGCGAGGAGGCAGACATGACGACCATCCTCGTCGTGGAGGACGAACGCAAGATCCGCGAGCTGCTGCGCTCCTACCTCGAACACGACGGATTCACCGTGCTGACCACCGAATCCGGAGCAGAAGGGATCGCCCTGACCCGCTCCGGTCGCCCCGACCTCATCGTCCTCGACCTGCGACTGCCCGACGTGCCCGGCGAGGAGGTCGCCCGCGAGATCCGCGCGGGCGGTGACACCCCGATCCTCGTGCTGACCGCCAAAGCGGATGCCGCCGACCGCATCCGCTGCCTCGAACTGGGCGTCGACGACTACGTCGTCAAGCCGTTCAGCCCGCGGGAGGTCGTCCTGCGGGTGCGGGCCATCCTGCGCCGCACCCAGCCGGGGGCCGGGGCACAGGAGACACTCTCCTACGGCGACGGGCAGGTTGTCATCGACGAGGGTGCGCACCGGGTCGTCGTGCACGGTGAACCCGCCCCGCTCACGCACACCGAGTGGCTCCTGCTGACTACCCTCGCCGGGTCGCCGGGGCGGGTGTTCTCCCGCTACGAGCTCATCAACCGCACCCGGGGGTACGAGTTCGAGGGCTACGAGCGGACCGTCGACGCGCACGTGCACAACCTGCGCCAGAAGATCGAGGCCGACCCGGCCCGGCCGAGCATCGTCCAGACTGTCATCGGCGCCGGCTACCGCTTCACCCCGACCCGGGACCGATCCCGCTGAATGCCCGTCCGGGACCGGCCTCGCTGACTACTCGCCCAGGACCGGCCTCGCTGAATGCCCGTCCGGGAAGCGACCCCGCTGACTACTCGCCCGGGGTGAGCGTGACGACCCGGCACCGCAGCGCCGCACCCGATCGCTCGATCCGGGCGTCGGCCGTGAGGAGGGCCTGGCCGTGCCGCTCCGCAGCGGCGACGTAGACGGCATCGGCGAAACGCAGAGAGCCCTGGGCCAACTCCCAGGCGCGTCGGACGTCACTCCAGGGGGTGGCCTCCATCTCGATCCCGAGGGCAGCCGCGTCCTCGAGAGCCTGGTCGACCAGGTCGGGCGTCAAGGGGTGTCCGGGTCTGCGGGCCGCAGCGTTGAGTCCGGAGAGGATCTCGAAGGCGAAGTGCCCCGGGGCGATCAGGGGTTCGCCTGCTGGCAGGGCTGCCAGCGCCGCCCGGGCCGCGCGACCGGGCGGACCGGCATCGGCGACGGCGTCGATGACGAGGGAAGCATCGACGATCATCGTCGAGATCGGTCGCCGAGATTCGCGGCCCGGGTGGTGTGCGCGTCGTCGATGGCCTCCCGGACGGCGGCTCGCTCCTCTGGAGGGACGGCGATGGCCTCGCTCATCCTGTCGGCCAACCGGGCCAGGGTCTCCTGCCGGCGCAGGTACCGGGCCTGGGCGTGCACGGTCTCCCGAAGGTAGCGCTGCAGGGACACGCCGTCGGCGGCGGCAGCTGCCCGAAGCTCGTCGAGATCGGCAGCCGGCACATTCCGGATCAGCACGTCGGTCATGGTGTGATGATATCAGGAACGCTATCCGCTTGCCGTCCGCCGATCGCGTACCCGTTGTGGGACCCGGGGCTCACGAGTCGGCGCCTGTGCCACGAGTCGGCGTGCTGCAACACGCCTACTCGACGGGGTGGCGCCTACTCGACGGGGTGACGCCTACTCGACGGGGTGACGCCTACTCGACGGGGTGAAGCCTGCCCGGAAGTGCTCAGAAGTCCTCGGCGAGTGCCGTCACCTCGCGGCGCACCACCATCTCAGGCTCATCGAACTCGCGGGCGTACCGATGCCCGGAATAGACCGCGGCAGCGATCGTCGAGGGTGCCAGCGCATCCCCGATCGCGCGCACCGAGGTGACGCCGGCTGCAGCCCACTCATCCCGGCGGGTGAGCAGGTCGGCATACAGCGTGCTCGCGCTGCTCCGGGCGGTGACCATGACGACACGGTCCGTGGCCACAGTGGTCTGCGTTCCGGTATAGACGCACTCGAGAGTGGCCCGGTCCCCGTCGACGGCGACCAGTGCCTTCGCGGTGACCAGGGTGATCCCTGCCTGGAGCAGCCGAGCCTGGATCCGGCGCACCTCGAGGGTATTGGCCGTCCACGACGACACCACCGGTTCTGGGGTGACGATGGTGACGGCATATCCCTCGCTGCGCAGCATCTCGGCGAGGACCCCGCCGAGGTAGTAGTGGTCGTCGTCGTAGACCAGGACCGAGCGATGGACCGAGCGATGGGCCGAGCGGTGAGCCGAGCGGTGGGCCGAGCCCTCCGGTGGGCGCCTCCCGGAGAACAGGTCCTCCGGGGTCAGGACCAGTGACCCGGCACTGATCGGCAGCGGCCGGGTGTGCCAGCGTCCCACTCCATCGGCCCGCCACTGGGCGCCGGTGGCGACGACGACGTGCTCGAAGCCGAACTCGAGGACGTCAGCAGCGCTGGTCATACTCTCCCGATGCACCTCCACGTTCGGCAGCCCACCCAGTTGCTGCACCCGGTGATCGACCACCCGCCGCCAGGCCGCCAGGCCGGGTAGGGCGGACTCCGCGAGTACCCGCCCACCGAGCTCCCGGCTCCTCTCGAGCAGGGTCACCGCATACCCCCGCTGTCCGAGGGCGCGGGCTGCCTCAAGCCCGGCCGGACCGGCCCCGACGACGAGAACGCTGGCCGCCGAGCGCGCTGGGTCGATCTGCTCCGGGTGCCACCCGCGCCGCCACTCCTCGCCCATCGTGGGGTTCTGGGTGCACCGGATCGGTGAGGAGGTCTCGTCTCCGCTGACGCAGATGTTGCAGCCGATGCACTCGCGGATGTCCTCGGCGCGGCCGGCCTCGATCTTCGCCGGCAGGAACGGATCTGCGATGGAGGGTCTGGCGGCCCCGATGAAGTCGAGGATCCCGGCGCGGACCTGCTCGACCATCGTGTCCGGGGAGGTGAACCGGCCGACCCCGACGACGGGTTTGGTCGTCAGCTCCTTGAGCCCGCGCAGGTGCTCGGTGTGCATGCCCTCCGGGGCGAACCGGGACGTCGAAGAGTCGTTGGCCCAGTCTCCGACCATGAAGTCCCACACGTCCGGGAGTTCAGCGAGGGTTCCGACGACCTCGGTGGTCTCGGCCCGGGTCAGCCCGCCGGGCCCGGCCAGCTCGTCCACGCAGAGCCGCACCGCAACCGCGGCCCGTCCGGCGACCTCCTCGACGGTGTCCTCGATCAGCTCCCGCAACAGCCTCATCCGGTTGGTCAGCGACCCCCCGTAGCAGTCCTCGCGCAGGTTGTAGCGCGGGGAGAGGAAATGCTGCGCCCCGGTCAGGCCGTGCCCGGCATAGACATAGACCAGATCGAACCCGGCCTGGAGACTGCGTCGGACTGCCGCCCGGTGCCAGCCGCGCAGTGTGGTGATGTCCTCGATGCTCATCGCCCGAGCCTGCGCCGGGTGGGTGGACAGCACCGGAAGCGCGGACGGACCGAGTGGGACCTCCCGGCTGGCCAGGTTCGTCGCCGACATCCCGTTGTGGGTCAGCTCGATGCCCGCCAGGGCGCCACCTCGGTGAATGGCCTGTGCCACCCGGGCCAGGGCGGGGATGTCCTGGTCACTCCACAGGCGTCCCTCGATGGCGGGAGTGAGGTCGGAACTGGGGTGGATCTCCACCTCTTCGGTGCACACCACCGCCCAGCCACCCTCGGCCTTGACCTCGCGCATCCTCGCCAGCGCCGAGACCTCCCGGTGGCCCATGCCGTTGCAGTGCGGCACCTGGAAGAAACGGTTCTTCGCGGTCACCGGACCGATCGTGATCGGCTCGAAGAGCAGGTCGTGTCGGGGGTCGCGCCCGGAGGGACGGCAGAGTTCCATGCGGATACTCTGCCGGTCCACTCCGGCGGTATGCCGTCAGGGCACGTCCGTCACAGCAGGTCGCCGTCGAAGGACGGGTCGTGCACCAGGCCCTCGTCGCTCTCCGGGGACGCCTGCCCGGCACCCAATGCCTCGATCGCACCCCGCACCCCGGCGCCATACGCAGGGTCGACGGAGGTGCAGTTGCCGATGTGCCGCTCGATCGTCTCGTGCGAGGCACCGCTGATGCCACGAGCGGTGTTCCAGTAGAGCCGTACCTTCTCCGCCTCGGTGAAGGAGGCGTAGAGGGCCCTCGGCTGGGAGAAGTAGTCGTCGTCGTCCTCGCGGAAGTCGAACCGGTCGGCGAGCGGGTCGATCTTCAGCGGCGGCTCCCGGAAGGCTGGCTGCTCCTGCCAGCGGCCGTAGCTGTTCGGCTCGATGCCCGGGGTCGGCTCGGAGTCCAGACGCATCGCGCCGTCGCGGTGGTAGGAGTTCGCGGCGGGGCAGCCCCGGGGGGAGTTGACCGGGATCTGGTGGTGGTTGATCCCGAGCCGGTAGCGCTGGGCGTCGCCGTAGGAGAAGAGCCGGCCCTGGAGCATCCGGTCGGGGGAGAAGCCGATACCGGGCACGACGTTGGCCGGGGTGAAGGCCGACTGCTCGACCTCCGCGTGGTAGTTCTCCGGGTTGGCGTTGAGCTCGAAGACCCCGACCTCGATGAGCGGGTAGTCCGCCTTCGGCCAGATCTTCGTCAGGTCGAAGGGGTGGTAGGGCACGGTCTCGGCGTCCGCTTCGGGCATGACCTGGACACTGACCGTCCAGCGGGGGAAATTCCCGGCCTCGATCGCCTCGAACAGGTCACGCTGCGAGGCCTCCCGGTCACCGGCGATGATCGCACCCGCCTGCGCGTCGGTGAGCCCCTTGAGGCCCTGCTGGCTGCGGAAGTGGAACTTCACCCAGTAGCGCTCGCCGGCGGCGTTGTAGAACGAGTACGTGTGGCTGCCGAAGCCGTTCATGTGCCGGTAGCCGTCCGGGATGCCGCGATCCGACATGAGGATCGTGATCTGGTGCATCGCCTCGGGCAGGTTGGTCCAGAAGTCCCAGTTGTTCTCGGCGTTGCGCATGTTCGTGCGCGGGTCGCGCTTGACCGCATGGTTGAGGTCGGGGAACTTCAGCGCGTCGCGGAAGAAGAAGACCGGGGTGTTGTTGCCCACGACGTCCCAGTTGCCCTGGTCGGTGTAGAAGCGCACCGCGAACCCGCGGATGTCCCGCTCAGTGTCGGCAGCGCCGCGCTCGCCGGCGACCGTGGAGAAGCGCATGAAGCCCGCCGTCTGCTTGCCGACGTGCGCGAAGACGCTGGCGCTGGTGTAGGCGGTGATGTCGTGGGTCACGGTGAATGTGCCATGGGCGCCCGAGCCCTTGGCGTGCATCCGACGCTCCGGGATGACCTCGCGGTCGAAGTGGGCGAGCTTCTCGAGGAACCAGACGTCCTGGAGGAGCATCGGGCCGCGAGCCCCTGCAGTGAGGCTGTTCTGGTTCTCCCAGACCGGTGCTCCGGCGGCGGTGGTCAATGGCTTGGTGTTGCCCGCGTTCTGGCGGGGTCCTTCGACGGTCATCGTCTCTCCTCGGGAGTGGTCCGGCCCTGCTGACGTGGCTCCACTGTCGCACTCTTTTTGGAGAGATTCCAGTCTTCCTTCTGGAGAGATTCCAGTCTCTGCGCACACCTCTGCGCACACGATGACCGTGAACGCGCCAGCGATCCTCGCAGGCGCGCTTCTATCGTGGAGCAGTGAACGACATCGGCCGCCGCCGCGCCTGGGTGATCTGGTCCGTCGGACTCTCCGTGTATATCCTCGCGGTCTTCCACCGCACCTCCTTGGGGGTCGCGGGGATCCTCGCGGCAGAGCGCTTCCACATCTCCGCAGCGCAGCTGTCGACCTTCACCATGGTCCAGCTCGGGGTGTATGCCGCCATGCAGATACCGGTCGGAGTGTTCCTGGACCGGTTCGGCTCCAAACGACTGCTCCTCATCGGTCTGGCCCTGATGACCGGGGGCCAGCTCTGGTTCGCCTGGGCTGGAACCTTTCCGGTGGGCCTGGCCGCCCGGGTGCTCATCGGCACCGGGGACGCGATGATCTTCACCAGTCTGCTGCGTCTGGTCGCGCTGTGGTTCCGGGTGCGGCAGACCCCGCTAGTCACCCAGATCACCGGGGTCCTCGGGCAGCTCGGTGCGATCGCCGCTGCCTCCCCACTGCTCGTGGCGCTGCGCGATCTCGGCTGGACACGCACCTTCACCGCTGCTGCGCTGATCGGCCCGGTCCTGGCCGTGCCGCTGCTCGTGTTCGTCAAGGACTCGCCCTACGAAAAGCAGTCTGTGGAGCGGATCAAGGTGCGGCATACCGCTCGAGTCCTCGCCGACGTGTGGGACAACCCTGGCACCCGACTCAGTCTGTGGGTGCACTTCACCGCACAGTTCGGCGCGACGGTGTTCACCATGCTGTGGGGCTATCCGTTCCTCGTCACCGGCCAGGGCGTCGCCCCGGAGACCGCGAGTCTGCTACTCGTCCTGATGACGGTGACCGCGATGGTCGGCGGGCCAATTCTCGGAGCCATCACCGCGAAGGTGCCCTATCGGCGCTCTCAACTCGTGGTCGGTATCGTCCTGGCCATCTGGCTGGTCTGGGCCGTCGTCCTGCTCCTGCCCGGTCCCGCACCCATGTGGCTGCTGGTGCTCCTCGTCGTGGTCACCGCGTCCGGCGGACCGGGATCCATGGTCAGCTTCGACCTCGCCCGGACCTTCCACCCGACGCACCGCCTGGGCCGGGCCACCGGCATCGTCAACGTCGGCGGCTTCCTTGCCTCCCTGCTGACCATCGGGCTCATCGGGCTCGTCCTGGATTGGCGGGCCCCCGGTGGGCCGTCGACATACACGCTGTCGGACTTTCGGTGGGCGATGTCCGTGCAGTTCCCCTTCTGGGCCATTGGCCTGATCCAGCTCATCCGCTATCGCCGGCGCGGGATCGCCCACGTCAGCAAGTACGAGGGCGCCCTCGAGGCACTGCAGCAGGGGGAGGTGCTGCTCCCGGGGATCTCCGCCGACCCCCATCGGCAACACCCCCATCGGCAACACCCCCATGGGCAACCCTGAGACCGGGACCGGCCATCGTCAGCGGAGCAGGTGCCGGCTGATGACGAGCCGCTGGATCTGGTTGGTTCCTTCGAAGATCTGGGTCACCTTGGCCTCCCGGAAGTAACGCTCGACCGGGAAGTCCGCGGTGTATCCGGCACCGCCGAGCACCTGCACCGCGTCTG
>JBDIAO010000061.1:0-17220 GCA_039812375.1 Phycicoccus sp. | reverse complement strand
CCCCCGTACAACTCGGGGGCACGGGACTGGAAGTACAGCAACGACTACGTCGATGCAGAAGACGGCTACCGACACTCAAAGTGGCTTGCTTTCATGGAGCGCCGCCTCAAACTGGCTCGCAAGCTGCTGAATCCGACCGACTCCGTCCTCATCATCAGCATCGACGAACGCGAGTATCTACGACTGGGGCTCCTGTTGGAGCAACTCTTCCCCGAGGCTCGGCTACAGATGGTCTCGGTGGCCATCAACCCGGCTGCGATCGCACGAGGGTCCGAGTTCAGGCGCGCTGACGAGTACTACTTTTTCGTCATGCTGGGACGGTCGGCTCCTCTACCTGTCCCGCTGGCCAGCGACTGGGTCACCACCAAAGGTCGCACACATCGAGGAGAGATCCGCTGGGACCTTCTTCGCCGATCAGCTGCTTCGGCGGCCAGAAGCGACCGGCCGGGCATGTTCTTCCCAATCTTCCTGAACCGAGATACAAGGACGATCCACTCGATTGGCGACGCCATCGACCTGGGCACTGACCGATCAACGGTCGTCCCGCCCAACGGCACGATCGCGGTGTGGCCGATACGAAGGAACGGGTCCGAAGGCCGGTGGAGGCTGGGCCCATCCTCCACTCGGGAGGCTCTTGCCAGCGGCTTCGTGAAGGTCGGAGCGGTCAAGGGCGAAAACACCCCGATCTACTACCTGACGTTGGGAGAGCAGCGGAAGATCCGCGACGGCATCTACACCGTCACCGGCCGCGACACGGACGGGTCAGTGATGACTTCCACCCTGGACTCGGACGAGCGTCGAGTCATCCCGAGCACCCAATGGCGGGTTGCCAGTCATGACTCGACGCAGTACGGCTCACGGATGCTGACGCGATTCATCCCTGACCGGCGGTTCCCTTTCCCAAAGAGTCTGTACGCCGTTGAAGACGCCCTGAGGTTCTTCCTCGCCGACAAGCCCGACGCCGTCGTCGTCGACTTCTTCGCCGGCTCTGGCACCACGGCACACGCCGTCATGCGCCTCAACCGTCAGGACGGCGGCCGGCGCCAAAGCATCCTGGTGACCAACAACGAGGTCTCAGCCACGGAAGAGGTGTCACTTCGCCGCAAGGGCCACCGTCCGGGAGACGTCGAGTGGGAAGCGCTCGGGATCTGCGACTACATCACTAAGCCCCGCATCGAGGCGGCCATCACCGGACTAACGCCAACCGGTGAACCTATCCGGGGGGAGTACCAGTTCACCGATCCCTTCCCCATGGCCGATGGCTTCGAGGAGAACGTCGAGTTCTTCACCCTGACCTACGAGGATCCACGGGTCGTGGGTGCCGACATGGCGTTCGAGGCGATCGCCCCGTTGCTGTGGATGCGCGCCGGTGCCCGCGGATCTCGGATCACCGTCCCTACAGACACCTACGCGCTGGCAGACACCTACGGGGTGCTCTTCTCGAGCGACACCGCCGGCGACTTCGCTGACGCCGTCGACCAGGCTGCGGACCTCCAGGTGGTGTTCATCGTGACCGACGACGAGAAGCAGTTTCAACGGGTCTCCGCCTTGCTGCCGGCTCGGGTTGAGACGGTGCGGCTGTATGAGTCGTACCTGCGGACCTTCGAGATCAACACCGGTAAGGAGTAGTGGGTGCGCTACCAGCTGAAGGACTACCAGGACGACGCGGCCCGGTCCGTCTTGGACCGGCTCGAGCAGTGCCGTGAGGACTACCACCGGCGCGGGGAGCGGTTCTCCTTCGCGCTCTCGGCGACCACGGGTGCCGGCAAGACCGTGATTGCCGCGACCGTGATCGAGGCACTGATCCATGGCTCCACCGAGTTCGATGTCGAGGCCGACCCAGGTGCTGTGGTGCTGTGGATCAGTAAGGACCCGGCACTCAACGAGCAGACCCGGCACCGGATCATCGAAGCCGCCGACCGGGTTCCAGTCGGGGACCTGGTCCTGCTGGACAAGGACTTCGCCGGCGAGAAGTTGGAGAAGGGCACCGTCTACTTCATCAACCCGGCCAAGCTGGCCAGCAGCAGCCTGTTCGTGCGCAAGACCAACGCCCGCCAGTTCACGTTCTGGGAGATCCTCGACAACACCATCCGGGACGACCAGCTGACCCTCTACGTGATCCTCGACGAGGCACACGAGGGGATGAAGGCGGTCCGGCGGGATGAGGCCGAGGAACGCCAGACGATCGTGCAGAAGATCATCAACGGCAACGGGACCAACCTGCCCGTGCCGATCGTCTGGGGGATCTCGGCCACCCCGGAGCGGTTCACCACGGCGATGGCCAGCGCCACCGAGCGAACCGCGAAATCGAACGTGGTGATCGACCCCGTCCGGGTGCAGGCCTCGGGGCTGCTGAAGAACACCCTGGTGCTCGACATCCCGGACGAGAAGGGTGACTTCGAGACCTCGATGCTGCGCGACGGGACGATCGAGTTCGTCGCTCAGAGCGCCCGCTGGGCCGACTACTGCGCCACTGAAGGCGAGAACGTGGTCACCCCGCTGCTGGTGGTGCAGATGCCCAACAAGGAGACCGGAGCCGCCGGCGAGAAGGCTGAGGACCGGCTCATCGCCACCAGCCTCAACGTCATCCGTGGCGCCTTCCCGGAGTTCACCGACGACTGCGTCGCCCACGTCCTGGGCGACCGCGGGGATCTGGAGATTAACGGCATACCGATCCCGAAGGTCAAGCCGCAGGACATCCAGAATGATCCGACGGTGCGGGTGCTGCTGGCCAAGGACGCCGTCTCCACCGGATGGGACTGCCCTCGAGCAGAGGTCCTGGTCTCGTTGCGGCCGGCGCGGGACAAGACCTACATCACCCAGTTGCTCGGCCGGATGGTGCGAACCCCGCTGGCGCGGTCGACCAACGACGACCGTCTCAACTCGGCCTCGTGCTTCCTGCCGCACTTCGACCGGCCCACCGCCAAGGCGGTCTCCGAGGAGATCATGGGCATCGCCAAGTCTCGAGGTGGCGAGCCGCCGCTGCCGCCGGGGCCAAAGGTGATCTTCCAGCCGGTCGACCTGGCCTGGAACGAGCAGGTCCCCGAGGAGGTCCGCGACCTGCTTGAGAGCCTGCCCTCGCTGCCCAAGCCGGCGGCCTCGCCGAAACCGGTCAAGCGGGCGATCGACGCAGCCACCGCGATGGCTGTCGACGGGTTCGTGGACAAGCCCAACGAACAGCTGATGAGCTCGCTGTTCGGGGTGCTCGACGGGGCCGCTGCCCAGTACGCACACGACGTCGAGCAGATCTCGGCCGCGATCATGGAGGCCGAGGTGCGCAGGTTCACCACGCGGCATGGGGACAGTGCCACGCAGACCAGCCAGATGGTGCGCGAGGCCGACGAGAACACGGTGAAGGAGGCGCTGGGCTCCACCCGGCGGGTTCTCGGTGCAGCGGTGGTCACCGGCTACCTCAAGCGGCTCTACCAGCAGGCGCTGACCGCCGACGGGATCACTGCTGACCTAGTCAGCGTCGACGCCCAGGTCGCAGCGCTGTCCCGGATCGAACGCAACGGCGAGGCCGTGGTGGTCAAGGCGCTTCAGGACACCGCCGAGACGCAGACCCGGGCGTGGTTGGAGAAGTACCACGGGCAGATCAAGCTTCTGGGTGATGCCCGTCAAGCGGTCTACGACGACATCCGGGGCCAAGCCCGCGAACCGGAGCTCACTCCCACCGAGTTGCGGACCTACCAACGTGTCGAGGGAGGGACCGCCGAGGGGGAGAAGCTGCCCCGTTACCCCAAGCACGTCCTGGCCGACGGCGACGGGCAGTGGCCGTTGGACCCCAAGTTCACCAGCTGGGAGAAGGACGTCCTCGCCCAAGAGCTCGACCGGTCCTCGGTCGTGGCCTGGTACCGCAACCCCTCCGACGCCGGCAAACACTCCATCCGGGTCCCCTACCGCAAGGACGGGCTCTGGAAGTCGCTGCAGCCGGACTTCATCTTCTTCGACACCAACGCCGGCGGGCAGATCGTCCCCTCAATCGTCGATCCCCACAGCGGCAGCTTCACCGGAGCGCTGGAGCGCCTCGAGGGGTTGGCCCGGTACGCCGAGGAGCACGGTGCGGTCTACGCCAGGATCGACGCGATCGACGAGGGGCGAGACAAGACCCTGCGTTCGTTGGATCTGAAGGACCCCGCGGTCCGGGCGGCGATCCTGGCGGCCGAGAAGGACGGCAAGTCGGCGGCCGACCTCTTCAACGGTCCGCAGTCCCGCGCCTACTGACCTGATCTCGCGTGCATGAGGGGGTCACAGAGACCCCGCTGGTGAACCTTCCCCAGGTGACCGTCGCAAACCACTGACCGTGCGAGGCCACCATGGATGTGCTCACCGCTGCGTGGGTCGGGGCAGGGTCCCCAACCCCTTACGCGACCTCGTTGACCGGAGACTGCTCCCACTGCGGATCCCGCGACCAGCTGGTCGCGGTGCGAGCTGTGGTGTCCAAGCAGTTCACCGGATTCGATGGATGGGCTAACCCCTCGGGTCGAGGCGTTTGCCCGGGGTGCGCCTGGGGGTACGCCACAGCCGAGCTGCGTGCTGGTGCACACCTGGTCACCAGAGAGCCGGCAAGCCTGGCCCCTCTCGACCGCGCCGGCGTCGCCGCCCTGTTGCGGTCGGGACCGCTCGGCGCCGACAGCGCTCTGGTGGTCCCGCTTCGGCCAGGACGCAAGCATCTGTTGCCGATGGCCACCTGGGGCAGGGTCGCGGTGGAGGACGTCGACTTGGGATGGAACCACCAGGAGGTGGGCCGGCTACGTCAGATCGACCGGCTGCGGGCCCTGGGGTTCGGGTCGCGCATGCTCACCGCCGCTGCGCCGCCCTTCCAAGTCATGAGGACGCTGACCCCAGAGCAGTTCCCCCAGGTGCTGGACGCCTGGAGCCAGCTGGAGCCGTGGCGTCAGCCCGGGAACCCCTGGATGGCACTTGCTGTGCACGTCACCACCCCCACCACGAAGGAGAGCCGACGATGATGAACACCCCCTTCCGCAGCGTCACCGCCGCGGGGAACCCGCTCACGCACCTGGTGGTGACCAGCCCAGCCCTGCGCGGGACACGACCCGATGAGCTGCCGGCGACCACCCTGTGCGGCCGCGCGGCGCTGGAGGAGATCGGGGACCACCCAGCCGAGGTGCAGTGCCCCCGATGCCTCGATCGGGCGCCGGCGTTCATGGCCCTGCCGACCTACGCGGTGGCGCTGTGAAGCAGGACGTGACCCCGACGACGAGGTGGCTGGCGACCACCGCTGACTTCATGCCGGCCCTCGACGGGCCCGCCGGTGTCGCCGAGCGGCTGTTGCTGCTGGTGCACTACGGCATCGACTGGTCTGGAGGGTGGGTCTCGCGCTACCGGTCGACGTACTGGGAGAGCCTGCTGCCCGATCGGGTGATCTGCGCGACCTACCGGTCAGCCAACCTGCGCCGGTGGTGGCGCGACGTCGCCGACGACCTGGGGTCGCAGCCCCGCACCGCCGCAGAGCGTGCCGAGCTCGAGCAGCTGCTGCGCGCCGAGTCACTCCCGGTGCTGGAGGTGCTCCGTTTCGAGACCGAGGCACTGCTGCTGCGGACCAGGATCGTCGCCGACACCGTGCGCCAGAGCCGCGCCGCTCGGACCGAGGCGGTGGCCTGATGCGCACCACCCAGTGGGAAGGCACCCTGACCGCACTGTCCTCGATCGCCCACGGCGGTGAGACCCGCGGCACCATCACCCTGCTTCGCCGCGAGCTGGTCTGCTCTTCCAGCGGTGAGCTCGTCCACGTCCCGATCGTCTCCGGCAACACCCTGCGCGGCCGGCTACGCCGACTGGGGGAGGAGCTGCTCCGCGACGCCGTCGGCTACGAAGGTCTCCTGCACCCTGCAGCAGCTCACGCGCTCAGGGGCGGTGGGTCGCTGGCCAAGACCGGTCACGAACCGCTGTCCGGGAACCGACTCCAGCAACTGCGCGACCTGGTCCCGCAGATCGGGGTGTTCGGCGCCGCCGGGGGAGGGACGATCATCAACGGTGCCCTCGATGTCGGCAAGGTCGTCCCTCACCTGAGCGAGACCAGCCACATCACCGGCGTCACCACCACCCGCTCTGCCTTCACCGGCACCCAGCTCGAGGCCTACACCCGTCAGGACGACGGCGACGGCCACGACTTCGCCGGCGTCATCACCCCGGTCGACGCCGGAGCCGAGCTCCTCTTCGACGACACCGGGCGACCTGAACCAGTGCTGCGCGGAGGCAACCAGATGCTCTTCCACATCGAGACCTTCCCGGCTGGCACCACCTTCAGCACCTGGCTGCGGCTGCGCCGACCCAGCCCTCTGGAGATGGCCTTCTTCCTCGAGGTGCTCGACACCTTCCACAGCGACGGGCGGCTCGGGGGTCGGGTCGGGATCGGCCATGGTCAGGTGAGGGCCGACCTCACCGTCGACGTGCCGCCCACCACCGAGGAGCTCCCGGACTGGCGCGCTGTGCTCGACCAGAACCGTAGCGAGATCCTCACCGCACTCCAGGGGCTGGCGTGAAGCCGCTCCAGGTGCGGGCTCATCTGGCGTTCGGGATCGCCCAGGCAGCGCCGTGGGGCATCGCGCTGGACGGACTGCTCGCCTCGGAGCTGTGGGCGCGTCAGAAGGCCTCTTGCCGCGAGCAGGGCCAGGAGTACGTGCGCGCGATGGAGCGCGACGACCCACCGGATCTCGATCTCCCGTTGGCGCGGTGCACCCCGACCGATGGCCCATGGCACTGGGCCGCGACCTGCGCCCTGCCCGACCAGGACTCCGGCCGGGTCGATGTCCACACCTGGACCGGACGGGTGGATGCCCGGGCGCTGGAGCAGGTCTCCACGGGACTGCCGAAGACGGTCTCTGACCGACAGGGACGGTTCCGGGCCCGCAGGATGCCGCTGTTGGTCACACCGTGCGCCTCGGTGACCTGGCACGCCGTCGGAGACCCGACCGCGATCCGTGAGCTGCTGGAGCCGGTCGTCAGCATCGGCAAGAAGCGTTCCACCGGTGAAGGCCACGTCCTGTGTTGGGAGGTGCAGCTCGCCGAGGACCTCGACGAGTTCACCGCCGGCCATCTGCACCCCGACGGGACCCTGGGCAGGCCATGCCCACAGACCTGTCGAGACCGGGCCGGTGCCGAGGTTGTCGACGGAGGCCTCGGCCGAGCCGGGATCCGACCGCCCTACATGCATCCCGCCCGACAGCACCAGCTCGCGCTCCCGGCACTGCTGAGCTCATGACCGCCGGCCTCGACGTCCGCGCCCTGCAGGGGCTACGCGCCAGCCGCCGCGACCTGGACCTGATCCGGTGCCGGATCCGGGCGCACCTGGACCGGCACGAGGGCTACGTCGCCTTCTCCGGCGGCAAGGACTCCCTGGTCGTGCTCGACCTGGTCCGACAGGTCGCCCCCGAGACACCGGTGGCCTTCTTCGACAGCGGCTTGGAGTTCCCCGAGACCTACGCCTACCTCGAGCAGCTGGCCAAGATGTGGTCGCTCAACCTGCACGTCGTCCCCGCCCGGATGACCACCTTGGAGGTCCTGGCCGGCAATGGCGGCTGGGATCACCAGGCACCTGACCGGCCGACACCGAACCTGCACCAGGTCCTCATCGTCGAACCAGCCGCGGCCGCGCACAGGGCGCACGGGCCGGGGGAGCTGTGGGGAGTGCGTGCGGAGGAGTCCCGCGGTCGAGCAGCGGCCTACGCCAACGCTCTTCGCGCCGTGACCTGCCTGTGCCCCGACACCTGCACCGGCCAGCAGCGGCGGGCCCGCCATGGGGGGCTGATCAGCCGGGTCGACGGGACCGTCGCCTACGGTCCGGTGTGGGACTGGCACACCGACGAGATCTGGGGGCACATCAGCCGGCACCGGCTCCCGGTCAACCCGGTCTACGACAAGCTGCGCCGGCTCGGTGCACCCGAGCACTTCCTGCGGGTGTCGGGGATGATCGACGGGACCCGACTCGAGGAGGGCCGGATCACCTGGCTGCGCCGGGGCTGGCCGGCCCTGTTCGAGGAGCTCTCCGCGGTCCTGCCCCGGATCCGCGAGTTCGTCTAGGAAAGAGGAGCAGCACGATGGAAACACCTGAGGACGACGTCGTCGACGGCGCGATCGGTGACGTCCAGAGGATGACGGACGAGCTGCTCGCCCGTGCCCGCAGGAGGCATCCCGGGGTTGAGTTCTCCATCGCCATCGACCAGGCGCTCTCACTGCTGCTGCCCAAGACCGCCGACCGGCTCTACCGCACCACCAACGGACGCCTCGGCTACTACGCCGGGCACGTCTACGACGACTGCCTCGTCCAGGAGATGGACCATCCGGCCGAAGCAGCGGACGTCATCACCGTGGTCCCGGTCGACACGGATGACCCGCCCTGCTGGCAGGGCGACCTGCGCACCGGACGCATCACCCCGCTCTGAGTCGATTCGCGCGCCGCCGCAGCCTGGGAACCGAGCCTGGGTCGACGAGAGATCGCATCGAGGAACTGGCGGCAGCGCTACCTCGTCTTCGAGAGTTCCTCTAAGCCGCCCCACCGGGGCGGCAAGCGGTCTCTGAGAGGATGCTAACCGTGGGACGCACACGCCACGGAGGACCTCTCGAGCAGGTCAACTACCCCTTGCTGTTCGCGGGTCAGCTCCTTCGTTTCGACCTTAAGCCCAAGGAACTCCTGGTGGCAGCCGGCGAGCATCGCCCAAGTTTCACCAGGTGGGTACCCCTCATGGACCCCACCGACGGCCACGCTTGGGTCCTCGACTGGCTCAAGAGCGCCCTTGTGCCTATTGAAGACGCTCATTGGTATGAACCAGAGGACAACCGATGGGACCGGGGGCCCGGTGAGGTGCCGATCAAGTTTGCTCACTGGCAGCCCGATGACCGCGTCCGGAATCAACTTCCGGAGCTCATGGCTGTCGTGGAACGCACAGCCTTGCGGCAACGCAGACGCCGACTCGGACGATCCGTCGAACTCACCATCTTTGCCGACACTCTGCGATCAGACGAACCCATCATCCGGACCGTGTGGGCCGCTCCCACCATGTCACTTGCCGATCTCGCGGTCCTGATCAACAGCGTCTTCGGCTACGGCTCCGACCTCGGGGCCTTCGCACTCAACGGCGGGGACCTGATGTACCAGATCCCCGAGGCAGACGAGTACGACGCCCTTTCAAGCCACGACCTCCAGCTCGGCACTTTCCTCACCAAAGAGACACGGTGGTGGTACTACTACGGGCACATCGAACACTCCATTCGCGTCGAGGGCTACCTCAAGGGAATCCGCTACCCAACCTGCGGACTAGCCTCAGGTGAGGGCACGGCGGATGACATTTACGTCCCCGACTTCGACCTCCAGCTCTACCAGAAACACTTGGAGCGAACCCTTGACGCGGGTCTGGACAATGCGCTCGAGGCCTTCTACCTAACCGCACCTCGGGCATCAGCCGAGATCGACACCTGGACCAGGCGCCGAGCAATCCACTACCGCGTCAACCCGGCCTACATCCACCCGCTCGCGGCGCAGTCCAAGGACGGCGTTCACTGCGAGGAATGCCGGCTATGGGGCCATCTCGTTGCTCACCCGATCGACGGACGAGTGACGTGCTCAGAGTGCCCCCATCCCAAGAAGACGCGACGCCCGTCCTACCTCGCCTCAGAGGTAATCATGGCTGCGGTCGACCAGCTCGAGCCGGCCCTGGACCCTCAACTCGGGGATCAGTTGATCAATAGCATCGAGAAGGGGATCGACCTCACCGGCGCCATCGTGGAATCGCAGGGACCACTAGAGGTCGAAGGCTGGTTGGCTAGGACCGTTGGACCGGCTCTGCGCGGGATCGCTGCGTGCACTGCATGCCGCGATGAGGAAGCATGCCTCGACTGCGCCGCGGCGGCCCAGTACCTGCGCCTATCGGCTGAGGGGTCCGCTGACGTCCGTGACGCGCTCCTGATTCTGGCCACCTCGTTCCGAGACCGGCCAGCGAAGAGAAAGCACTGACGGGGTGAGTCGGCCTGCGAAGGGCCCACAGTTGGTTCCAGCAAACCTCGCAGCCCTCCAGCCCCGACCCCACCAACAGGCGGCCATCGAGGCCGCCCTGAACGGGTTCGTGGACCACTCTCGTGGTCAGGTCATCATGGCCTGCGGAACCGGAAAGACCCTCGTTGCACAGAGGATCGCTGAATCACTTGAGGCGACTCGAGTACTCGTCCTCGTCCCATCTCTGGCACTCCTGGCGCAGACAGCGAGGGTGTGGGCTGTCAATGCCCGATCGGAGTACTCCGCGGTTGCTGCATGCTCCGAAGACGTCGAGGGGTTCGATGAAGACCTCCCATCCGTCAACCTCGACGAGTTGACCATCGACGCCACCACGGAGCCAAACGAGCTGCTTCGCTGGACAACTCAAGCGGACAGGATTGTGGTCTTCGGCACCTATCAGTCGTCGCCGACGGTGGCGGAGGCGCACCAACAAGGAATGCCTGCATGGGACCTGATCATCTGCGATGAAGCTCACCGCATGGCTGGCGCGGCCGATGGTGCGTTCGCTACAGGCCTGTCTGACCAGCGGATCCCCGCTCGGCACCGACTGTTCCTGACAGCGACCCCCCGAGTGCACGAGGTCGATCGCCTAGGAGAGCGAGTGCAGACCGCGTCCATGGACGATCCGTCCGTCTTTGGACCGGTGATGCACACCTTGGCACTGAGCGATGCGATCGCCGGAGGCCTACTGTCGGACTACCGGGTACTTGCAGTGGGAGTGACCCGCAGAGAGCTCCTGGGCAAGCTCATGGGCGACCAACCCCCCTCAGCGAGAGAGCTCCGCGAGGCAGCTGTTGCCGTCGCCATCGCTAGGACGGCGACCGACTACGGGGTCAGATCAATGCTCTGCTTCCACAACCGGGTCTCCGACTCGGCTCGCTTCGCGACGACGCTCCCGGCGACGTTGAGTGCCCTCCCTCCGGGCGATCGACCACCAGGGCGTTTGAGCGTGTGTCACGTCGACGGGAGAACGCCGCCCACTGTCCGCGACGAGGCCCTTGACACTCTCAATCACCAGACTAAGGACCAGCTCAGTGTCGTGAGCAACGTGCGGTGCCTTGCAGAGGGCGTCGACATCCCCCTGATCGACTCGATCCTGATCGCACAGCCGCGGACCTCCGTCATCGAGATCACGCAGGCGTTGGGCCGAGCTATCCGGCTCCATCCGGATAGGCCACAGCAGCCAGCGATCGTCTTGTTGCCCTTCTTCATCGCGGATGAGGAAAACCCTGCCGCTGCCTTGAGCGGCTCCGAGTTCCGGCATGTCCATCAAACCTTGTCCGCTCTGCAAGATCAGGACAGTCGAGTGGTAGCGACCATTCGGGAGATGGGCCGCCCGGGAGCGCACCAGTCGTCCGCGCCACTGGAGCGTCTCGTCTCCGTGATCACAATCGGCGACGACGCCGAAGCCGTCTCAAGCGCGATTCGGCTCCGATTGGTCAGTCGCTACATCGAGAGCGTCGACCGAATCTATGAGCGCGTCAGGCGCTACGCCGAAGACGTCGGGACGGCGAAGATCCCGATGAAGGAGCTCGATGACGACGGCCCCTTAGGTACCGCGGTCAGTCGCATCCGAGAACGGCGCAAGCGCGGGGAGCTCACTGAAGAATGGGAGGCCAGATTCGAGACGTTGCCCGGGTGGACCTGGGCCGCGAGAGCACGGGGCGAGAGACATCTTGAGTCGGCGCTGATTCGTCTGGAGGCTTACGCCAAGGACCACGGGACGACTGACATCAGCTCCGAGGTCACGGACGAACACGGGCGGCTCGGCATCCTGGTCATCACTCTGCGCCAGAAGCGCAAGAACGGCCGCATATCTGATGAGTGGGCGGCCAAGTTCGAGGCTCTCCCCGGGTGGACCTGGCGAAAGTACGCGATCGGAGAGACCCAACTGGAGGAGACGATCGCCAGGGTCCGGGCATACGTCGAGACGCACGGAACGGCGGCCGTCCCAACCACCGCTCGCGACCGCGACGGAAACCTTGGGAACACGGTGTCCAATCTCCGTGCACGCCACCGGGCCGGCTCGCTCTCCGAGGAGTGGGCAGGCAGATTCGAGGCGCTGCCCGGGTGGACCTGGCGAACCCACACGGTTGGTGAGGACCATCTCGAGGAGGTATACCTCAAGGTCCTGAAACACGTGGAGACACAAGGGACCGCCCTGATCCGCACTACCGATGTCGAGACCGGCCGGCCTGCTGCCGGGATTCGACGTCGCTACAAGCGTGGCAAACTGCCCGACGAGTGGGTCGCCAAGTTTGAGGCACTTCCCGGCTGGACCTGGGCGCCGGGCACGAGGCCTCATCCCACCAGCGTTGAGCCGTGGCTTGAGCAGGTTCACAGAGCATCGGCGGCATACGCCACCGCGCATGGCTCGGCCCGCATCCCCACTACCCATCCCGACCTCGGTTGGAAGGTCGTCCGCGTTCGACAGCGCCACCGGAAGGGCCTCCTTTCCGACGAGTGGGTCGCTAAGTTTGAGGCACTTCCCGGCTGGACTTGGGAGCCGAAGTCTGGGACTCGCATCTCCCGCCCGACCTCCGCACTTGAGCTGATCGAGGGCGACCCACCGGTGAACACTCAACCGCCGCCGGGCGGTCCGGGATGATCTGCCCGTGGGGACCTGGAGACCATAGGGACCATGGATGATCCAACCTTCGTCCCCGACATTCACACCAGCGGACGCCTCGGCTACTACGCCGGGCACGTCTACAGCGACGCGCTGGTGGAGGCCACGAACCACCCGCCCCAGCACGCCGACCTGATCACCGTCGTCCCGGTCGACACTGACGTCCCCATGTGGCAAGGAGACCTGCGCTCTGGACGAATCAGCTCGGCGCGCGCGCTGAACGGGTGAGGACGCGCTCACCAACAGCGGCGCGCGCGTTTCATGAGCTGTGGGAGTCTGGCTCGATGATCAGGGTCGGATCCCCGTCTGGGGTTGGCTCGTTTCGCCACACACCATCGACCTCAGCCAGGTCTCCCTCGGGATGTGCCCACTCGACTCGCAGAATGCCGTTCCCGGAGAGATGGGTTCGCTCATAGAGCTCACACAGTTCCTCGAACCTGCCCGTTCGATGGAGCTGATAGGCGACGTCGCCGCCGAGTGCTTCCACGGCGAAGTCCGCCGCCGCTTGGAGTGCTTCGTCCCGGGACAGATGCAGAAAGACATGCACGCTGTCACCTGTGCTGGAGCCCCGGTGAAGACGAGACCAGATCCTGGGGGCCGCCTCAATATCCCGGGTTCCGGTGTGGCGAAGGCGGGTCACTGCTTCTGGCCAATCTGTCGCGGCCAAGACCCAGGTGCAGAGCCACTCGTCCTTGGACATGAGGGCTGCTGGGCTGTCCTCATCGAGAAGGAGGAGCAGAACTTGGGCATCCCTGAGGAAGGCCGTGGCCAACGAGCTCTCTCCACTCGCGACGGAGCCAGAACGGTCGCCGAGAATCGCGGCTGCTGCCTCCAGTCGTCGAATCGAGCGAGTCAGCAGGGCCTCAGGCACTTCGATGCGGTGCAGCCCGCCATCACGATTGCCCTCAAGGAGCAGATGTCCCCAAAGACTCACCAGACCCAGAGCATCATCGGCGGCTTCATACCCACCGCTGGGCAGTCGAACTCGACCAGCCTCGGAGAGCGCGGTGATGGTGCGAGCTGCCACCGCTACAGGGACGGGGCAGTCTCTGATCGCATCCACAAGGTCCTCTCCGGGATCTTCATCAGCCAACATCTCGACGATGCTGTCTGCCAGTCCAGCGAGTCGCTCATCGTCCAGATAGGAACGAGCGCTCTTTGGCGTGATGCTCAGCCCTGTCGCCACGGCCTGGACCCGGTCCTCGATCAACTCGACTGCCGTATCGACGGGCAGGGTCAAACCCCGCTCGTTGAGCAGCCGCACTAGCACTTCAGCTCGCTTCAGCGACCACGACCTATTCATCTATCCTCGTCCTTCTTGGGTCTAGATGGCGGCGCGGGAAACAGTCACCAAAGTAGCCTCAACCCCCCTACCGCCCGAGATGGTGGCCCGGGCAGGGAGCGGTGGCGGTGCAGACGGCTAGTGTCGAAGACACCAACCTAAGGCGGCTGACCCATTGCGACGAGACCCGAAACTCCCGGCCGAAGACGATCTGGCCGGGAGTTTCGTCGTTCTGGGAGCGTAGTGATCTGCTGGGCCGCAGTCCTGGCTGAGTTCGTATGCCGCTCGACGGGCCAGGCAGCATCCTCTGTGGAGAGGGCTGCCGGCCGTCCCTGTGCCCGGCCACCCCATGCCGCCGGGCACAGGGGGTTCCGTTGCGGTGCAGGGGTGTTCGGTGTCGGTGGTGGGCGGTAGTGTCGAAGGCACCAACCAACCGGGCGGACTGACCATCTGCCCCCTGACTCCGATGAGGAGATGACCCATGACAACCATGGCTGCTGAGGCTCCGGTGTGGAGCATTGACCTGGTGGGGCGACCCGCTGTGGTCGACCACGAGATCACGACCGTGACGGCGCTGCGGGGCACGGAGGTGTTCACCGCCCGAGAGCCGGGGACCGGTCGGGAGGCCGAGACGGTGGTGATGCTGCCGGTGACCGGTGAGTTCGTCGAGATGCCCGAGGTGATGCCGGGGAACGAGACGGTCAAGGGCTACTGGCTGGGGCCGGTGGAGGCCGGGACGCGCGTGCACGAGACGTTTTCGGTGTTCGTGCTGGCCGGTTCCACGGTGCGCCGCCTAGTGCTGCCGGTCACCAAGGCCGACGCGCGGCAGTTGGTCAAGGGTCGAGCCACCGAGGGCGAGCGGGCCGCGCTGGGCGCGCTGCTGACCGAGGCGAGGGCACACAACTGCACCCGGCGCGACCACGAGGCGTGGCGCGACCGGCTCGTGTCCGAGGCGCACAGCGAGGCCGACGACCGCCAGTGGTGCGGGGAGTTCGACGACTTCATGGCCCGCGTGGGGCTGCCCCGCCGAAGCCGTGACTACGACCTCGAGGTCGAGGTCAGCGCCACCGTCCGAGTCACCCTGACCGCCACCAGCGAGGACGAGGCCATCGACGCACTCACCCGCGAGGACGTCTGGGCCGCGCTCGGGGAGGACAACATCACCTGGGACGTGAGCGAGGTCTACTGCGACTGACCCCGTGACCCCGGTGCGCGTCGCCGGCGGCGACCACGACCACGCCGGCGACGCGCACCGCCACGCCTCCAGGGGCCACCCCATGCCGACTGGTTCAGCTGCTGTGGGTCGTTGCGGTGTCGGTAGTGGGCGGTAGCGTCGAAGACACCACCACTTGTGAGCGGCTGACCATCGCTCACCCGAGACCCGAGGAGGGGTCATGACGTTGACCATCGAGCACACCGAGGCTGAAGGAACTTTGCTGCTGGGCACGTCCCGAGGGGACGGTTCGGCCGAGGTCGTCAAGGCGTTGGGTTGGCGGTGGGGGCGCAGCATCGGGCTGTGGTTCGTTCCGCGCAGTCGCGACGCTGCACCCAAGCGGCCGTTGATCGAGCAGACCGCGCGGCAGCTGCGGGAGGCCGGATTCGAGGTCGAGGTGTCGATCGACACTACGACCGGGGACCGTGAAGCGGCCGAAGCGCGGCGGGCCGAGCGTGCCCAGGAGCGATCCGGCAGGCTCGCGGACCGGGCCGAGCGGGAGCAGGCCAAGGCCGATCAGCGGTATGCCGCCTCCCGCAAGATCGCCGACGGGATCCCGTTCGGGCAGCCGATCCTGCTGGGCCACCACTCCCAGGCCCGGGCCGAGCGGGACGCCCGCAAGATCCGCTCGCACATGGACGCCAGCCTCGAGCACCAGGCGCACGCTGACCAGGCGGCCGCGGCCGCCGCCAGCGCAGCTGCCACGACCGGTCATCGCCACAACCCGGTGACCGTGGCCAACCGCATCGAACGGCTCGGCGCCGACATCCGACGCATGGAACACAGCCTGGCGCAGTCCGTCGCGGCCGGTCACCCCCGTCAGGATCTGGAGGACCGGCTCGCGATCGACCGGGCCGACCTCGAGCACTGGATGCAGGTGCGCGCCGACCAGCTCGCCACCGGTCAGGCCACCAACTACAGCCGCGAGAACGTCGCCGTAGGCGACCTGGTCAAGATCGGCGGCTCCTGGCATACCGTGGCCCGCTGCAACGCCAAGACCGTGGCGGTTCAGACCGGGTACTCCTGGACCAACAAGGCACCCTGGCACAAGGTCCAGGACCACCGACCGCGACCCGAGCAGGGCTGAGACATGGCCCCAGCAGGCACCGAGGGAACCGTCGTCATCGCGACCAGCCAACTGCTGGACGCCGACGCGATCTGTCCCGACTGCAGGGAGTGGATCGTGGCAACCGGCGACCCGGACGGGATCTGGATCGAGTGCTCCTGCGATGCCGGCTACGCGGGGCCGGCGGATCAGGGTCCTGATGCCCTAAGACCCGCCCGCTCCTCTGCTGCAGCGCCCCGAGTGGGGCGCTGCACTTTGTCATCCCCGTGCCCGGTACCCCATGCCGCCGGGCACGGGGTCGATCGTTGGTGCGCAAGGGGATTCGTCGTCGGTGGGGGCGGCTAGTGTCGATGACACCAACCACCGCGGCGGGCTGACCATCTGCCGCACCGAGACCCCGAGGAGGGGACGATGAGCAGCACCGTTGAGCAGGCCGTCGAGCGCATGGATCAGCTGACCGCGATCGTCGTCGAGGCGACCGTGGCCGAGATGCGGGCGGCGGCCTACGCGATCGCCAGGCAGACCCGAGAGCAGCACCCCGCCGCGGTGCGGGTGCACCTGGAGGCTTCCGACCAGGGCGACTGGCTGGACGCGACAGGCTGGGACGCGGGTGACGAGGTGGAGGATCTCGACCTTCCCGAGGACGTGGCTTTCGCCGCCGCTCACCTCTACATCCCGCACATCGGCAACGGTGACCACGCCGGAGCCGTGCCCGGGCTGCGCTACACCGATCGTCGCCGCGGGATCTTCATCCTCGACGTCGACCGGGTGCTCGCCGACTGTGACCAGGACCCGGTCGTGGCCGAGGTGCTGGTCACCCGGGACCCGGACGGGCCCAACGACGTCGCCGTCGCCGTCCTGGGTCGCAGCGTGCAGCCCAGGCAGGTGCGGGTCTTCTCCGTGGACGCCGGAGCCGGGTGGGAGTGGCCGGACTGGGTCGAGCACCGTGACCACTGCCTCGCCGAGGCCAGCGAAGGGCTCCAGGAGCCGCTGCGGGCCGCCCTGGACTCCCCGCCGG
>JBDIAO010000060.1:0-17362 GCA_039812375.1 Phycicoccus sp. | reverse complement strand
TCGCAGCAGCGGCCTGAGAGGATCGGCCATCATGTGGGGACGGGCACAGCACACCAAGCGGCGAGGCACGCGACCGCATACCGATGGGCCCGACGCGCTGCGCCTGGTGCACCTGACCACCGTCGACATGAGCCTGGCCCTGTTGTTGGCCACCGAGCTCGCCGTCGACGTCGAGGCCGGTTTCGAGACGGTCGGGATCAGCGCCCCGGGCCCGTATGTCGAGCGGGTCGAGGCCGTGGGAGTCGCGCACGTGCCGCTGCCCTCGCTGACCCGGCGGTGGCGTCCGGTGGCCGATGCCCGCGCCTTCGCCGAGCTCGTCGCCGCGCTGCGTGAGCTGCGACCGGACGTGCTGCACACCCACAACCCCAAGACCGGTGTCCTGGGCCGCGTCGCCGGGCGGGTCGCGCGGGTGCCGATCGTCGTCAACACCTGTCACGGGCTGTGGGCCCGGCCGGAGGACTCCTGGCGGCGGCGGGCGTTCGTCTACGGGCTCGAAGCCTTCGCGGCCCGGTTCTCCGACTACGAGCTCTTCCAGAACGCCCAGGACGAGGCCACGATCCGCTGGGCCCTCAAACCGGGTCGGCACGAGGTGGTCGGCAACGGCATCGACCTGGCGCGGTTCATGCCCGACCCCGAGGGTCGCCGGCGGCTGCGCCGGGAGTGGGGCATCCCCGAGGACGTGCTCGTCGTCGGGGCGGTGGGCCGCCGGGTAGCCGAGAAGGGACTGGCCGAGGTGGGGGCCGCGGCATCCGCCCTCACGGGCCGGGCGAGGGTGCTCTGGGTGGGCCCGGACGACGGGGAGGAGCTGCCGGCCGGCACCGATGACGTCGTCTTCGTGCCCGAGCAGAGCGATATGGCGGCGGTTTATTCGGCGTTCGATGTGTTCGTGCTCGCCTCCTACCGGGAGGGCTTCTCCCGGGCCGCGATGGAGGCGGCCGCGTGCGGTCTGCCGATGGTCCTGTCCGACATCCGCGGATGCCGCGAGGTCGGCGAGGACGGCACGCACCTCCTCCTCGCGCCACCCCGCGACCCGGCCGCCCTGACCGCGGCCCTGACCCGCCTGCTCGACGACCCCGCCTTGCGGGAGCGGCTCGGCGCGGCGGCCCGGGAGCGGGCCCTGACCAGCTTCGACCAGCGCGCCGTGGCCGCCGCCTCGCTGCGGACGTATGCCGCGGTAGCGGCCCGCAAGGGGCTGCCCTGGCCAGCATCCGCCAAGCACCTGGCCGCTCTCGCCGACACCTCGTCGGCAACCACGACCGCCACCACTGCCCACCAGGCCGAGACATCTCGCCGGCCGGTCAGCGTGCTGCACGTGCTCCCGGACGACCGCAACCGGGGCGCCCAGGTCTTCGCGGGGCAGCTGCGCGACGCGCTGCGCGACGACCCCGAGCAGCGGCACCTCGTCGCCACCCTGTTCGCTTCGGAGCCTGGAGCGGCCCGCCCGGACGTCAACCTCGGCGTGCCCTCTGGCCGGGCCCGCAGCGCCGGCCTCGACCCGCGTGCCGTGCGGGCGCTGCGGGCGGTGATCGCCGAGCACGAGGTGGACGTGGTCGTCGCCCACGGGGGTGAACCGCTCAAGTATGTTGTCGCTGCGCAGCCGAGAGGCCGCACCGCACCCTGGTCGACGGTCTATTACAAGGTGGGGCTCTCGAGCGCGGAGCTGTCCCGGGCGAGCCGGGTGCGGCTCTACCGGTTCCTCGCCTCCCGGGTGGATCTGGCGGTCGGGGTCTCCGGCGCGATCACCACGCAGCTGTGTGAGGAACTCGGTGTGCCGTCGCAGCGGCTGCGGACCATCCCCAACGGGCGGGACGCGCAGCGCTATCACCCGGCCTCGGCCGCCGGTGAGCGGCGCGACCCGCCGCTGGTGCTCTTCGTCGGGCAGCTCGAGCCGGGCAAGCGGCCGGGCCTGTTCCTCGACGTCATCGGGCAGCTGCACGACCGTGGTGTGGCGTGCGCGGCGGCGATCGTCGGGGACGGCCCGATGCGCGGCTCGATCGAGACCCGTGCGGCCAGACTGGGGGTGGACCTGCTCGGGGTGCGCACCGACGTGCCGGAGCTGTTGCGCGCGGCGAGCGCGCTCGTCATGACGAGCGCCCCGGACACCGAAGGTATGCCGGGAGTGCTCGTCGAGGCGGGCTTGTCCGCTGTGCCGGTGGTCTCGACCCCGGCCGCAGGGGTGGCCGACGTCGTCGAGGAGGGAGTGACCGGGTTCATCGCCTCGGATGCCGCGAGCCTGGCCGACCGGGTCACCGAGATCGTCACCGACTGTCGTCTGGGGGCCCGGCTGGGGAGGGCCGCCCGGGAACGGTGCGTAGAGAGGTTCTCCCTGGAGAGCACTGCGACGGCGTGGCGAGGGCTCGTCGAGGAACTGGTGTCGACGTCCCGGTCTGGCGCCCGGAGCGTCGTGGGAGCTCAGCGGTGAGCGGGTTGTGGGCGCGACTCCCGGTTCCGGTTCGCCGCGGGATCGCGGGTCTGCCGCAGTCGGTGCTCGTCACTGAGGTCGCACGCCGGCTCACCGGGGGCCGGTTGCGCATTTTCGGGTTCCACGGGGTCGATGACCTGGGGCACTTCGACGTGCTCGTTCGGGAGATCCTCCGCCGGTACGTGCCGGTCAGCGCGGACGAGGTCGCTGGTTCTCTCCGGAGCGGCGATCCCCTGCCCGAGAATGCCGTGTGGTTCACCTTCGATGACGGGCTGGCGAGCACCTTCACTGCGGGGCCGATGCTCGCCGCGCACGGCATCGCGGCGACGGCATACGTCTGTCCAGGGGTCATCGACCGGCCGGGCCGATTGTGGTTCCAGACGTTCGAGGCCGCGATCGCCGCCGGTCTCGTCCCCGAGGCGCACGTCGCCTCGATGCGTGCCCGGCTCAAGGCGATGCCGGACGAGGAACGGCGAGAGACCATCGCCCGGTTCGCCGACCGGCTCGAGGGCGACAGGTCGCTCGAGGAGGGGCAGACTGCGGAGCAGGTCGGGGCCGACGACCTGCACCGGTGGGTCGCGCTCGGGCACACGATCGGCAACCACACGTGGGACCATCCGTGTCTGGACACGTGCACCGAGCAGGAGCAGGAGGAGCAGATCGTGCGGGCTCACGAGGCCTTGACCGGCTGGGGGTTCGCAGCGACCCACTTCGCCTACCCGAACGGCAACCACACCACTCGCGCCGAGCAGGTGCTGCGCGAGCTGGATTATCGGACTGGTCTGCTCTTCGACCATCGGCTCACCCGGCTCGAGCATCCCCTGCGGCTGAGCCGACTGCGAATCGACAGCGACGCCACGACCCGCCGGGCCCGCAGCATCGCCTCCGGCGCCCACTCGGGACTGCTGCACCTGGCGACGCGATGAGGAGAGCCCCATGGACCTGACACAGCTGCGCGGGCTCACCCCCGCCCAGGTCCTGAAAGCAGCCTGGGGCAAGTTCGTCTTCCGCCGGACCCAGATGGGTTTCTACACCATTGATGTCGGACAGTTGCGCAGGGTGCACGCCGACGGCTACCGGACCCAGGTGTTGCCGGCCAGCGCCATCACACACACCGAGCTGGCCAACCCGTATGTCTCTCGGACTGCGTTCACAAAGCTCCAATCCATACCCGGGGCACTGTGCGTCCTCGTCCGCCAGGGCGGACAGGTCGTCGCCAGTGACTGGTACCTGCACGGCGAGGTCCCCATCGAAGAACTCGGCACTTCGTTGCGCCTACCGGACGGCTCGTACTACTGCTGTCGGACCTTCGTCGATCCAGACCATCGTGGTCAGAAGCTCAGCGCCCACACGACGACCGCCTTCATCGAGGCGACCCCCGAATGCCGCACTCTGTGTTGCGTGATCTTCGACTGGAACAAGGCCTCCGTCCAGTCAGGACTCGCTGTCGGCTGGGCTCGCACAGGAACCATGTCCAGCTACCGGATTTTCGGGCACACCCGACAGTGTCCTGTCATCACCGCGATAGGCGTGAGGTGACAACGATGACGAGCAGACACCCAGGCAATCCGTGCGTCGCGACGCGATGAGGAGAGCCTCATGGACCTGACGCAGCTGCGCGGGCTCACCCCCGCCCAGATCCTAAAGGCAGCCTGGGGCAAGTTCGTCTTCCGCCGGACCCGGATGGGGATGTATGCCGTCGACGCAGACGACCAGAAGAAGGTCCGGGTCGAGGGGTACGAGACGACCGTCCTGCCCGGGGAAGACATCGACTTCGACGAACTCGCCAACCCGTACATGTCCCGTGAAGACTTCGATGAAGTCCGGCGCCTTCCGGGGGCCCGCTGTGTCCTCGTGCGTGACGCCGGCAAGATCATCGCGAGCAACTGGTACCTGCGCGGCGAGGTTCCGGTGACCGAACTGGACACGACACTGGAACTCCTCGACGGATGGCACTACTCGTGCCGGACATTCATCCACCCAGGCCATCGAGGCCGGCACCTCATGGGCCACATGATGACCGGCTATGTCACGGCCACCCCCGAGTGTCGGATGCTGTGTGGTCTCGTCTACGACTGGAACGAGGCCTCGATCGGAGGTCTCCGCAGCGTGGGGTGGGCCCGGGTGGGCACGATGACGACGGACCGGATCTTAGGGTTCACCCGCCGGCGGACCACTGCCTCGTTCGGCAAGCCCCCGAACTCCCGAGAATCAGGATCGCAGGCGTAGCCACGCACCGCGCGCGAGCAGGGAGGCGACGCCGAGGGCCGGCCCTGGGTCGTGGACCTCCACGACGGCCCGGACCCGCCGCGGCGCGCGCGCGAACGCCCACCGGTCGGCGATGAGCGTGCGCCCGGACCGCGGGTCCTGCCGGATCCTCGCCAACCATGCTGAACCGACCCACCCCGCGGCCGGCACCTGTCTCGGACGACTCGTCGGGAGCTGCCCGAGTGCGACGTCCCGGTAGGTGAGCTTCACGAGGTCCACGCCGGCTCGGGCGGCAAGGAAGTGGATGGCCTCCAATCGTGGGTTGAACTCGATGAACCGCAACCCGGTGGGTGTGCGGATGAACTCGAGACCGCCCGGGCCGGTGAAGCCGGTCACCTCGACGAAGCGTTCGGCAGCATCTGCGACATCGGTGATGGGGAGGCTCTCCCCCCACGCCATGACGCCGCCCTCGGGGCTGGACTGGCGTCGTTTGCGACCGGTGCAGGTGGCGGTCGTCGTGCCGTCCGTGCTGCGCCAGACGAGAGCGAACTCGACGTCCTCGTCCGCCGCGGGCAGGTACTCCTGGACGAGCAGTTCAGCGCCACGGGACAGGGCGGTGCGACAGAAGGCGGCCGCGGCGTCCCGGTCTTGCTGCACGGAGACCTTGAACGGTGAACTGCCCGCGGTGGCCCAGCTCGTCGGGCGGATGATCACCGGCGGGGTGAGGTCGTCGAGGAGCGGCAGGTCCTCTGGGCTCGCCACCCGCCGCCACGGCGGTACATCGAGACTGATCTGCGCCGCCCAGGTCAGGGATGCCGGTTTGGCGAGCAAACGGCGAAGAGTGGTGTGCGGGGCGAGGACGGGCAGGAACGGTAGCGCCAAGAGGTCGCGGGCGCCGTCCATGACTTCGACGGCCCGGTCGGAGAGCGGGAGAACGACGATGGCCGATGACGGCACCTGGTCTCGCGCCCAGGCGAGCGCCCGGCGGAGAGACTCCCGATCGAGGGCTTCGATGTCGAGAGTCGCGGGGCGTACCCGGCTGCGGCCGTACACGACGCTCCCCCGCCCCGACGTGGCGACAAGGACCCTCACGCCGAGAGCCTCAAGAGAGCGCATCGCATGCAGGGTGGACCCCCAGACCTCGTCCGCGAGGAGAAGACACGCGGGCTGGTCAGGGGTGACCGGCTGAACTGTCACGCGGCATCTGCGCGACTCATGGCGCGATAGGCTGTTCGGCACTCGTGGATCCCCCAGTGTGCGAGCCAGGCCCCGGCATCGAGGCGGACGCTGGAGTACGTGGCGATCCGGGCCATGGCTGCTCGAGGCATGACGCCTTTCACACCGAGAGGGTGGGCGCGTCGCGCGACTCGGTAGTTGAGCGCGTTGAGCGTCTCGTGGAACCAGAATGCACGCCGTTGCGCGCGGACGACGCTCCGGCGCGGTCTTGGGATGTTCGTGAAGTATTCCTCGAACCGCTCGGCGCTGTGCTCGGAGAGAAATCCGAGAAGGGCCCGCCGGCGCTGGTCGTGGTTCCCGAAGGGGATCGGGACTCTCGTGTCGCCGACGAGGGCGCTCCCTCCGCATTTCTTCTGCCCGAAGGTGTCCCGAGGAACGCCGGCCTCCTCCGCGATCCTTCTGGGGACGGGGCGGTTATAGGATCCATCGATGGAGAAGGGCTTCATCTCCTCGGAGTTCGAGATCTTCGTGATGTCGGGCTGGGCGAGATGGCCGATGTAGGGAACCGATATCCACATCATGTTGGCGCGCAGTCGAACCTCCCCCCATGCTTGCCCTCCGGTGTCTGTGCGCACCATGTCTCGATACACCCGCGGTTTCCTATTTTGCCAGACCACATCTCCGGGGTCCCCGGAGAGGACGAGACGCCCTCCGGCATAGGGCACGAGTGCCAGCAAGGGAATGTCGATGAAGCTGCTCATCCCTGCCGCGACCGGGGCTTCGGGCAAGTCGGTTCGGGTGCGCCAGGTATCCCTCGGGACCTCGAGAAGCCGCATGCCGAGTGCGTCTGCGCTCGCTTGAGGATGATCCACGGGAACGGTCGGGTCTTCGTTGCTGTAGCGCAACATGGTGATGGCGTCACGAAAACCCAGGGAGCATGCGAGAGAGGCCGTCGCCGTCGAGTCGTACCCGGAGGAGAGCGGGACGATCGGCTCGTAGCGGTGGCCCCGGCCCTCATCAAGGGCGTTCGCACACAGTTGTGCGAGTCTCTCCCGCAGGTGCGCGTAGTACTCGGCGTAGTCCGGGAATCCCTGTGGATTGTCCGGGGGCAGCTTCCTGCTGTGATAACGGCGCGAAGCGTCGATGCGCAGTTCCTCCGCGACGAGCATCCGCACCTGGATGCCGCCTTCCAGCGGGATCGTCCGTGGGCCGATCCGCAAGCCGTTCACCAGGCTCGTCAGCCGCGCCCGGTACCTGAAGTCCGCGGGTTGCAACTCCTTGTCGATGTGCTCACAGAGGAATGGCAGTGAGTTGGAGACCACCATCTGCGGCCCGTCCTCGACGATGTAGAGGCGGTCCATCGGGCTCTGACCCGCGATGAGCACATACTCGCCGGTCTTCGTCCACCTGAGGCTGGTACCGGTGATGAACTGCCCGGCAGTGGGCCCCGATGCCAGCGGGCCCGACCACAGCCCGTCGGCGATGAAGTCAACCCCGACGTGCGCGTTCTCTCCGTGCCAGAGCCGGCATCCGGTCGCATCGATCTCGGCCAGATACGCTAGTGGCGGCAGTCCGGCGATCAGGTTCGTTTCCACGATTCTCAGGGCCTCTCAGCGTGTCGCGACCCCTGACGAGGGGTTCCCCCGACCCGCCAGTGCGCGGGCCGACCACACATCAGCCCATCACGGGAGGGATACAGGGTGAAGGTACTACATGTCATCGACGCTCTCGGGCTTGGAGGGGGCGCGGAGCACTCCTTGGTGGCCATGTTGCCCGAGTTCACCCGGCGAGGCATCGAGAATCACGTCGTCTGTCTATATCCCCGAGAGAGTGGCCTGTTCGAACAGTTGCCTGCCCTTGGTGTCCCGTACGACGTCGTTCCGGGCAGTAACCTCCTGAGCAAGATCAGCCGCCTTCGCCGGATCATCAAGGCGGAGAAGCCGGATGTCGTCCATGCGACCTTGGTCAACTCCTGTATCGCGGCACGCCTGGCGTGCGTCGGCCTGCGCACGCCCCAGCTGAACAGTCTCGTCAACACCACTTACGATCCAGTGCGAGCGGCCGCCCTGGGCGTCTCGCCCCGAAAACTCGCTGTCCTTCGGGCGATCGACATGGTGACCGCGCGGGGCGTCGACCGATTTCACAGCCTCACCGAGGCCGTGAAGCAGGATGCGGTGTGCCACCTCTCCATACCGCCATCACGTATCGAGGTCATCCCTCGTGGCCGCTCTCTCGAGGATCTCGGTGAACGCACGACCCAACGCCGGGTGGCGGTACGCAGCGCCATGGGTGTCTCCGACGGCGAGTTCGTCTTCCTCAACATCGGGAGGCAGGATCACCAGAAAGCCCAGGACGTTCTGATCCATGGATTCGAACGCGTCGCTGAGGACCATCCAGACGCTCGTCTCTGGATCGCCGGGCGCCCAGGTGATGCCACATCACAGGTGATGGCCGCCGTCCAAGCCTCCCGACACCCCGAGCGGATCACTCTCCTGGGCCACCGAACCGATGTCGCCGATCTGTTGTGTGCCGCCGACATCTTCGTCCTCAACTCCCAGTATGAGGGCTTCGGAGGAGTGCTCATTGAGGCGATGGCGCTGGAGTGCCCGATCATCGGGTCAGACGCATCCGCAATCAGGGAGGTCCTCAGCGACGGTCGATACGGGCTCATGACCGACAGAGGCTCGGTCGCATCCCTGGCCACAGCCATGACAGCCCTGATGGCGGACACTCAGCGTCAGCACGAGCTACTTACTCGCGCGAAGGAACGGTTCCTGGCCGAGTTCGAACTAGGAGAAGTGAGTGACCGAATGGTCGATCTCTACAAGCTCGTCGATCATGAGGTCTGACGGCTTATCGAGTTTGACCGGGCTTCGCGTTAGCTGTCCCAACCTACATGAGGGCTCGGTCCTCTCGGCGCCCTCCCTTGGTGAATGACATCGCGATGCGCGCGGCAAGGGCCAATCTCCGTGGCTGGGGCCTGACGGCAAGTGACTGTGCGAGGTACTTCATCGCCTGCTGCCGTTGGCCGATGCTCAAGCTCATGACGCCTAGTCGATACAATCGGAATGCTCGTGCCCGGGGGTTCTCCCGGTACCAGTCAGCATGCTCCAGAAGAAGCCGCTCGCTGCCCGCAATCCGCTCGAATTGACCATTCAAATAACGATCGCCCGAATGCTGCCGCCAATTCCAGTCCTGCGCAGACAGGCCCACGACCCTCAACCCCGCTTGAGAAGTAACTCGAATGCTCCATTCCAGGTCTTCGGCCGCGCGGTAGCTCTCATCGAACGGCAGACACAGATCTCGTCGGATCGACATCTGTCCCATACTCCCCAGAATCTCCCGGGAGTCAAGCATTCTCTTCGACACTTTCCATGCATCCGCTCCCGACCCGAAGCGACCCTCTCTTAGCCGTATGCGCCCCTTCCCAGCATGGGGGAGCCCACAGATCACGAGGTCTGCAAGCACGTGGGCCCTTGCTGCGTTGGCCAAGCGAGTTGGGGTCCAAGTGTCGTCATCGTCCAAGAACGCTACATATTCCCCCTTCGCAGCTGCCAGGCCTACGTTCAGCGCAGCAGACTTGCCGCGATTCTCGGGTTGCCGGATCAGTCGAACGCGAGTGTCGACCGGCACAAGGGCAGGATCTGGACTCGCGTCATCTACGACCACAACTTCAAGATCATCGAACGTTTGATTCAAGACAGAGGCTAGCGCCTCATTGAGCAATTCTTGCCGACTATAGGTAGGAATCACGACCGAGAAGAGTCGATCACCAAGCCGGGAAGTCTTCGCCAGGTTCTGCAAACACATACAAGCGCCTCTCACTCGCACTGGGCGATGATGGAACTGAGGACCAGTTGTAACTGGTCAGGTCATGCGGCATCCAGGCTTGTCCTTCGGCGAGTGTGACGAGCGCAGCGAAGGAGGTCTGGCCGTGTTTGGTGTGGTGGAGAGGTATCTGCGGATAGCGCAGAACTGTTTGGCTCCGGTGAGGGTGCGTAGGCAGCCGGAGACCTTCTGTCGGAGTTTGATCATCCGGATGTCGCGTTCGGATCCGTTGTTGTCTGGTGGTATTCGCCTGTCGGTGGTGAAGCGCAGATAGTCGCCTTGACGTTCGAGGAGCCGGCGGGCCAGGGCGTGGTGCTTGCGCATCGTCTTGTCGGTGCGGGCGGCGTTGTGGCTGACGCCGATCTGCGCGGCGGATCGGTAGCGGTGGATGTGTGTGGCCAGTTCGGCTGGGTCGGGGGCGGTTCCGCGCTCGCGGGCGGTCTCGACGAGTGTGCCCATCGCGACCAGCGCGTCGGCGGCTTGGGTGGCCCAGCACCAATGGCCCGGTGGGGCAGCATCGGTGACGGCTTGCAGTTCCCGCAGCGCGTGCGCGCAGCACAACTGGTGCTCCAGGCCGGTGTAGGTGTCATACGGTGCCCACGCGTCGTGGACAGCCACGCCGGTGAAGGTGGGCAGCACCCCGGCGTCGTCGATACCGTGACGGCCGCGCCGGGGGTGGCAGGTGATCAGCGTGTCCGTCTGGGTGCGGGCGCAGTGCACCCAGCCCAAGGCGCCCGCCACCCGCAGACCGGTCTCGTCGAACCCGGCCACGTCCGCGGCAGCGATGCGCTCACGCACCCGGTGCAAGAACTCGTCCAGCCCGTCGGCGGCACGCCCGGTCATGGCCGCCACGCTCGCCTCCGATAGCGGGGTGCCGAACAGTTGCGCCAAGGCCTGTGCGGTGCGCTTGCGGGAGAGGAACTGCCCGACGTAGAGATAGACGGCGATTGCGCTGATCCGCGGACCGTACTGCACCGGGGCCTGCACCCCGGCCGGCGCATCAGCGCAGGTGGTGTGCCCGCACCCGCAGACACGCTGGATCAGCCGGTGCTCGGTGACCTTCACCGTGACCGGCGGGATGTCAAAGCACTGACGCCGTTGCACCCCACCGACCGGCGCCCCCGTCAACCTCTTTCCGCACCGGGCGCACACCACCGGCTCATGCACGATCACCTCATCCGGGTCAGCGACCTGCGCCAGGGTCTTTCCCCGATGCCCAACCTGCCCGCCCGGCTCACGCCCACCCCTACCCCGCAACGATTTCGGTGCCGGCTTCACGAACGGCGAATCACTCGAAGGCGGTTTCGAAGAGTTGCGACTGTTCATCCCCAACTGCCGACGCAACTCGCCCACCTCAACCCGCAGCGCCTCAACCATCGCCCGCAACGCCGCGTTCTCCGCGGCCAGCTGCGCATACGACAGCTCCGGACCGACAGGCACCACACCATGATCACCACCCCCAACCCCAGATCACGCACGACACGCCCAGACACACCAGACCCATCCATCACACCGTCCCGGCGACGACCTGACCAGTTACACCTCAGCAAACGGTGTCATTTCATGGCCTTCATGTACATGAGACCCACAAGTCGCGGAGAGATACCGGCAATGCGATAGACGATCTTATGACGCCGTGGAGGCGAGTCTTGGACAAGTCGAACGCGAACATGCTCGAGCCTATCTGCGTCAAGACTCCTCCCCTCCTTCATTCCCGCGACATGTGCATTAGCCCTGAGGAACCATCCGAATAGATTCGAATCCTCCCAATTGCGATCATAATTAATGCCTCTTGACTCAAGCGCATTACGGCGCTCCAGTGTCCCCTCCATCAGATCAAAGCGGGAGGCCAACGAGAACCCTGTCCCCATTATGCTGTCCGGTCTCTGTAAATAGTAATAGAGGATGGCATTGCTAACCGCCATATGGTTTGCGGACAGAAGGATTCGATACGTTGTCCACAAATCTTCGTGAAGGCGGCCCGCTGGGAAGCGAATTTCGGAAAACAACTCCCGACGGTAGACCTTACCCCATGAGAACTCGGGCATCCCCCCATCTATACGAGAGACCAGTCGAACAACGGAGGTATATCCTGTAACAACTTCAGTTTCACCTGGAACAAAGGGCTCAGCTGACTCTCCTTGCATCACTCTCAGGTGCTCACACATTGACAGGTCGGAGTCTTCCTCGATGCATGCTTGAATAAGCACCTCAAGGTACCTTGAATCTACCCAATCATCTGAATCGATAAAGGTGACAAAATGACCGCGCATGATATCGAGACCTGCATTCCGCGCAGCGGAAAGCCCTGCATTCTCCTGATGGATCACCACGACACGCGAGTCTAGCTTGGCGTAATCATCACACATTTCGCCGCACCGATCAGGCGATCCGTCATCAATGAGGATCAATTCGAAGTTTTCCCACGTCTGGGACAGGATCGACTGGACGCACTTGTCGAGATACGACTCGACATCATAAACCGGCACGATCACGCTGATCAGGGATTCAGTTCCCGATCTTTTCCCCCGTGTCATGGTGCTTCCGTGAGACCCCATAAGAACCCCTAATCGATTCCGGCTATTGCCAGCGCGTTTCGATAGAAGTGGCTGTCCGATCGCAGCACCTGTGGCGCATCCAATGCTGTGATCGTGCCCGATTCGATGACCATGATGCGGTCGCAGATCTCCAGCGTCGACATCCGGTGCGCGATGATCACGACCGACAGTGCGCCGTGCAGCGACACGAGGGACTGCCGGATGAGGGCTTCGCTCTGTCCGTCCAGCGCCGATGTCGGCTCGTCCAGGATGAGAAGCTCCGGCTGCCCCGCCAGGGCGCGGGCGATCGAGAGCCGCTGGCGTTGACCACCGGATAGATGGCTGCCGCGCTCCCCCAGATGGGTGTCGAACCCGCGTGGCAGCGCCTCGATGTCGGCGAGGATGTTTGCCTGCTCCGCTGCTCGGCGCAGGTCATCGTCCCCGATGCCGTCCCGAAAGAAGCGGATGTTCTCCGCGACCGTCCCGGTGAAGAGGTTGGCCTCCTGGGCGACGAACGCGACCCGTTCGGTCCACCACGTTCGGTCAACATCCTCCAGGCGAACCCCGGATGCCGTGATCACGCCGCTCGTCGGGGCTCTCAGACCGAGCAGGAGTTGCGCGAGGGTGGACTTCCCGGCACCCGATGGCCCGATGACACCAATGGCCTCACCCGGTTCGAGCCGAAACGTCACGTCAGCGAGTGCAACCCGGTCTGGTGTGTAGGCGAAGGATGCCGCCCGCGCCTCGATCGGTGCGACGTGAACAGGGCGTTCGGTCCCGCGTGGCGCCGCCTGGCTCGTGTACCGCCCGACCGCCTCGTCGACCTGCTCGAGGAACGGAAGGTTCGCGGCCAGGGATGCCGACGAGGCGGCGAGTTGCTGGCCGTAGGCGAGGGAGCGGAGCATCAGAAGCATGACCGCACCGATCGCGCCGAGGTCGCTGAAGCCGACGACGGACAGCAGCGCGACTCCGGCCAGGATGGCCGCATAGGCCAGCGACATGTAGACGTGGGGCATGGCCCCCTGGAACTTCTGCGTGCGTTGCTGGGTGAGGGTCGCTTGTTCGGTCAGCGCGTCGATCCGCTCCTCGAAAGAGCGCTCGGCGCCGAACGCCTGCATTTCAAGGCCGAGCGACCCTAGCTCGGAGACGGCAGTGGCGAAGGCGACACCCGCTTGCGCATTCCGGTTGGATCGTCGCTGGATCGCCCGTCGAAGGGGGGTCAGGATGCCGCCCACGACACCGAGTGCCACCAGCACGGCGCCCGTGGCCACCGGATCCATGGCAATGCCGGTCCCGAGAAAGCCGACGAGACTCAGGCCCGCAGCGATGGCGGCAGCCAAGGTCGAGACGGACTGGGTGATCCGCGTGACGAACGTAGTGAGCAGTTCTTGCAATCGCCCGGCGGGCTCGGCGTGCTGGACCATCCAACTCGACCGCAGGTAGGCCCGCGCCAACCGTTGACGCTGGGCCGTCGTCACCGAGGCGGTCAAGGCAGCCGAAACGTGGACGCTCCACAGGCTCAGGGCCATTCGGACGAGAAGCAGGAGTGCCGCGGTGGCCAGAGCTGCCGGCATCGACAGGGTCTGGCCGAAGGCCGGCCCGACGACCGCCTTCCTCCCAACAAGAGCCATGGCGATCCCGGTCAGCACCACGATGAACAGTGCCTCGAGCAACGCGCTCGACAAGGAGATCACCGAAAGCAGCACCACCTGCCCCCGGTGTGGCCTGACGAGGCGCGCGAGGATCGAGGAACGCTTCGGCGGTAGGGTGAGTGGAGCTACCCCACCTCGAATTTCCCCCCTCTTTCCCATCACGGCCTGACCCTCTGCATGGACGAGAGGCTCCCCGAGGCTTCGATCAGGGCCATCAAATGAGACCTGAAAAAGCTCGGCGAAAGAAACGTGAGATCCCGGACCGGGATAGGGCCTGGGTCGCGTGGCGAAACTTCCCAAGGGCTCTTCCAGTCCTCAGCAACGAGATGCACCCCGGGCATCTTGGCTGCCTCCGGGTATGTCAGCACGCCGATCCTGCGCGACACGATGGCCTGTGAATATTGCAGGGCATCCACAATGGCCCACCCGAAGCTCTCGTTTCGGGAGAAACACAAGTAGGCCAAGCAATTCTCATACAAGAAACGCAACTCTTCAGGCGCAACATCCTCAAGATGAATAAGGCCCGGATGGTCGCAAAGATCCACAGGGATATCGAACGCTAGGGTGCCCCGGCTGTAGCACCAGACAATTGGGTATGGCGCGCCTCGAAGGGCCTCCCTCAAGTCATCCACCCCCTTGACCGCTCCGTAGGGATTGAAGACCATCAGATAGAATCTGCCTGGAATCTGAAGTAGGGGTCGGCGGGGCCGGACGCTCTCGGCGGCAAGGCACTGCAGCGGAGGCGGGACCAGTGTTGTCTGGATGGAGGGTTCAACAAGGGCAGCGTTGCCAGGCGCTTCGAGGGCAAACCATTGATATCCCTCCATCCACTGCGCAGTGATGGGTTTCCCGGCCGAGGTGATGAGCCTAGTCTTGGCACGAACAGTCCGACTCAAGTCCGCACCCCCGCCAAACCGGATCAACACATCATATTCAGGCAACAAGGACCGGCGCAGCGGATTCATGACTCGGGCCGCAACTCCCCGTATGCCACGTTGTCGCCCAGCACCACGCCAGCGCCAACGCCGCATATCATACAGTTGAACGTGCGCGCCCAACTCAGCGAGTCGACCACCCCGAATACGCCCCGCGACGACGCTGACCTGGTCGTCGGGTAGCGCGTGGCAGAAGGCTTGCACCGAGCGCTCGACGCCCCCAGCACCGCCCACGAAGGGGGTTGAGATGAGAACCCTCACAGTGCAACCAATCCGGGCACTTCCGGCGCGGCGCCCAGAGGTGTCAGGTGGTAGGGAGTTGACGGTGACGTCTGGCTTTGTTGAGCCCGGGCGAGTATGGGCCCTTTCCGTCTGCGTGTTCTTCTGCCCAGCCCCTCCAGTTCGGGCCCGGTTGTCGCCATCACTGGTCGGCCCACCGGCCGGGGACTCCGGTCACGACAACACCGCTCGGGACGTTTCGCGTGACAACCGCGCCGGCACCCACGGTCACCCCTTCGCCCACGGTCAACCCCTGCAGGATCGTCGCCCCAGCGCCGACCAGCGTGCCCGCCCCGACGACGACCTCGCCGGAGACGATCGCGGCCGGATTGACCGACACGTAGTCCTCAAGAATGGCGTCGTGGCCGATCGTCGCGTTGGGGTTCACGTGGACATGATCCCCCAAGACGACGTTCGTCGAGATGACCGCCCCCGAGCACACGACGACACCGGCGCCCATGCGGCACACCGAACCGATGGTCGCGCAGGGGTGCACCGCCGTGAACGGCTCAAACCCGCCCCCCGCGAGCCGCGCCACCAACAAGCGTCGGGTCGCCGGGTCACCGACCCCCAGGACGTACCGGACATCGGTCCCGCCCGCCTCGAGAAGACCGTCCAGCCCACCCAGGTGCGGCACCTCCCGAGCAGCCAGACGCCCCAGGTTCACCGCCGACGGCGCGTCGTCGATCACCCCGACGATGACAATGTCGGCACCGGCAGCGATCATCGCCTCGAGCACGTCGAGGCATTCCCGCCCGAAGCCCGAGGCCCCGACGACGACCACCCGATCAGGCATGGGCCCGCGACCCCGTGAAGACCGGCATGGTCGCCTCGCCATCGGCGCTGATCCCCCGCCGCAACAGGACCATCCCGATGGTCCGGGCGATGATCGACACGTCGAGCGCCAGGCTGCGCCCCTCGACGTACTCGACGTCGAGGGCGAACTTCTCCTCCCAGGTCAGCGCGTTGCGGCCGGCCACCTGCGCCAGACCGGTGAGCCCCGGACGTACCTCGTGGCGGCGAGCCTGCTGCGGGGTGTAGCGCTCGAGGTACTCCATGAGCAGCGGGCGCGGCCCGACGAGGCTCATGTCCCCACGCACGACGTTGACCAGCTCGGGTAGTTCGTCGAGGCTGCTCGCCCGCAGGAACCGGCCCAGACCCGTCAGCCGTTCAGCATCGGTGACGTGCGCGGCATCGGGATGCCGCATCGTGCGGAACTTGAGGATCGTGAACGGAGCCCCGCCCCTGCCCGGCCGCTGCTGCCGGAAGAGGATCGGCCGCCCGTGCGCGACGAGCACAGCCGCCGCGACGACGGCCTGAACCGGCAGCGAGGCCACGAGCGCCACCCCGCCGACGACGACGTCGATGGCTCTCTTGACGTGGTCATAAGCGGTCTCATCGCCCACGGGCACGCTCCAGGAAGGGCATGAGCACGGCTTCGATCCGCTCGATCTGCTCCCCGGTGAGCCCAGAGCCGCTCGGCAGCGAGACGCCGGTATGGAACAGTCGCTCGGCGACCCCGGTGATCGTCGCCGGCGCTTCGGCGAACGCCGGCTGCAGATGCATCGGCTTCCACAACGGTCGGGCCTCGATCCCGGCGCCGGCCAGGGCCCGACGCAGGTCCTCGGCCGACCAGCCGGCCACGGCGGGGTCGACGAGCAGGGCGGTCAACCAGCAGTTGTCCTGTGTCGCACCATCTTCGGTAGGTCCCCGCTCGCCGCTGCGTGAGGGCTCCCCGAAGATCTGCACCCCCGGCACGCCCTCGACGAGCGCGCGGTAACGCTCCCGATGGGCCCGGCGCGTCTCGAGCATCCCCGGCAGTCGGGCGAGCTGGGCCCGCCCGAGCGCGGCGAGTACGTTCGACATCCGGTAGTTGTAGCCGATTTCGGTGTGCTCGTAGTGCACGACCGGCTGCCGGGCCTGGGTCGAGAGGTACCGCACCCGCTGAGCCATCGCAGCGTCATCGGTGAGCAGGGCCCCCCCACCGGAGGTCGTCATGATCTTGTTGCCGTTGAAGGAGAGGATTGCAGCATCCCCGAAGGCCCCTGCCGGGCGGCCGGCCCGGGTCGCCCCGAGTGACTCTGCGGCATCCGAGAGGACCGGTATGCCGCGCGCCTGAGCCAGCGGGACGACGCGTTCGTGGGCGGCGACCTTGCCGAGCAGGTCGACCGGCACGATCGCCCCGACCCGCTCCCCCGCGGCATCCGCCTCGACGAGGGCCTTCTCGAGCAGCGCCGGGTCGATGCACCCGCTCTCGTCGCAGTCGACGAACCACGGGCGGGCACCGGTGTACACGATGGCGTTCGCGGTCGCGGCGAAGGTCAT
>JBDIAO010000059.1:0-17546 GCA_039812375.1 Phycicoccus sp. | reverse complement strand
AGGCCGGCGAGGCCGGGGGCACCGGCTCCGGCTGGCCCGGCTGCACCCGCTCCGGCCGCCCAGGCTGCGGGACCGGCTGCTCGGGTCACCCCTGCTCGGGCTACCCCTGCTCCGGCCCCGGCTGCTGCCACCCCAGCTCCGGCCCCGGCGGCCGCAACTCCCAGTCCGGCTGCGCCGGTCACCCCCACTTCCGCCCCGGCGGCCTCGGCAACAGGCTCTGCCGCTGCCCCAGCAGCTCGCAGCGCAGCGACCGGCGCACCTGGCGCTCGACCGGCCGCACCTGGCGCTCGACCGGCCACGCCTGGCGCTCGACCGGCCGCGCCCGCTGCCAAGCCGTCCGGACCCACCCCGACGGCACCCGGCGCCCGCCCAGGGACATCCCCGCGAGCACCGGGCGGCCCCGGCCGAGACGACGGTCGGGGAGGCCCGCGTCCCGGATCACGTCCGGGGCAACCCCGCCCGGGCAACAACCCATTCGCCCCGAGCCAGGGCATGGGTCGGCGCGAGGGTGGTGGTGCACCTCGTCCGGGTAACAACCCGTTCGCGGCAAGTCAGGGAATGCCGCGTCCCCCGGCGGGTCGCGGTGCTCCCGCCGGCCCGCGCCCCGCTGGACCGCGCCCGGGTGGGGTACGCCCCAGTCCGCGAATGATGCCGAGCAGCAGTGCGGTGCCCCGCCCCGGCGAAGCCCCGGCCCGGGGGGCTCGTCCGGGAGCTGGTGGACGCCCCGGCGGCTTCGGTGGCCGCCCCGGTGGTGGCCCCGGAGGCGGCGGCTTCCGTGGAGGCCCCGGCGGCCGCGGCGGAACACAGGGCGCCTTCGGTCGCGGTGGTGGCCGCCCGGCGCGGGGACGGAAGTCCAAGCGTGCCAAGCGCCTGGAGTTCGAGGAGATGCAGGCGCCGACGATCGGTGGCGTGCAGGTTCCACGCGGAGACGGGTCCACGGTGGTCAGGGTGCGTCAGGGCGCGACCTTGACCGACTTGGCGGACAAGATCAACGCCAACCCCGCGGCCCTGGTCACGGTGCTGTTCCATCTCGGTGAGATGGCGACCGCGACCCAGAGCCTGGACGAGGACACCTTCAAGGTGCTGGGGTCTGAGCTCGGCTACGACATCCGGATGGTCTCTCCGGAGGAGGAGGAGCGTGAGCTCTTCGAATCCTTCGACATCGACCTCGACTTCGGGGTCGAGGACGAGGAGGAAGCCGACCTCGAGCCACGGCCGCCGGTGGTCACCGTCATGGGCCACGTCGACCACGGCAAGACCCGGCTGCTCGACGCCATCCGCAACGCCAACGTCCAGGCTGGTGAGGCCGGCGGGATCACCCAGCACATCGGCGCCTACCAGATCGTCAAGGAGCACGAGGGGCACGAGCGGCCCATCACCTTCATCGACACTCCGGGCCACGAGGCCTTCACCGCCATGCGAGCTCGTGGTGCGAAGGTCACGGACATCGCGATCCTCGTCGTCGCTGCCGACGACGGCGTCATGCCGCAGACCATCGAGGCGCTCAACCACGCCCAGGCGGCAGATGTGCCGATCGTCGTCGCGGTGAACAAGATCGACGTCGAGGGTGCCAACCCGAGCAAGATCCGCCAGCAGCTCACCGAGTACAACCTCGTCGCCGAGGAGTACGGCGGGGAGACGATGTTCGTCGACGTCTCGGCTAAACAGGGCACGAATATCGACGAGCTCCTCGACGCGGTGCTGCTCACCGCCGATGCCGCTCTGGACCTACGGGCCAACCCGCACCGGGATGCCCGGGGCGTGGCGATCGAGGCCAATCTCGACCGGGGCCGGGGCGCGACGGCGACCGTGCTCATCCAGTCCGGAACGCTGCGGGTCGGCGACGCCATCGTCACCGGCAGCTCCCACGGGCGGGTGCGGGCGATGCTCGACGAGCACGGCAACCACGTCGCCGAGTCGCTGCCCTCACGTCCGGTCCAGGTGCTCGGACTGTCCTCGGTCCCGCGAGCCGGTGACACCTTCGTCGTCGCTCCGGACGATCGGACAGCCCGCCAAATCGCCGAGAAGCGGGAGGCCGCGGATCGCCAGGCGAGCCTGGCCAAGGCCCGTAAGCGGATCAGCCTCGAGGACCTCAATGAGGCGCTCGCGGCCGGGAAGGTCGACACGCTCAACCTCATCCTCAAGGGTGACGTGTCTGGCTCGGTCGAGGCGCTCGAGGACGCCCTGCTTCAGATCGACGTCGGCGACGAGGTTGACCTGCGGATCATCGACCGTGGGGTCGGAGCGATCACGATGAACAACATCAACCTCGCGATGGCCTCGAATGCGATCATCATCGGTTTCAATGTGCGTGCCGAAGGGCAGAACGCCGACTATGCCGAGCGTGAGGGTGTCGAGGTCCGCTACTACTCGGTGATCTACCAGGCAATCGAGGACATTGAGGCGGCTCTGAAGGGCATGCTCAAGCCGGAGTTCGAAGAGGTCGAGCTCGGCACCGCAGAGATCCGCGAGATCTTCCGGTCGAGCAAGTTCGGCAACATCGCCGGGTCCCTCGTCCGCAGCGGCGAGATCCGACGCGGGGCCAAGGCCCGGATCACCCGCGACGGGGTCGTCGTGACCGATCGTGCCGAGATCGCCGGCCTGCGGCGATTCAAGGATGACGTCACCGAGGTTCGTGATGGCTACGAGTGCGGTATCAACCTGGGCTCGTTCAACGACCTGCAGATCGGTGACCTCATCGCCACCTACGAAATGCGGGAGAAGCCGCGCTCGTAAGATCCAGCCACGGATTCAGCCACCGCAGGGCGGCACACCGCGAACCCGGTGTGCCGCCCTGCGGCGTACGGCCTCACTGAGCGAACAGGGACTCACCGAGAATCTGCCCGGCCCCGGCCCCGGGAAGCACGGCGAAGACGGCAGACCCGACCGGAGTGGTCCACAGGTTGAGCAGGTCCAACTCGGCGAGCCGCTGCTGGACCGGGTGGAACTGGCGCAGTGGGTCGGCGGCATACGCGACGAAGACCAGGCCGCTGCCACTGTCGTCGTCATAGCTGTAGGGCCGGCGCAGGAAACGCTCGTCGGCTTGCTCGGGTCGGGCCCGACGCAGGTGCGCCGCAGCGTGGATGACCTCGAAACCGTTGCCGTCCTGGGAGGTCAGATCAGCGGGTGCGTCCGGGCCGGCGCCAACGGGAGCAGTCAGCGGAGCACCGTCAGAAAGTCGGCGACCGATCGCCTGTTCTCGCCCCGGCCGATCAATGCCGTCCCAGACCGGCAGGTCCATGGCGATCCGTCGGATCACCACCCCACTACCGCCCTCAAGCCACGGTGGGGACGTCGGCCCGGCGAAGAGGAGTTCGTCGTCAGTGCCGTCGAGAAGCGGTTGGACCGTCCCGTCAACCTGCCCGAAGAGGTTGCGCATCGGCACGCCGGGTCCTTCGTGGGGCTCTCGGAACCCGCGCTGGACCCACCGCACCGTGGTCAGGGTCGACACCGAGCTGGTGAGCTGGCGCAGAGCATGGGCCACCGTCGTCGGACTGCCGGCGCAGACCTGGAGGAACAGGTCCCCGCCGCTCCACCGCTCCTCGAGCCGGTCGATCGGGTATGCCGGGAGTGGCCGGAGCCAGTGGGGCGCGGAGGCCCCGCTGAGTTCGACCGCCCGCGGGCCGACCCCGACCGTGACGGTGAGGGAGGCAGTAACCGCACTGAGCTCACGAGCCTGGTCAGCCAGGGCGGGGCGGCCGGCCATGAGCCGCTCGATGTCGTCGGTCCACACGGCCAAGACCCGGCGCAGAGTGTCGGCACTCGCCCCCTCCGGCAAGGTGAGGGCGACGAACGCGGCATGCGCGGGGGGAGGTTCGATGATCCCGGCCTGTCGCTTCCCCCGGAAGGCTCGAGCAGTAGCTGAGGCGGCCACCACCGGGTCCGGGACGTTTGCTCCGACCCCGCCCGGGGACGACGGCTTCGAGAACGCCATGGCGCGCGCCGACGCTGCCAGGGCCCCTGCTCCAAGGGTCCCGCCCAGCGAGCCGAGCAGCACGCTGCGCCGGCTCGCTGGACGGTCTCGAGGGCTCATGAGTGGCCTGGCGACATCGACGGACGCTCCGAGTGCCCCGGCTGATAGGACTCATTGCCGCCGGTGAAGGCGCGCACGGCGAAGGTCACCGGCACGCCGACTCCGTCGGTGAGCAGGGTCACGCTGACGCTGTCCCCGACCTGGAGCTGGCCCGGGACGTCCATGAGCATGAGGTGGTGGCCACCGGGCGCGAGCTCGAAGGTGCCACCGACCGCGATGGTGAACCCGTCCGGGGCGGGGGCCATCGACATCGAGCCGTCTGGGCCGGTGGTCATCTCGTGCAGTTCCACCCGGGGAGCAACCGGTGAGGATGCTCCGGTCAGATGCACAGCGCCGGTGCCGCCGTTGTGGAGGGTGCCGAAGCAACCGGTCATCGCGCCCGGGGTATCGGTGGCCTTGCACCAGCCGTCGCTGAGGGTGAGGGTGATCGAGCCGGAGGATGCCGGCGATGTCGTTGCGGACGCGGTGGCCGAAGGGGCAGTAGGGGAGGACGTGCACCCGGTCAGGGCGAGGGAGAGCAACGCGGCGGACGCCGCGGCGGCATACAGGGGTGAGGGCATGGAGGGCTCCTGGAAAGGCGACGAGGTGGGGACGTGGCGCGCTGCCGACCTGACCCACGAGCCCGATGCCGAGTGCGGAGTCAGGAGCGCGAGCGGCGGCTGCTCGCCAGCGGTGGGCCGCGAACGGAGCGCGCCCCCACGACCGTGCTTGCCAGAGGGGACAGGGTCGGGCGGACGACGAGGGGACGTCTCCACGACGTGGGGAGGCGCACCCGCCCTGGGGCCTGCGGGGAAATGCATGACACGACCGCCCCCAAGACGACGTCGAGTCGGGTCAGCGCGTGCGCGACTACCACCGTGGCCACTGCATGCGCCGCGACCATCCCTGGGGTCAGCGACCCCGCGAGCGTCGTGAGCACAGCGCTGCCGCCCTCCCCGGCAGCTGCCGATGAGGGCCCGGTGGCCCCGGGTACGTGGGCCTCCTGGTGGCCGCCCGGTGGCGTCCCCGCGCCACCGGGCGGATACCGACCTGCAGTGGTGAGCAGGACATGGGTGACCCCCTGGACGCCGCCAAGAAGGACAAGGAGCTGACGACGGGTCCACTGACGCTCACTGGCGTGCAGCAGGATCGGCGCGGCGAGCAACGCGCTCAGAGCGAGGACGGCAGGGGCGGGGGAGTGGTGTCCTGCCATGGTGTGTCCACCCGCGCCCAACCCCACGGCAAGGCCGGTGAGCAACGCGGCCCGCAGGACCCGCAGGGGGCCGCCGCCGGGGTCGGTCATGGCGTCGATGCTACGTGGTGCCAATCCGGGGTGGCTCACCCGGTTAGGGTAGAGGGTCCACGTCGACGCTCGGAGGTTTACGATGGCCGACCCCGCCCGCGCCATGAAGGTCGCAGACCGGATCAAGAACATCACCGCCGAGGGTCTGCGGCAGGTCATCAAGGATCCGGACCTTGGTTTCGTCACGATCACCGACGTGCGAGTCACCGGAGACCTCCAACACGCCTCGGTGTTCTACACCGTCCTGGGTGACGAGCCCCAGCGCCAGCGCACCGCGGAGCTCCTCGAGAGCCACAAGGGCCGGCTGCGCTCGCTCACCGGGCAGCAGCTCGGGATCCGCCTGACCCCGAGCTTGGAGTTCATCCCCGACGCGTTGCCTGCGACGGCCTCTCACCTCGAGGACCTGCTCAAGGAGGCCAAGGAGCGGGACAGCAACCTCGCGCAGGCTGCCGCGGGCGCCTCGTATGCCGGTGAGGCCGACCCCTACCGCAAGCCCAGGCAGGCCGACGAGCAGGAGGGTGGCAACGAGCAGGACGGTGGCAACGAGCAGGACGGCGCCGCCGACGCCGGTTCGCGGATGTGAGCACCCCCGACGGTCTCCTCGTCGTCGACAAGCCGTCGGGGTGGACCAGCCACGACGTCGTCGCGCGCGCGCGACGGCTGTGCGGCACTCGGAAGGTGGGGCACGCCGGCACCCTCGACCCGATGGCCACCGGCGTCCTCGTCCTCGGCGTGGGTCGGGCGACGAGACTGCTGACCTTCCTCGTCGGCTGCGACAAGGACTACACGGCGACGATCCGGCTCGGCGAGGCCACTCTCACCGATGACGCCGAGGGCGAGGTCCTCACCCGGGCCGACGCCGCTGAGATCAGCCCGGCGGCGCTGGCCGAAGCGGTTGCGGCCCTGACCGGTGAGATCCGCCAGCGTCCGAGCGTTGTCAGTGCGATCAAGATCGGGGGGCAGCGGGCTTACCAGCGGGTGCGCGCCGGTGCCGACGTGACACTCCCGGAACGCCCGGTCCGGGTGGACCGCTTCGACCTCGGTGACCTTCGCAAGATGGCCAGCCCAGTTGGGACCGTGCTCGATGTCGACGTCGCGGTGACGGTCTCGTCGGGCACCTACGTGCGTGCCCTGGCCCGAGACCTCGGCGCTGCTCTGGGCGTCGGCGGACATCTGCGTGCGTTGCGGCGCACCCGGGTTGGTCGATTCACCCTGGCCCAGGCCCACGAGCTCGCCGCCCTGGAGGCACAGTCTCCCGGTCCGATGCCCACCATCAGGCTCGCCGATGCCGCCCAGGCGGCATTCCCGGTGCGTGCACTGACCGCCGAGGAGGCCCGTCGTCTCGGTTTCGGACAGCAGATCGCCAGCGTGGGCACCTGCGTGGGGCAACCCGTCGCCGGCGTGGGCCCGGGCGGGGAACTCGTCGCGATGCTCGCCGATGACGGGTCCACAGTGAGGAGTCTCGTCGTCTTCACCCCCCCGACTTCGTAGAGTGTCCCCGTGCATCGCTGGACCGACCTGTCCCAGACACCCCCGGGACTGCGCCCGTGCGTCGTCACTCTGGGCAACTTCGACGGGGTCCACAAGGGCCATCAGGCCGTCATCTCCGCCACCCTGCGGGCCGCCGAGGCGCACAACCTGCCCTCGGTGGCGGTGACCTTCGACCCCCATCCGGTCGCCGTGCTACGCCCGCACGATGCTCCTGACCTCATCGCACCGCGCGAGATCCGTGACGACCTGCTGGCCCAGACCGGTCTCGACGGGCTCCTCGTCCTGGACTTCACCACGGAGTTCGCCCAGCAGACGCCCGGCGACTTCGTCCGGGAGACTTTTGTGCGAGGCCTGGACGCTCGCGTGGTCGTCGTCGGGATCGACACCCGGTTCGGACATCGCAACAGCGGCGACGTGGGCACCTTGCGTGCTCTGGGCGACCGCTTCGGCTTCGACGTCATCGCGATCGATGACGTCGGGGACGGAGTGCGCTGGTCCTCGACGACGATCCGCCGGCACCTGGCCCGCGGTGAGGTCCCCGATGCGGCATACATCCTCGGCCGGCCACACCGGGTGGTCGGCGTCGTCGTGCACGGGCATCACCGCGGTCGTGCGCTCGGCTTCCCGACGGCGAACCTGTCCGTGGATGCCCTTGGCTACGTCCCTGCCGAGGGGGTGTATGCCGGTTGGCTCACCCGGCTCGACCGCCCCGTCTCAGAGCCGGACCGGCGCATGCCCGCCGCGATCTCGATCGGCACCAATCCGACTTTCGACACCGACGATCGGCGCACGGTCGAGGCGCACGTCCTCGATCGCGACGACCTTGATCTCTACGACGAGCGCGTCATGGTGGAGTTCATCGAGCACGTCCGGCCGATGATGACGTTCGACAGTGTCGAGGACCTTGTCGCGATGATGGGTCAGGATGTGGCGCACTGCCGACGCGTCCTCCTTGAGGCTCCTCGCCCCTGACCCCAGCCGGCGCGGCGTGACGAGACGACTCCCCCGCGGACGTCCCCGCGGGGGAGCCCAACTTCCTGAGTCGCGACCGATGTGGGAACATTCCTCGCATCCGCCCCCGACGACGAGGACGCCGCCATGCCCACCTCCACCATCGCCAACCCCAGCATGGAGCCGCTCAAGGACGCGGTGCTGCGCACCCCCGCACAGAGCGTGGGTCATCTCTATCGCGATCGGGTCGCCAAGACCCCCCACCAGCCGGCACTGCGCTATGCCGTCGTCGGTCCGGACAAGGACACCTGGTTGACGTTGACCTGGGCGCAGATGAAGAAGCGCACCGACGCCATCTCGGCGGGCCTGGTCGCCCTCGGTGTCGAGCCGGGGCAGCGGGTCGCGATCGCCGCCGGGACCAGCCTCGAGTGGGTCCTCGCCGACACCGCGAACATGACCGCGGCCGCGGCGACGACGACGATTTATCCGGCGACGATCCCGCAGGACGTGGCCTTCATCCTGCACGACTCCGAGAGCAAGGTTGTCTTCGCCGAGGACGCCGACAAGGTCGACAAGCTCCGCTCCATCCGGGACCAGGCCCCCGATGTGCGCAAGGTCGTCGTCTTCAACACTGAAGGAGTGGACCTCGACGACTGGGTCATCTCGCTGGCCGACCTGGAGGCCCTGGGCGCCGAATATCTCGCTGAGCACCCGACGGTTCTCGACGAACGGGTCGACGCGCTGCAGCCGGACAGCCTCGCCACGTTGATCTACACCTCGGGCACAACCGGACAGCCCAAGGGTGTGCGCCTTCCGCACAGTGCCTGGACCTATATCGGTGCCGCCGTGGACGCTGTCGGGATCCTCGGACCGGAGGACCTGCAGTACTTGTGGCTGCCGCTGTCGCACGTCTTTGGCAAGATGCTCCTGGTCCTGCCCATGCAGATCGGGTTCCCGACTGTGGTCGACGGACGTATCCCCAAGATCGTCGAGAACCTCGCAGTGGTCCAGCCCACCTTCATGGGTGCCGCCCCCCGGATCTTCGAGAAGGCCTATGGCCGGATCTCGCAGATGATGGAGGAGGAGGGAGGAATCAAGTTCAAGCTCTACACCTGGGCCAGTGGCGTGGGCCGGGCAGTCAGCGAACTGCGCGAGAGCGGCAAGGAACCCTCAGGACTGCTCGGGATCCAGTACTCCCTCGCCGACAAGCTCGTCCTGAGCAAGGTCCGAGAGCGGTTCGGGGGACGCATCAAGTTCTTCATCTCCGGTTCGGCAGCGCTGAACCGGGACGTCGCCCGCTGGTTCGACTCGGTGGGTCTGCAGATCCTCGAGGGTTACGGCATGACGGAGTCGAGCGCCGCCTCGACGGTCAACCGCCCCTCGGGTTGGCGGATCGGGACCGTCGGCTGGCCCCTGCCCGGAACCGAGGTGCGCATCGCCGCGGACGGCGAGGTCCTCATGCGTGGTCCGGGGATCATGGCTGGCTACCACGACAACCCGGTCGCGACCGAGGAGACCCTCGACGACGACGGATGGCTGCACACCGGGGACATCGGTGAGATCGACGAACGGGGTTTCATCCGGCTCACCGACCGCAAGAAGGACCTCTTCAAGACCTCTGGAGGCAAATACGTCGCGCCGTCCCTCGTCGAGTCGACGTTCAAGGGGATCTGCCCGTTCGTCAGCCAAATCATGGTCCACGGCAACGAGCGCAACTTCGTCTCCGCGCTGATCACCCTCGACCCAGAAGCCATCGTCGGGTGGGCCGCTCACAACGGGCTCGAAGGCAAGTCCTACAGCGAGATCGCGGCAGCTCCGCAGACCCGGGAGATGATCCAGGGCTACGTCGATGAACTCAACGCCGGTCTCAACCGGTGGGAGACAGTCAGGAAATTCACCCTCCTCGACCATGACCTCACCATCGACGACGGTGAACTCACCCCGAGTCTGAAGCTCAAGCGCAAGATCGTCACGGAGCGGTTCAAGGACCTGCTCGACGCTCACTACGCCGACTGACCGGCCCCCTGACCACGCGCCCAGGCGCCTGACCGGCCCGGGAAGGAACGCCGGTCAGGCGCCTGCGCGCTGCAAGGCTTCGACGATCAGGTCGACGCCTGCGGCGTTGGGATGGTCACCGTCCGACTGGAGGAAGGCAGTCGGGTCGGCGCGCCCATCGGTGCCCTTGAACGGGGTCCACAGATCCACGCAGAGGGCACCGTGCGCCCGAGCAACGGTGCAGATCGTCGTGTTCGCCTCCCGGGTCACCTGGTCCGACCAGGCCGGGAACGCGCTCCCTTGGTCGTCGATGGCTGCCTGGCCGTCCTCGAAGACGTTCCAGTAGTCCGTCACATAGACCCGTGACCCGACCGGTCGCGCCGTGTTGAGGGCGTCCAGGGTCGCACTCAGGTCGGTACCCATTCGTGTCACCGCTGGGGTGATGCACGAGGCGTCGCAGCCACCCAAGTCCCAGGCATCGACCAGGCCGTTGAGGTCGTTGGCCCCCACGGTGACGAGGATGATATCCGCCGCAGCGACTGCCGAGCGGGCGGACTGCTCGGTGTGCAACTGGTCGGTGACGTCCGTAGTCGTCGCGCCAGGCTCGGCCAGGTTCGCGGCCTGCCCCGTCGGGGTGAGGGAGGCGGCATACCGACTCACGTAGTCCGCGCCCTCCGGCAGCCCCCACCCGGAAGCGACCGAGTCACCGAGACCGACGACCCGCACAGTGTGCGGAGCCGAGGGGGAGGGTGCGCTGGCGGCCTGGGTCGGGGCGCTGGTGGCCACCGCCGGATCCGGGGTGTGCCGCAGCCACCCGACCAACCCGAGAGCGAGCAACGGGACCAGCAGTGCCATGCCGACGCGGGAACGGACAGTGCGGGACACAGCGGGAAGGCTAGTCACGCAGTCTGGGACCTGCCTGTGGCCGCGCTGCTTTGGGGACCTGGGGTTGGTCGACCTACCCTTGGGGGATGCCTGGTGAGTCCGTCTTCGCTGCCCTCGAGCCTCTGCTCGGACACGTGAGCAAGCCGGTCCAATACATCGGTGGCGAGCTCAACGCGACGGTCAAGGCCTGGGACGTCGGCGGGGAGCACACGGTGCGATGGGCGCTGATGTACCCCGACGCCTACGAGGTGGGCGTGGCCAATCAGGGATCGATGATCCTCTACGAGGTCGTCAACGAGCGCCCGGACGCCCTCGCCGAGCGGACGTATGCCGTCTGGCCCGACCTCGAGGACCTCATGCGGGCGCACGGGGTGCCGCAGTTCACGGTCGACGCCCACCGCGCCGTGGGCGACTTCGACCTGCTCGGGGTCTCGTTCTCTACTGAACTTGGCTACACCAACCTCCTGACCGCACTCGACCTGGCTGGCATCCCCTTGCATGCCGTCGACCGCGAGCTCACCCACCCACTCGTTGTCGCCGGAGGGCACGCCGCGTTCAACCCCGAGCCGATCGCCGACTTCATCGACGCCGCGGTCGTCGGTGACGGCGAGGAAGCGGTCCTGGCCATGACCTCCGTCGTGCGGTCGTGGAAGGAGGAGGGCTCACCTGGTGGTCGTGAGGAGCTGTTGCTGCGACTGGCCCGTTCTGGGGGGGTCTACGTGCCAGCCTTCTACGACGTGACCTACCTTCCCGACGGGCGGATCCAGCGGGTCGCCCCCAACCGCGCGGGGGTGCCCTGGCGCGTGGGCAAGCACACTGTCATGGATCTGGACGCCTGGCCCTATCCCAAGGCGCCGTTGGTTCCGCTCGCCGAGTCGGTCCACGAACGGATGAGCGTGGAGATCTTCCGAGGCTGCACCCGGGGGTGTCGCTTCTGCCAAGCAGGGATGATCACCAGGCCGGTGCGGGAGCGCTCGATCACCACGATCGGCGCAATGGTCGAGGCGGGGCTGGCCGCGACCGGATTCGAGGAGGTCGGGCTGCTCTCGTTGAGTTCGGCGGACCACTCGGAGATCGCCGAAGTGACCAAAGGCCTGGCTGACCGCTACCAGGGGCAGCAGGTCGGGCTCTCGCTGCCCTCGACCCGCGTTGACGCGTTCAACATCGACCTGGCCAACGAGCTGACCCGGGGAGGGCGTCGCTCCGGGCTCACCTTCGCCCCGGAGGGTGGCAGCGAACGGATCCGCCGGGTCATCAACAAGACGGTCAGCGAGCAGGATCTCATCGACACCGTCGCCGCCGCCTACGGGGCCGGCTGGCGCCAGGTCAAGCTCTACTTCATGTGTGGGCTGCCGACCGAGACCGACGAGGACGTCCTGCAGATCGGCGAACTCGCCAAGCGGGTCATCGAGACCGGGCGTGAGGTCAGTGGGCGTCGGGACATCCGCTGCACCGTGTCCATCGGCGGCTTCATCCCCAAGGCGCACACTCCGTTCCAGTGGGCCGCGCAACTGGGAGCCGAACACACCGACGCTCGGTTGGCGAAGCTTCGGCAGGTCATCCGGGCCGACCGGCGCTACGCCTCCTCCATCGGGTTCCGTTACCACGACGGCAGACCCGGCGTCGTCGAGGGCCTGCTCTCCCGCGGGGACCGGCGGGTCGGCGCTGTTATCGAGGCCGTATGGCGCGCTGGCGGCCGCTTCGACGGGTGGAGCGAGCATTTCTCCTACGAGCGCTGGATGGCTGCTGCCCAGGAGGCCTTCGCCGCCCTGCCCGTCGACGTGGACTGGTACACCACTCGGGAGCGTGAGGAGTCCGAGGTGCTGCCCTGGGACCACATCGACTCCGGCCTGGACAAGGAGTGGCTCTGGCAGGACTGGCTGGACGCCCTCGACGAGAACGCTGTCGAGGACTGCCGGTGGACTCCGTGTTTCGACTGCGGGGTGTGCCCCCAGATGGGGACCCACATCCAGACCGGACCGAGCGGGCGCACCCTGCTGCCGATCGCTGCGGTGGGGGAACGCTCAGCTGCTCAGTAGTGCCGTCGTGACCTCTTCGAACACCACTGTATGCCGCTCGACGTCGGCGTGGGTCGTCTGCGGGCACATGAGCGCCATGTTGTGGAACGGTGTCATCAAGATGCCGCGGTTGCACATGGCCAGGTGCAGATACGTGTCGAGGTCGTCGTCGTGCGCGGCGGCGGACTCCTCCCCTGAGCGGGGAGCAGGCCGGGCGAAGCGATACTCGGCGCGGGCCCCGAGCCGGCTGATCGACCATGGCAGGTCGAGGCGGTCGAGCACGTCTTGCACACCGTCGGCGAAGGCGTCCGCCAGCTCCACCATGTGCGCGAACGCCTCGTGGGTGAGTACCTCGGCGAGGGTGGCACGCATGGCCGCGGTGGACAGAGCGTTTCCCGCCAGTGTGCCGCCCACGCCGCCGACGTCGACGATGTCCGCCGTGCCGGCCTCGGTGTACTGGGTGATCGCCGCCGCGACCTGCTCACTCAGCCCATAGGCGCCGCACGGGATACCGCCACCGATGGACTTGCCGATGACGAACAGGTCCGGCTGGAGTCCCCAGGCTGTCGTTGCACCACCCCATCCGGCGGAGAATGTGTGCGTCTCGTCGATAAGCAGGAGGGTGCCGTAACGGGTGGCGAGCTCTCGCAGCCCGTCGAGGAACCCCGGTTCGGGCAGGACGATCCCGATGTTGGTCAGGGCGGGCTCGGTGAGGATCACTGCGACGTCACCGTGGGCGAGCTGTTCCTCGACGGAGGCCAGGTCGTTCCACGTGGCAGCACGAGTGGTCAGCTCCAGCGGCACCGGCGGTGCGACGTTGCCGGGGCGCGACTCCGTCTTACCGTCCGGGCCGGGCAGCGCGAACGCCTCGTCGACCGAACCGTGGTAGCAGTAACCGAAGACGAGCACCTTGGGCCGCCCAGTCGCCAGCCGGGCGAGCCGGATCGCCCATCGGTTGGCGTCGGTAGCGGACAGAGTGAAGCTCCACAGCGGCAGGGTGAACCGTCTGGTCAACTCGGCGGCGACCCACTGGGCGTCATCGGTGGGGAGCATCGTCGTCAACCCCCCGAGCTCGCCGACCCGCCGGGCCACCGCCGCGGTCGTCGCCGCGGGGGAGTGTCCCGCCATCGCTGCGGTGTCGCCGAGGGCGAAGTCGATGTACTCGTGCCCGTCGACATCGGTGATCCGGTTGCCGTGGGCGGAGGCGAGATAGAGCGGGAACCCACCTCCCCACTTGTTCATCCACGTCATCGGCACTCTGCCAAAGAGGTTGGTCGAGGCGGCGAAGAGCTCAGCACTGCGCGGGTGGGCGGCGGCATACCGCGTCTGCTCGATGGTGCGGAGCTGGTGCAGATGGCGGCGGTCGATCTGCGGCATGGGCACACCCTAGAGCCTCGGGGATACTGCTCATATGGCACGCCAGCGCACCCCGGAGGGGCCGCCACCGGCTCCAACCGTCCAGAAGCTGCGGATCCGATACGCCCGGCGAGGACGGCTCCGCTTCTCCTCGACCAGGGACTTCGCTCGGGCCCTTGAACGGGCCCTGCGCCGGGCCGGGGTGCCGATGGCCTTCTCCGCGGGATTCCACCCGCACCCGCGGATCTCCTACCTGGGCGCCGCGCCTACCGGTGCGGCCAGCGAGGCGGAGTACTTCGAGATCTCCCTCGCCGAGCGTGCCGACCCTGAGAAGGTCCGGGTTGCGCTCGACGCCGCGTTGCCTCCCGGGCTGGACATCCTCACCTGCGTCGAGGCGGGCCCGGGGGCGCTCGCCGACCGGCTGGAGGCGAGCGTCTGGGAGATGCGGATGAGCGGGGTCGCTCCGGAGGCGCTCGCGGCGGTGCTGGAGGCTTATCTGTCGTGCGACCGGGCCGAGGTGACACGCACTTTCCGCACCGGACCCAGGACCTTCGACACCCGCGCGGCCGTGCTGAGCCTGTCCGCCTCGGCCGCAGAGGAGCCCGGGTGTGCGATACTGCGAGCGGTCGTACGGCACACCACACCGACCGTGCGTCCCGATGACATCCTGACCGCGCTACGAGCGCTGACGTCCTTCACTCCGCCGGTGGCCCCCGTGGTCACGCGGCTCGGGCAAGGGCCGCTCATCGCCGGCACGGACGAGGTGGCCGACCCGTTGGCCGCTGACCTCGAGGTCATCGGCCCCTGAGGCGGTGCCGCGCAGCGCGCGAACCACTCCGGGGCACGACCGAGACTTCCGTGGTGACCCTGCCCGGGTGCCACGATCGAGACGCGCACCGCGTCGGCGCCCGGCCGGGTCACTCCGGTGGTGTGGGGGTTGCGCCGCGCGGGTGGGAAAGGAGCCGGACGTGGCTTCGACGGACGAGACCCCGACAACACAGACGCCGACGGGCAGCAAGGCCAAGGGAGCCAAGGCTAAGGTCAAGCGCGACCTGAAGAAGAAGCCAGCGCCGAAGAAGAAGCGCTCGGTGGTGCCCGCGGAGGTGGACGTCGCCGAGGTGGTCGCTGAGACCGGGGTGGTCGCTGAGCCTGAGGCGGCTTCCGTGGCCGGCCTCGTCGATGACGCTGAGGACGTGGTTGCTGAGGCCGAGGTCGTCGCCGACGCAGCGGAGGTTTCCGAGACCGACGCGACGGCCAGCGTTGCGGCTCAGTCGAGCCAGCCGGGATCGGCCCCTCCGGTGGTGGCGAGCTTCGGTCTGCTCTTTCAGCCGCCAGAGCCCACGGTGGCCCCACGCCGTCGCCGGGCCACCGCACCCATGCAGGCGCCCGCCGAGCGCACGGCGGAGCCGTCTTCCGTTCGGGATGCAACCGATGAGGCCGAACTCGGTGCCGACGCCCCTGCTCAAGGAGGATCAGGCCCGGACGTTGAGCCGCCGGTGCCTGCGGAGGAGGTCGCCGGTGAAGGTGCCCGGAGCCGGCGTCGCCGCGGTGGCCGAGGCCGGCGCACACGCACCACGGAGCCGGCCGGGGGCGAGGCTTTGACATCCGAGGAGACCACCGGGGTCGGCGACTCCTCGACCGGCTCGCAGCCTTCGGACGGTGACGAGCACGCGACGGCCGAGAGCAGCGCCGGACCCGGTGGCGACGACGGCGGTGAGGAGTCCGCCACGAACCGGCGTCGGCGTCGGCGTCGACGCTCGGGGACCGCGGAGTCCACGGATCCGCCGGGCACCGTGACCAGGGTGCGGGAACCGAGGCGGGAACGGGACGAACCGACCGCCGTTCGGGGTTCGACGCGACTGGAGGCCAAGAAGCAGCGCCGTCGCGAGGGTCGGGAGGCCGGACGGCGTCGGAACATCATCACCGAAGCGGAGTTCCTCGCCCGGCGCGAGAGCGTTGAGCGAGTCATGGTCGTTCGTGGGCTGCCCGGCCGCACCCAGATCGGGGTGCTCGAGGACGGCGTTCTCGTGGAGCACTATGTCTCCAAGGAGACGACCTCGACGATGGCGGGCAACGTCTACCTCGGGCGGGTCCAGAACGTGTTGCCGTCGATGGAGGCCGCCTTCGTCGATATCGGCAAGGGGCGCAACGCCGTCCTCTATGCCGGGGAGGTCAACTGGGATGCGGCTGGGCTGGAGGTGAACCAGGCCAAGCGCATCGAGAATGCGCTGACCAGCGGGGACACGGTACTGGTCCAGGTCACCAAGGACCCGATCGGACACAAGGGAGCCAGGCTCACCTCACAGATCAGTCTTCCCGGACGGTTCCTCGTCTATGTCCCGGAGGGGCAGATGACGGGGATCTCGCGCAAACTGCCCGACACGGAGCGCTCACGGCTCAAGGGGATTCTCAAGGAGATCGTCCCCGACTCCGCTGGTGTCATCGTCCGCACAGCGGCCGAGGGGGCCACCGAGGAAGAGTTGCGGGCCGATGTCGATCGACTCGCCAGGGCGTGGGATCGGATCCAGGCCAGAGCGGCATCGGCCACTGCTCGCAAGTCAGGCAGTGGTGGCGCCCCGGTGCTGCTCCACGGTGAGCCCGACCTGACGGTGCGGGTCATCCGCGACATCTTCACCGAGGACTTCACTCGCCTTGTCGTGGCCGGTGAGCGGGCCTGGCAAGAGGTCAGCGGCTACGTCGAGGATGTCGCCCCTGACCTCGCTGCCCGTGTCTCCCGTTGGACGTCGGAGGAAGACGTCTTCGCCCATCACCGTGTCGACGAGCAGCTCGCCAAGGCGATGGACCGCCGGGTGTGGCTGCCTAGCGGGGGATCCCTGGTCATCGATCGGACCGAAGCGATGACCGTCGTGGACGTCAACACGGGCAGGTTCGTCGGTTCCGGCGGGAACCTCGAGGAGACCGTGACGAAGAACAATGTCGAGGCTGCCGAGGAGATCGTCCGCCAGCTGCGACTGCGGGACATCGGCGGCATCATCGTCATCGACTTCATCGACATGGTCCTGGAGTCCAACCGTGACCTGGTCGTCCGGCGCCTGCTCGAGTGCCTTGGCCGTGACCGCACCAAGCACCAGGTCGCCGAGGTGACGTCCCTCGGCCTGGTTCAGATGACGCGTAAGCGGGTCGGTTCAGGGCTCATCGAGGCGTTCTCGGAGCAGTGCACCTGCTGCAACGGACGCGGCATCGTCATCCACAGCGAGCCGGTGAGCGCCACTCGGGAAGATGTCGGCTCCGGTGCTGACGAGCGCGGTGGGTCGGCTCCTCGGGGGGCCCGCGGCGGTAGCCGCCGGGGCACGGGCGAGCCGGCCCGGTCCGAGGCGGAACCCAAGCGACCCAGCAACGGCCCGACCGCCGCTCAGATTGCGGCCGCTGCCCATGCCGCCGCCATGAAGCACACCTCGACCAACGAGCCGGACGCACCCGAGGACTCCGACGCACCCGAAGATCCCACCCTGACTCCGGACTCCACCTCTTCCATGGAACCAGTGGCTACTGAGGAGCCTGTGGCTACTGAGGA
>JBDIAO010000058.1:0-17716 GCA_039812375.1 Phycicoccus sp. | reverse complement strand
CCCGGACCTGAGTGGCCCGGACCTGAGTGGCCCGACCCGGCAGAGTCGCCCCTTCGGGGACGCTGTCGGGTTCAGGCCTGCCAGGGAATGGTCTCCACCGATGTGGTGAACTCGGCGAGGACCTGCGGGATCACCTCGACCCCCGTGCCTGGACCGGTGGGCACCGGGATGTGCCCGTCGGTCAGGACGAACGGGTCGGTGAGGTCCTGCCGGTAGTAGCGGTCCGACGCTGAAGTGTCCCCGGGCAGGGTGAACCCGGGCAGCGCGGCGAGCGCGAGGTTGGGCGCCCGTCCGATCCCGGTCTCGAGCATCCCACCGCACCAGACGGGTATGCCGTTGGCGTGCGCTACGTCGTGGATCCGCCTGGCCTCGAGGTATCCGCCGACCCGGGACGGCTTGATGTTGATCACGTCGGCCGCGCCGAGGGCGATCGCAGTCGCCGCGTCGCGGGCGGAGGTGATCGACTCGTCGAGGCAGACAGGGGTGGAGATCCGGCTGGCCAGGGTTGCGTGCCCGCGCAGGTCGTCGGTGGGGAAGGGCTGCTCGATGAGGAGCAGGTCGAAGTCGTCGAGGCGGGCCAGATGTGCCGCATCGAGCAGGGTGTATGCCGCGTTGGCGTCGACCTGGAGCGGGATGTCCCCATAGGTCTCGCGGACCACCCGAACCGGCTCGAGGTCCCACCCGGGTTCGATCTTGAGCTTGATCCGGACGTAGCCCTGGGCGAGATAGCGACCCACCGCCTCGACCAGGTCCTCCATACGATCCATGATCCCCACCGACACCCCGGCCGGGACCCGATCCCTGACCGACCCGAGGAGATCGGCGAAGCCGATCCCGGCGCTGCGCAGCTGCGCGTCGAGAACCGCGGTCTCCAAGACGTGCTTGGCCATCGGGTGGCCGGTGACCGGGGCCAGGGTCGGGCCGACGAGGTGCCCGGCGAGGCGGTCACCGAGTGCGGCCAGGCGCGGCACGAGATGGTCACGCAGAACAATCTCGGCGCCGGCGAGGAACTCGCTGGAATAGAGCGGCTCCTCCTCGGCCCCACACTCGGCCCAGCCTTCGACCCCGTCACTGGTGACCACCCGCACGAGGAAGGTCACTCGGTCGTGAGAGGTGCCGAAGGACGTGCGGAACGGGGCGACGAGGGGGATGGCGATCCGGTGCAGTTCGAGGTGCTCGATCCTCATGTCTTCTCCTTAGGTCACGCGCCGGCGCGGCTGAGATGGTAAATGCCCTCCCGAGCAAGCCCGTCGGCGAGGAACCCGTCGGCAAACGCGCCGAGGAACGCCTCCCGGGTGGCCAGACGCCAGGCGTTCGCCTGCTCCCGGTCACGGCTGCGCACCGTCATGATGTCGCCGGGAACGCGCACCCACGCCTCGTCCCCGTCCTGCCAGCGGAAATCCACGCCGTCCGGACCGATGCCGAGCACCTCGCCGCGCGGGGCAGGAGGCTCGCCCAGGTTCCCCTCGACTGCGGCCTTCACGCGGGCCGAGCCGAGGTGCCAGTGCGCAACGAGGCGGTCACCGATCTCGCCCTGGTTCTGGGTGTCGTGCATCTCGCCGTAGAACGCGATCTCGTATTCGCCGGCGACGGCTCCCAGCTTGACGAGGTTGAATCGAGCGTTCCGGGCGACCAGTGGGTCGAATGTCCACACCATCGTGTGCAGTCCGGCCGCGAGCGCCCAGTCCCGTTGGTGCAGCTTGAGCGCCCGGCCGATCCCGAGGTCGGTGTACCCGGGCCGAGCAGCAGCGAGGTAGCTGTAGCACTCCCCCGGCATCCCTCTACCGAGAACGGCAGCGCCGACCAGGATGTCGCCGGCAGAGGCGATCGAGACCATCCCACCGGCATGCATGAGGCTGCGGAGCATCTCGGTTCCGATCGGCACCCCCTCGTCGTTGCGACCCCACACCTGCACAAAGAAGTCGGCAACCTCGCGCAGCCGCGAGGGATCGCCGACCTGCTCGACGATGAGGTCTGTCACCCGCGACATCCTGCCACGAGCACCGCGGCGCGAGCCGGGAACGTCCGCGCCGAGAGCGAGGCCGCGTCGGGTGTTGACGCCGGCCCCGGCAGCGTCCACGAACTGGCCTATTGGCCGAATGTTCGACACGTGGCGGCGCGGTCAGGGGCGTGGGAGGACTCACACGCGGTGCGCCTCACACGAGCCAATCTCGGAGTACTACCCAGCGTAGGATTTACGACGTCCCGTAGTAGCTACATGCGTCCCACAGGAGTCCCGCATGGATGCCTTGGCCCTGGCCAGGTGGCAGTTCGCGATCACCACGGTCTACCACTTCCTCTTCGTCCCGATCACCATCGGGATGTCCTTCATCGTCGCGTGGTTCCACGTCATGTGGCTGCGCACCCGCAAGCCGGAGTGGCTGCGGCTAACGAAGTTCTTTGGGAAGCTGTTCCTGATCAACTTCGCCCTCGGCCTGGTTACCGGCATCGTCCAGGAGTTCCAGTTCGGCATGAACTGGTCGGACTACAGCCGGTTCGTCGGGGACATCTTCGGCGCCCCGCTCGCCTTCGAGGCCTTGCTCGCCTTCTTCATGGAGTCGGTGTTCCTCGGGGTGTGGATCTTCGGCTGGGGACGCATCCCCGAGAAGATCCACGTCGCGACGATCTGGATGGTCCACCTCGGCACCGTGCTGTCGGCCTACTTCATCCTCGCGGCGAACTCCTTCATGCAGCATCCGGTGGGCTTCCGGTTCAACCCGGACAGCGGACGAGCCGAGATGGCCGACTTTGCCGCAGTGCTGACCAACAAGGTCCAGCTGGTGACCTTCCCACACGTCATCACCGCGTCATACATGACCGGTGGCGCGGTGGTCATGGGCGTGGGCCTGTGGCTGGCGATGAAGCACCGCGACACCCCGGACGCCTCGATGTACCGCACAGCCACCCGGGTCGGGGCCTGGGTGAGCCTGGTGGCCAGCCTGGGAGTCATCGTCTCCGGGGACATCCAGGGCAAGATCATGACCGAGGTCCAGCCGATGAAAATGGCGGCGGCCGAGGCCCTCTACGACAGTCAGGCCAGCGCACCCTTCTCGGTGCTGTCCATCGGCACCCTCGACGGCTCCCAGGCGACCCGGATCATCGAGATCCCCGGCCTGCTGTCCTTCCTCGCCCACGGCGACTTCAGCGCCGAGGTCATGGGGATCAACGAGGCCCGGGAGAACGAGCGGGCGATGGCCGCCAAGGCCGCCGAACAGTACGGCCCGCAGGTGGCCCGACTTGTCGCCGACGAGACCTATACCCCGATCATCCCAGTGGCGTACTGGACGTTCCGCCTCATGATGGGCCTGGGCTTCGTCTCGACCTTCCTCTCGGCCATGGTGCTGTGGGCCACCCGCAAGGGCCGCATCCCCGACGGCTGGTTCTACAAGCAGGCGGCCATCTGGAACCCCCTGCTGCCGGTCCTCGCGATCAGCTTCGGCTGGATCTTCACCGAGATGGGCCGCCAGCCCTGGGTTGTCTACGGCCTGATGACGACGACGACTGGGGTGTCTCCTGCGGTCTCGGCCGGCGAGGTGGTCACCTCGATGGTCGTCTACACACTGCTGTATGCCGCACTCGCCGTCATCGAGGTCAAGCTCTTCCTCACCTACGCCGCTCGCGGCGCCGATCCCTTCGAGGAGCCGGTGATGCACGAGGACCAGGACGAGGGCACCCCCTTCGAGTTCGCCTACTGATGCCCGGACAGGACTGAACAGCCATGCAGATCACCACACTCACCACGGCAGTCCCGGACGCGACGCCGACCGCCTTGCAGGTCGTCTGGTTCGGCCTCATCGCCGTCCTGTGGACGGGGTTCCTCGTCCTCGAGGGCTTCGACTTCGGCGTCGGGACTCTCCTGGCGGTTCTGGGCAAAGGTCGGGACGCCGCCGACACCGAGAAGCGCCGCCGGGTCATGCTCAACACCATCGGCCCGTTCTGGGACGGTAACGAGGTCTGGCTGCTCACCGCCGGGGGCGCCATGTTCGCCGCCTTCCCGCACTGGTACGCAACGATGTTCTCCGCCTTCTATCTGCCACTCCTGCTCGTCCTCGTCGCCCTCATCGTGCGCAACATGGGGTTTGAGTACCGGCACAAGCGAGACGACGTGCAATGGCGCCGCAACTGGGATGTGGCCATCATTCTCGGCTCGGTGCTGCCACCGGTGCTCATCGGGGTGGCCCTGACCAACATCGTGCGCGGCATGCCCATTGATGCCGAGATGGAGTTCACCGGCAACCTGTTCACCCTGCTCAACCCGATGAGCCTGCTCGGTGGAATCGTCGTCCTCGGGCTCTCGCTCACCCACGGCACCCACTTCCTCGCCCTGAAGACCGACGGTGAGATCCGTGGCGACGCCAGGGCCCTCGGCACCAAGATCGGCCTGGTTACCGCAGTCCTCGCCGTGGTGCTGCTGGTGTGGATCGGCATCATTCACGGCACGATGTGGAGCTGGATCGCCACGGCACTGGCCGCGCTCGCCCTGCTCTTCGCCATCGGGATGAACTCCGTGGGCAAGGAGGGTCTGGCCTTCACCGGCACGGCAGCGACGATGGCCCTCGCCGTCGCGACCTACTTCCTCGCGCTCTTCCCCGACGTCATGCCGACAACGTTGGCGGACGGGACGAGTCTGACCGTGATGAACGCCTCGAGCACCCCGATGACTCTGACCATCATGACCTGGGCTGCGGTCGTCTTCACCCCGATCGCGCTGCTCTACACCGCGTGGTCCTACTGGACGTTCCGCAAGCGGATCAGCGTGGCGCACATCCCGGACCCGGTCGCGGTCTCCTGAGGCCGCAGAGCCCCGGATGAAACCTTTCGACCCACGCCTGCTCAGGGCGGCGCCGGCGGTTCGTCCGTCGGTCGCCGTCCTGGCCGGCGTGGGGATCGCCCAGGGACTGTCGACGATCGCCCTGGCGTTTGCGCTCAGTGCCCTCGTCGTCGCCGTGGTGCGTGCCGGGGACCTGGGCACCCCGGTGGCCTTCACGGCAGCCCTTTTCGCTGCGCGGGCGGCACTCGGCTGGATCGCCGAGCGGGTCCAGGCCTGGGCTGGGGTCGAGGTGAGCCTGGCCCTGCGGAAGCGGATCCTCGCGCACTGGCTCACCCAGCCGGCGGAGGCACGCCCCGCGCCGGACCGAGCGGTCACCCTCGCCGCACAAGGAGCCGCCACCGTCGAGCCGTATGTCGCGCGCTTCCTTCCCGCCCTCGTCGCCGGAGTGTTCGTGCCCGTGTGCGCCATCGTCGCCCTGGGTTTCGTGGACTGGGTCAGTGCTGTCGTGGTCGTGCTCACCCTGCCGCTGCTGCCGTTCTTCGCCGCACTGATCGGGCAACGCACCCAAGACGACACCGCCCGACGGTGGCAGGCGCTGGCCGCCCTGTCCGGGCACTTCCTCGACGTCGTGCGCGGCCTGCCCACCCTCGTTGTCTACGGCAGGGCCACGGCACAGGTGGCCACGATCGGCGAGGTCTCGCAGAAGCACCGGCAGGCAACAATGCGCACCCTGCGGTTGGCCTTCCTCTCCTCGGCGGCCCTGGAACTGCTCGCCTCGATCTCGGTAGCCATCGTTGCCGTCACCGTCGGGTTGAGGCTCACCTGGGGCTCGATGACCCTCATGGCCGGGCTCACCGCGATCCTGCTGGCCCCCGAGGCGTATTGGCCCGTCCGGCGGATCGGGGCCGAGTTCCACGCCGCCGCCGACGGGGCCGAGGCGATCGCCGACATCCTCACAGCACTCGACGCCCCCGCGCCTGCGACGTCCGCTCCGCGCACCCCGGGTGAGGAGGCCGGGGTTGTCCTCACCGACGTCAGCTACCGGTATGCCGCGGACGAGCCCGCAGTGCTCTCCCACCTCAGCCTCACCGCCCGGCCTGGCCTCACCGTGCTGACCGGACCCTCTGGGGTCGGCAAGACGACTCTCCTCGACGTCATCGCCGGGCTGCGGGAACCGGCCAGCGGTCGGGTGTGCGCCCAGGCGGCCCACTACGTCACCCAGCGCCCCTTCCTGACCGCGGGGACGGTGCGCGACAACCTGACCCTTGCCGGGCCTGCACCCGACGCCGCGCTGTGGGAGGTGCTGCGCAGAGTCGGTCTCGAGGGGTTCGTGGCCGGCCTGCCGGGCGCCCTCGCCGCCGTGGTCGGCGACGACGGGTTCGGCCTCTCCGCCGGCCAACGGGCCCGGATCGCCCTGGCTCGGGCGCTGCTGAGCCACGCCCCGGTCCTCCTCCTCGACGAGCCGACCGCACATCTCGACCGTTCTGCCACAACGCTGGTCGAAGAGCTCATCGCCGAGTTGGCGCAGCAGCATACGGTCATCGCGGTGACCCACCGCAGCGGCCTGCTCGAGCGCGCCGACCAGCACGTCCGGCTCAGCGGGGCTGGGGCACAGGTGTTGCACCGATGACTCCCACAACCTCGGCGACGCACACTCCGACTCCGGTCACGACCGGTCGCCGCCCCACCCCAGGCATCCTGCTCGCCGGGCTCATCGGCGGCGCAGCCACCGCATCTGGGATCGCCCTGACGGCCACGTCGGGATGGCTCATCGTCCGGGCCAGTGAGCGTCCGGTGCTACTCACCCTGCTCGCCGCGATCGTCGCCGTCCGAGCGTTCGGCATGGCTCGCCCCTATTTCCGCTACGTGGAGCGGGTCCGGTCCCACGACGAGGCGCTGCGCGACCTCGCCACTCGCCGCCAACGCGTGTATGCCGCGCTCATCCCGCTCACCCCGGCCCGCCTCGGCCGCCGGTCCCGCGCTGACGTCCTCACCGGTGTCGTCGACGACCTCACCGACGTCGTCGAGGCGCAGGTGCGGGTCACAGTCCCGGTCGTGGCCAGTGCGACCTCCGGACTACTCGCCGTCGGACTCACCTCGGCCCTGTGGCCACCGGTGGGACTGGTTCTAGCCGGGCTGCTCGCCGTCCTGAGCATCGGCTGCTGGATCGCCTGGCGCCTGGAGTCCCGGGGGCGCGACGAGATCCTCAGTGCGCGCGCGCAGGTCATGTCCATCGGAGACCTGGTCACCCGACAGGCCGATGAGCTGCGGGCGATCGGCGGCGCGCAGACAGCGATGGGCTGGCTCGACGACGCGCACACCACCTTGCGGAACGCGGTGCGCCGGCAGAGCCACGGCCGCGCCCTCGTCGCCGCTCTCATCCTCGCCGGTACTGGGGTGGCCACCCTGCTCGCCGCCAGGTTCGCCCTGGACGCACCGGCCTCGGGAGCGGTCAAGGCGCTCTTGGTCGTCGTGCCGGTGGCGACCGGGGATGCCCTCGCGCCGCTCGTCGAGGCGATGCGCTCGCTGGCCCGCGCAGACGGCTCGGTAGCCCGGCTCGAGTCGCTGCTTGCGCAGAGCCCCGCGGTCGCCGCGCCGGGGCGGGCGGCGCCCCTGGACCCCACGACGGGACAACCGGCACGTCTGGACCCCATCAAGAGCGCCGACATCACCCTGCGCGGGATCACCGCCTCGTGGACCGCAGGCCGCACCGACCTGGGCCCGCTGGACCTCGACCTGCCAGCGGGGCACCGGCTCGCCGTCGTCGGCGCGAATGGCTCAGGCAAGTCCACCCTGCTTGCCGTTCTTGCCCGGCATCTCGACCCGGCCTCGGGAAGCTATCTCATCGATGGGATCGACGCGTGTGCCGCCGAGATCGACCAGGTCCGGGCCCATTTCGCCGTCGTCGACGACGAGCCGCACGTCTTCGCCTCGACCCTGAGAGCCAACCTGCGGGTCGCGTCGCCGCAGGCCGGCGACGAGCGCCTCGTGGACGCGCTGGCCCGCGCCGGCCTCGCCAACTGGCTGCACGGCATACCTGAGGGTCTGAACACTCGCTTGGGGGCTGGTGGACGTGGCCTGTCCGGTGGCGAGCGAGCCCGGCTCGGGATCGCCCGGGCCCTGCTCTCGAATCGTCCGGCTATCCTGATGGATGAGCCCCTGGCTCACCTCGACCATGCGACCGCGACGGCCATCCTGGCCGATCTCGACCGGATCGGTCGGGACCGGACGGTGGTCATGGTCAGCCACCGGTCGGATGGGCTGGCGGCCTTCGACACTGTCCTCGACCTCACCCCGACCGCGGGGCGCCGCCACCCGATCAGCACGACCTCGACCAGCACCACCAAGGGGACCTGAGATGCCGTCCACCACCTCGAATCTGCGCCTGGGTGACCTCGAGCGGGTCGTCATGGAGCACGTCTGGTCGATGACCGCAGACCGGGCGACCGGTGTGACTGTCCGCGAGGTGCTCGAATGCTTCGAGGGGGACCGGGAGATCGCCTACACCACGGTGATGACTGTGCTGGACCGGTTGACGAAGAAGGGCCTGCTGACCCGAGAACGCGATGGCCGGGCCTGGCGCTACCTGGCTACCGGTACCAGGGAGTCGCTCACCGCGGCGACGATGCGCAACACTCTCGACGCGATGGACGTCACCGACCGCCGGGCGGCGCTCATGCACTTCCTCGACGGAGCGAGCGAGGACGAGATCGAAGACTTCAAGGCCGCCATCGCCGAGATCGAGACGCGTCGTCCCCGGCTCGGTTTGCGACGGCTGCGCCGACCCAGCCGGGGCTCAGGCTCGTCAGCGTGACCAGTCCCCTCGCGAGCCGGCCGGGCAGGGTGCATCCACCGTCGTGATCGCCGCCCTGCTGCTCCTGCTCGCGGTCGTCCTGGCCTGGCCCACGCCGCGAATGATGGCACGACAGGCCTGGCCACGTCGCAACCCGCGGGCCGCGCTGATCGCGTGGCAGGCGGTCACCCTGTCGGCCATCGTCGCTGCCGTCGCCGCTGCACCGGCGATCCTGCCGCTGATCCTCTTCGATGGGCAGGCGGTGTGGCAGCACCCGATGCTCATGGCTGTTGCCACGGCGGTCAGCGCGATCATGCTCGGCCGGTTGCTCCTCGCCGGACACCGCATCGGCCGCCGGATGCGCAAGGTGCGCACGCGACACCGTGAACTGGTCGACATCATCGCGCACTACGACGACGCCGCTGCCGATCTTCGGATCCTCGAGCACCCCACCCCGACGGCCTACTGCCTACCCGGTAGGGAGCGCCGGGTCGTGGTCTCCCGTGGTGTCGTCGAAGCCCTCGACGACACCGAGCTCGCTGCGGTCCTTGCCCACGAGCATGCTCACCTGCGGGGACGACACGACCTGCTCGTCGAGTTCTTCTCCGTCATCCACGAGACTGTCCCGGCCCCTGTCCGGTGCTCGGCAGCGATGCGCGAGGTGCGTCTGCTCATCGAGGTCCTCGCCGACAGGGCCGCGGTGCGATCCGTTGGGGCCGCGGCGACCGCAAGGGCACTCGACGTGTTGGCTGGCGGTACGGCACCCGAGGCAGCGATGGGAGCCAGCGCAGCCGGTCAGGCCCCGGTGCGGATCAGCCTGCTCCGCCCTTCCGCCTCACCCGTGGTCACCGGCGTCATGTACGGGTATGCCGCGACCCTGCTCGTACTGCCCATCCTTCTGTTCGCCAGCGCCTGGACCTAGCCGTCACTCTGCTCGACCGCAACTCCCCTTCCTGCTCGACCGCAACTCCCCTTCGAGATAGGGGGAATCGGCCCCTAGCAACATCCGTGAAGGGCCGATTCCCCCTATCTCGCGGGTCAGCCCTCGGCGTCCGCGGTGATCCGGCCGCTGGCGATAGCCTCCGTGAGGGCCTGGTGGTCCCGGTCGTTCTGGTCGGCATAGCGAACGGCGAAGTCGGCCATCGCCGCGGCGAAATCCTTGCCCTTGCCGAGATAACCGGCAATGAGCGCCGGCTCGCAACTCTCCGCATGCGCCCGGGCCAGCACTGCCCCACACAGCCGGGCATAGTCGAGCAGGAGAGACCCGCTCATCCCTTCCACCTCGAAGCTGCCCTTCATATCCCGGAAGTGCCGCACGTAGTAGTACCGCCCGCCAGCCTCCGTCCACCCGAGCATCGGGTCGGAGATCGCCTGCATGATCCGCTGCCCGGCAACGACGCGTTCGCCCATATGCGAATACTGTCCCTGCCCGGCATACGGCTCGAGGACCGACGCCGTCGCCTCTTTGACCTGGAGGATCAATGGGTGGCCACCCGAGTCGAGGCACAAGACGATGAAACACCGGGTGCCCACACTGCCCACGCCGACCACCTTGAGCGCGGCGTCGACGATGCCGAACCGCTTGAGCAACTCGCAGACGTCAGCAGGAACGGTGTCCTGATACTCGTGCAACACCCGCACGACGTCTGCAGGTGGCTCCTCGAACCGGACGATCAGCGGCGGGTCGTTGACGATCCGCAGATCGCCATTCTCGTCCGGGGCCGTCAGCCGGCCCATGGCCTGCTCGGAGGTGCGTCGACGGGCCTTGCGCAGTGTTCGCTCGATCTTCTTGTCCCGCTCCTTTCGACCCTTCTTGCGGGCGGCGCTGGCTTGGCGCAGGCGCTCTGCCGTCAACACCGCATGGTAGGTGTCCAGAGCGCTCTCTGCGGCAGCTTCACGAATCCGGCGGCGGTAGCCCTTGCAGACGGCCTTGGCGGCCGAGCGTTCGACTGCCTGCCCGAAGTGCGCATTGCGCGCTGCCACCGCGAACGAGGCAGCGAGTCGCTCGACGTCCCACTCCCAGGGGGCCGGCAAGGTCTCGTCGAAGTCGTTGAGATCGAAGACGAGACTGCGCTCAGGGGAGGCGAACCAGCCGAAATTGCTCAGGTGGGCATCCCCGCAGGCCTGGACTCGTATGCCGCTAACCGGGGTCGTCGACAGGTCGTGGGCCATCAGTGCGGCGGCCCCTCGATAGAAGGTGAACGGGGTCTGCACCATCCGCCCCCACCGCACCGGCACGAGTTCCTGAAGCCTGGCTGGGTTCTGCGCCTCGAGGATTGCCACCGGATCTCGGGCCACGTTGAACCCCGTGCCCGGTGCCGACCGCGGGGTCTTGGCACGCAGCGCCTTGCCTTGCGCATACAGCTCGGCAGTTGTCAGGACAACCATGACGCACTCCCTCCATTCGCTCCGGCGGCACCTGGAGCGGCACCCCCTTGGGGTAACAACCTGTCGCCGGTGAGGGTGTCGAGCCTTCGCCCACTGCGGCGCGGATCGCTCGCTCACCTCGACCTGCGTAGTTCAGCCTAGTTCGTGGTGGTTCAGCCTAGTTCGTGGTGGTTCTGCTCTTGGTGCTCCAACGGATCCAGCTCGAAGTCCGGCGTGGTGATGAGGTTGAGATAGTCAGCAAGGACCGCCGCCATGTCGACCGAGCGATCAAGCAACCACTGTGCTTGGATGCCGTCCCACAGGGCGAGGATCGAGGAAGCTGCCCGCTCAGGGTCGACCCCCTCCCTGAGCCGGCCGGACTCGTCCAGCTCGCGCAGGTAGCCCGCATAGAGCTGCCGCAGGTGGGCGAAGCGCTGCTGGTAGTAGTGGCGAGCGATGTCGTTGTCGGTCATCGCCTCCCCGCACATGATGACGTAGAGCTCGATGAGGGTGGCGACGTGTTCGTTGAGGCGTGCCCGCTTGACCACCCGCGCCGGGAAGTCCGGCTCCCGCACGGCCCGCGGCTCGTTTGCCGCGCTCGTGTCGCGGTGATCGAGGACCGCGACGAGCAGGTGCCGCTTGGTGGGGAAGTGGTGCAACAGGCTCGTCTGCCCCATTCCGGCCCGGTCGGCGACGTCCTGCAGCGAACCGCCGCGGTAGCCGTGTGCGGCGAAGACTTCGAACGCGGCCTCGACGATCCGCTGCCGGGTGCGGGCGGTCTTGGCGTACGGCCCCCGGCGGCGCGTCGAGGTGTCCTCCGTCATGGCGGCCACCGTACCGGCGCCCACCCGCCACGCACCCGCACCCACCCGCCACGATTTCGGGGTGACCCCGAAATCGTGGTGAAACCCCGGAAAGGTTCTAGGTTCTCGCCACTGTTCCGGGGTGTCCCTCGGTGTCCCCTCGAATGCCGTCACCTGAAACCCGAGCGCCTACTCACTTTTGATGCTAGCGTCATGGAGCGGCCGGCCGCTCGACCCATCGACGGCACTATGGGCCCGAAGGACTCACGATGGAGTGACCCGGATGACAGCACTGACCTCGGTGACGGCATTGACCCGGCGCCAGCTGCTCGGTCTCGGCGCGGCGGCGGCAGCGACGACGGCCCTGTCAGGGTGCGCCACCCCGGGGATGGCCTCGGTCAACACCGCCCCCACCATCCCGCCCGCACCCGACGGCAAGACCGTGACTCTGACCTACTGGGCCTGGCTCAAGGACCTCCAAAAGGTCGCCGACATCTGGAACGCGGCGAACCCGCACATCCAGGTCCAGACGGTGTGGATCCCCAGCAGCGGCGAGGGCGGCTACCAGAAGCTCTACACCGCTCTCGCCGCCGGTGGCGGCCCGGACCTGGCCCAGGTCGAGCTGCGCGCCATGCCGGAGTTCATGCTCGTCAACGGCCTCGTCGACCTGGGCCGCTATGGCGCGCAGGAGCACGCCGCCACCTTCGACCCCACCCTGTGGGGCCAGGTTTCCTTCGTCGACGGGGTCTACGGCATCCCCCAGGACTCCGGACCGATGGCGACCTTCTACCAACCGGCCCTGTTCGACGCCGTCGGGGCCAAACCCCCGACCACCTGGACCCAGTGGGCCCAGGTCGCCGCAGAACTGCGGAAGAACAAGGTCTACATCGACGCCTTCTCCATCTCGGACCCGAGCAGTTTCGTTGCCTACGCGACCCAGGCCGGCGCGACCTGGCTCAGGGCTGAGGCAGACGGCTGGGTCCTGGACATGACCGACGAGGCGACGATGACCGTGGCGCGCTTCTTCGACGAAGCCATCGACAAGGACCTCGTCACGACGGCATTCAGCCTCTACTCACCCCCGTGGTTCGCCGCGGCGGCGAACGGCACGCTCGCCTCGCTGACCGATGCGAGCTGGGCCGACGCCCTGGTCAAGGGGGTCGCCAACGGCGAGGGCAAGTGGCGGGTGACCCCCATGCCGCGCTGGGAACACGGCGGCTACGGGTCGAGCTACCGGGGTGGGTCGACGACCGCAGTACTCGCCAACAGCGCCCACCCGAAGGAAGCGCTCGCCTTCGCCGCATGGCTCAACGGCACCCATGAGGGCATCGACGCACTCATCGCGAACTCCGGCATCGGCTGGTCGCCGATCAAGGACTTCATCGGCACCGCCCGCAAGGGCCCCTCGGAGTTCTTCGGCGGCCAGGACTACAACACCGAGGTCTTCCTGCCGGCCTCCACCCAGCAGAACGACAAGTGGCAGTGGTGGCCGATCACCCAGCAGTCCCTCAACATCCTCGCCGACGAGTTCCGCCGCAAGGCCTCCGGGCAGTCTCTCGTCGACAGCGTCGCCAAGGCCGAGGAGGGCATCCTCGCGGCATTCCGGAACAAGGGCCTGAGCATCCGCAAGGGGAAGCCATGAGCACCACGTCGACACCGTCACCGACCGACCCTCCCAAGGGACGTAGCCGCGCGAGCGCCACGACCAGGGCCCCGTGGATACTGCTGGCCCCCTTCCTCCTGGTCTTCCTGCTCACCTTCATCCTGCCGATCCTCGCCGCCATCGAGGCGAGCTTCGTCAAGGTGACCCGCAAGGGCCTCTTCGGCGAGGGCGGGGTCAGCCAGGAGTTCGCCTGGTTCCACAACTACGCCCTCGCCCTGCAGAACAGCAGTTTCATCTCCTCGATCGGGCGGATGTTCCTCTTCGGGATCGTCCAGGTGCCCATCATGATCGCGCTCGCGACGGTACTCGCCTTCCTCCTCGAATCGGCCTCGGCGAAGTGGCCCGGGGCGTTCCGGGCGGCCTACTTCCTGCCCTACGGCGTGCCCGGGGTCATCGCGACGATCCTGTGGACCTTCCTCTACGTCCCGGGACTGAGCCCGATCATCGACGTCGCGAAGTGGATGGGCATCGAGGTCGACTTCCTCGGCGCCGGAACCGTCCTGTGGTCGATCGCCAACATCGTCACGTGGAGCTACGCCGGCTACAACATGCTCATCATCATCGCCCAGCTCAAGTCCATCCCGGGGGAGCTCTATGAGGCCGCGCACATCGACGGGGCGAGTGCGTGGCGGGTGGCCCGCAGCATCCAGGTCCCGCTCATCGCGCCGGCCCTCATGCTGACGACGGTGTTCTCGATCATCGGCACCCTCCAGCTCTTCGCCGAGCCACAGGTGCTCATGTCGGTCTCCCCGGCGATCGACAGCCAGTACACCCCGAACCTCAGCGCCTACACGACGGCGTTCGCCTACAACGACTACAACGTGGCGGCTGCCCAGGCGGTCCTCATCGCCCTGGTCGCGTTCGTCCTGTCCTTCGCATTCCTCCGCCTGACGAACAGGAAGAGCTGATGAGCGTCTCGGCCACCACCAAGCCCAGCACCACCAAGCCCAGCACCACCAAGCCCAGCAACACCAAGCCGGGAACCCCCGCGTCGGCGAAGATCATCGTCACCGGCCTGCTCGTCGTCATCGCGCTCTACTTCCTCGTCCCGGTCTACTGGGTCGTCGTCGCCTCGACGAAGACCTCCAAGGACCTGTTCTCCACGAACGGGTTCTGGTTCGCCCCGACGTTCGCCCTGTTCGACAACATCAAGGCCGTCCTCACCTATGACGGCGGCATCTTCGTGCGCTGGTTCCTCAACTCGATCCTGTATGCCGGGGTCGGCGCCCTGCTCGCTACCTACCTCGCCGCCGCCGGCGGCTACGCCCTGGCCAAGTACAAGTTCCGCGGCAACAGCACCGTCTTCGGCATCATCCTCGGCGGAGTCCTCGTCCCCGGGACGGCGACCGCGCTGCCGCTGTTCCTGCTCTTCAGCCAGATGGGGATCGCCAACACCTACTGGAGCGTCCTGATCCCCTCGCTCGTCTCCCCGTTCGGGCTCTTCCTGTGCCGGATCTACGCCGACGCAACCGTCGACGAGGCCCTGCTCGAGGCCGCCCGGCTCGACGGCGCCGGGGAGATCCGGATCTTCCACGTCGTCGGGCTGCGCATCCTCACCCCGGCCCTAGTGACCGTCTTCCTCTTCCAGCTCGTCGGTATCTGGAACAACTACTTCCTGCCCCTGGTCATGCTCTCCGACACCAAGCTCTACCCGATCACGTTGGGGCTCAACACCTGGCTCAGCCAAGTCAACCGGCTGCCGGAGTTCTACCAGCTGACCACCGGCGGGGTGCTGCTCTCGGTCATCCCGCTGGCTATCGCGATGATCGTCCTGCAGCGCTTCTGGCGGGGCGGCCTGACCGAGGGCGCGGTCAAGTAGCCGTGGGCCGGCGAGCCCGAACGGCATGAGCGACCCCTCAAGGATCACCACTGGCGAAGGAGCCAGACGCCCACCCCGCTCGTGGCTGCACACCGACGCCCCAAGCCTGGACCTAAGCGGCCCGTGGCGCTTCCGGCTCCTCCCCGGCAACCCGGGGCTGCCGGGCACGAGCGGCATCCTCCCAGCCGGTGAGACCCCCGAGGCGATGGCCGACCCCGGCTACGACGACTCCGGATGGGAGGAGATCACCCTTCCGGCGCACTGGGTCCTCGTCGGCGACGGACGCTACGGGCGCCCGATCTACACGAACACCCAGTACCCCTTCCCGGTCGACCCACCGCACGTGCCCGACGAGAACCCCACCGGGGACCACCGGCGCGTCTTCGAGGTCCCGGCCTCGTGGGACGAGGCGGATGCCGTGGTGCTCCGGTTCGGCGGGGTCGAGTCGCGCTACACGGTGTGGCTCAACGGCATCCGGGTCGGAGTGGGCACCGGCAGCCGGCTGCCGGTGGAGTTCGACGTCACCGACACCGTGCGCCCGGGACGCAACGTCCTCGCGGTGCGGGTCAACCAGTGGTCGGCCGACAGCTATCTCGAGGACCAGGACCAGTGGTGGCTGCCAGGCATCTTCCGCGAGGTCACGCTGCAGGCTCGCCCGGCCGGCGGCATCGAGGACGTCTGGCTGCGTGCCGGGTTCACCGCCGCCGGCACGGGGGTGCTCACCCCACAGATCACCGCGAGCGCGGCGGCATACCCGATCACCCTGACACTCCCCGAACTCGGCATCGAGGTCACCTGGGCGACGCCCGACGAGATCGCCTCGCTCGACGTCGGCGCCGTCGAGCCGTGGTCGGCCGAGTCCCCTCGGCTGTATGCCGCGAGCCTGGCCTCGCGCGGTGAGCGGATCGACCTGCGGGTCGGCTTCCGCACCATCGAGGTTGCCGGTGGCCAGTTCCGGGTCAACGGCACCAAGGTCGTCTTCCGCGGGGTCAACCGGCACGAGTCCGACCCGGACCACGGCCGGGTCTTCGACGAGCGGAAGGCCCGCGCCGACCTGCTGGCGATGAAGCGGCACAACATCGACGCGATCCGCACCGCCCACTACCCGCCGCACCCGCGGCTGCTCGAGCTCACCGACGAGCTGGGTTTCTGGGTCGTGCTCGAGTGCGACCTGGAGACCCACGGCTTCGAAGAGCACGACTGGGTCGGCAACCCGAGCGATGACCCGACGTGGCGAGCGGCATACCTCGACCGGATCGAGCGGACGGTCGAGCGGGACAAGAACCACCCGAGCATCGTCATGTGGTCGCTGGGCAACGAGTCGCACACCGGGGAGAACTTCGCCGCGATGGCCGCTTGGGTCCGCGCCCGGGACGGCGAGCGGCCGGTGCACTACGAAGGCGACCACGCCGGGGCCTACACCGACATCTACGCCCGGATGTACACCCCGATCGCCGAGGTCTGCGCGATCGGGGACGACAACTCGCGCACCCTGCTCTTCGGGTGCACCGCAGCCGAATCCGCGCGCCAGCGCACGAAGCCCTTCCTGCTCAGCGAGTACGGGCACGCCATGGGCAACGGTCCGGGCGCGCTCGAGCAGTACGACGAGCTCGTCTGGCGCCACCCGCGGCTGCACGGCGGCTTCGTCTGGGAGTGGCGCGACCACGGCATCCGCACCCGGGACGCCGCCGGGACCGAGTTCTACGGTTACGGCGGGGACTTCGGGGAGGTCGTGCACGACGGCAACTTCGTCATGGACGGGCTCGTCCTCTCCGACGGCACCCCGACCCCGAGCCTGCTCGAACTCGCGCAGGTGTACTCCCCCATCCGGCTCGCGGTGGCGGGCGGGCCTGCGAGAGGCGACCTCGAGCTGGTCGTCACCAACCGGCGGCACACCACGGACACCTCCGACCTGGCCTTCCGGTGGCGCATTGAGCGCGACGGCGTCCCGGTGATCGAGGGTGTCGTCGACGTCCCGCCCATCCAGTCCGGTGGTGAGGTGCGCGTCCCGCTGTCGTTGCCACACACGGCATCCCTCGACAGCGGCCTCGTGGGCACCCTCGGGTCGTGCGCGGATGCCGCCGCCGGTGCCTCGGGTGCGCGCGCGGATGCCGGGCTCGCGGCGGAGACCTGGCTGACGGTCGAGGCGGCGTTGGCCGAGCCGACCCCGTGGGCTCCGGCCGGGCACGCCCTGACCTTCACCCAGCACGACCTGACCCCCACCGTGCATCTTTCGGCCTATTGGCCGATTGTTCGACACGGAGCCGGGAACCGCGCCGAGGACGAGGGCCAGCACAGCGCCGGGCGACTTTCGGCCTATTGGCCGATTGTTCGACAGCTCGGGCCCGCGGTCTTCGAGCACGGCCGGCTCACCGCCCTCGCCGGACGAGAGGTCACCGGGCCGCGGCTCGAGCTGTGGCGGGCCCCCACCGACAACGACCGCTCCGACCTGACCGGCTCCTACGAAAACGTCGACCCATGGGTCGATGGCGGCGCCGGC
>JBDIAO010000057.1:0-18401 GCA_039812375.1 Phycicoccus sp. | reverse complement strand
GAGCCGAGACGATGACAGACAACAACGCAGGAACTCCGCCCGTCGACGACGAGAGCACCGGGGCCTCGAAGAAGTTCATCGCCTCGGCGGTGGTCGTGGCCGCCATCGTCGTGCTGGGCCTGGTGCTCAGCCTGACGAACCTGCTCGGGGGCAAGACGGAGCCGACCAACACATCGGCTCCGTCGCCCTCGACCACGGCAACGGCATCCAACTCGGCCACGCCGTCTGACGCCAGCGTGTGCGGCCTGACGCCCGTGGAGATGACCGGGACCGTTGCCACGGCTCCGGCCGCGACCTGGGCGCTCGTCGGGACGACGGCTGCGCCCTCGATCAAGGGCCAGGGACCGGGCAAGGTCGAAGAGGACGGCTATCGGTCGTGCTACGCCCGCACGCCGACCGGCGCTCTCCTGGCGGCCGCCAACTACACCGCCCTCGGCTCCTACGGCCCGCTGCGCAAGAAGTTCTACGAAGAAGCGACCGTGCCCGGCCCTGGCCGGGATGCGTTGCTGCGTAAGCCGATCACTGGCGCGGGGGGTGGCGGTGCGCGTATTCAGATCGCCGGTTTCCGAGTCCTGCGCTACGACGGGAAGCAGGCTGACGTCGATATCGCCTTCCGAACGTCCAGCGGCGCGGTCGGCGGCATGGTGCTGAACGTGGCGTGGTCGGGCGGCGACTGGAAGATTCGCGTCGCGGATGACGGCTCGGAACTGAGCCCGGTCGTTCAGCTGCCGAACCTCACCGGCTACGTCCCGTGGGCGGGGGCGTAAAACATGGCTGACTGTGGGTTCCTCGACGTCGAGTGCAAGGCCAAGGAGTGGGCGGCCTCGACCATTGGTGATGCTCTGACCAAGACCGCTGACGCCGTACTCGAGGCCGTGGGTAAGGCCGTGGCCTCGCTGGGCACGATGTGGGTCAACATCGGCACTCCGACCCTGACCGGCGGCGGCGGCTCGACCGGTGTGTCACCGGGCGACCACGCGGCCAACGTCGGCGGGATCAACACGATCTTGGGCTGGGCGACGTGGATCGCGTTCGGCATCTGCGTGTTGTCGCTGATGGTCGCGGGCGTGCGGATGGGCCTGGGCCACCGGCACGAGGGCCAGAAGCACGTCGACCGGCTCGGGGTGATCCTCGTGGCCACGATCATCATTTCGGCCGCTGTGGGCCTGGTGACGGCGATCGCGCCTGCGGTCAACTCGCCCGGGTCTCCCACGGTCGCGTTCATCCAGAACTCGCTGTGGTGGTACATGATCGCGGTCGCCGTCGTTGGGGTGATCTTCGGCGCGGTGCGGATGGCGTGGGAGCAGCGAGCAGAACCGGGCAAGGACCTGGTGAAGTCCTTGATGACCCTCGTGGTTGTCAGCGGCGCGGGCCTGACCGCCGTCTCGCTCCTGGTCGCGGCCGGTGACTCGTTCAGCGTGTGGCTCCTCAACGGCTCGCTGGGGTGCTCGATCGAGGACACCAACGGCACCTGCTTCGGCGGCAACATGGCTGGGCTGCTCGCGTTGACGACAAACCCGGCAACGGGTGGCCTCGGTGCGATCCTGATCATCGTCCTTGGACTGTTCGCGATCGTCGGCTCGGTCGTCCAGATTCTCTTGATGATCGTGCGGGCCGGGATGCTGGTGGTGCTGGCCGGTGTGCTGCCGGTCTCGGCGGCCGCCACGAACACTGAGACCGGTCGGAACATGTTCCGCAAGACGGTCGGCTGGCTGCTCGCGTTCATCCTCTATAAGCCCGCTGCGGCGATCGTCTACGCGACCGCTTTCAAGCTCTCGGGCACGTCGATCTTCAAGGATGACGGCTCGGGCCTGATCAGCGTCATCGTGGGACTGACGCTGATGGCCGTCGCGCTGGTCGCTCTCCCTGCGTTGATGAGCCTCATCGTCCCCGCCGTCTCCTCGATCGCCTCCGGCTCGGGCATGGCGATGGCCGCGATGGCTGGGGCCGCGATGCTGCCCTCGGGCGCGGTCGCCGCTGGGCGCTTGCTCGGCGGTAGTGGCGGGGGCGGGAGTGATGAGGGCGGCAGCAGCTCGTCGCCGCCGTCAGGGTCGACGAACTCGGCCGGTCCCTCCGGCGGTCAGGGCGGCTCCGGCCCCTCGGGCAGCCCTGGAACCGGCTCGACCGGCGCGAGCGGCCCTGCCGGTGCCTCGGGTGTCGGCTCGACCGGCGCGGCCGGTGCTGGCGCTGGCGCGGGTGCTGGTGGAGGTGCCGCCGCTGGCGGTGCAGCAGCAGGAGGAGGTGCGGCCGCCGCTGGCGCGGCCGCTGGCCCGGTCGGCGCCGCTGTCGGCGCCGGGGTGCAGGCCGTGACCGGAACCATGAAGGCGGCGGCTGGTGCTGTCCAGTCGGCCGCCGAGGACAGCTCAGGAGGACCCAATGGCAGCAGGTAGCACGTCCATCGCCGGACCCCGGACCTACGGGAACTGGCGCAAGCCCACGTCCTCGGGCCTGTTCGGTCTCGGCTCGCTGGGCACCGGCATCATGCTCGGTGGCTTGATCGTCTCCGTCCTGGTGACGATGGCGGGCGGCCTCATTCGGGGCCTGATCACCTTCGCCGTCCTGGCCGTGGTGCTGGGCACGATCCTGACCCGTGACCGGCACGGCAAGAGTCTGCTCGACCGTGGCCTGGCGCGTATCTCGTGGGGGTCCGCGACCCGCAAGGGCGCGCACCTGTACCGGTCCGGCCCGCTCGGGTTCGCCCTGTGGGGCACCCATCAGCTGCCCGGCATCGCCGCGCAGCTGCGCCTCTCCGAGCACACCGACTCCTACGGCCGCCAGTTCGCGCTCATCTACGCCCCGACGACGCGCACCTACACGGCCGTCATCGCGACCGAGCCGGACGGCGCGAGCCTGGTCGACCCCGATCAGGTCGACGTGTGGGTGGCCGACTGGGGTCACTGGCTGGCGAACTTGGGCGACGAGCCCGGCTTGGAGGCCTGCGCGGTGACGGTGGAGACCGCCCCGGACACCGGGCACCGGCTGCGCCGGGAGGTGGCCAGCAACCTCGACCCGAACGCTCCCGCGTTCGCCAAGGCGATGCTCAACGAGGTTGTCGAGCTGTACCCCTCGGGGTCCAGCGTCATCAAGGCTTACGTGACGCTGACGTTCTCCTCGGTCAGCGCGGCCACGGGCAAGAAGCGCACCGACGTCGAGATGGGCCGCGACCTCGCGGCCCGCCTGCCGGGCCTGACCGGCAGCCTCTCCGCGACCGGTGCCGGTGCCGCCCGGCCGCTGAGTGCGGCCGAGGTGTGCGAGGTGATCCGGGTCGCCTACAACCCCGGCATCGCCTCTCTGGTCGACCAGGCGCACAGCGAGGGCGAGGACACCGCCCTCGACTGGTCCGACGTCGGACCGGTTGCAGCTGAGGCCGATTGGGAGGGCTACCGCCACGATGACGCCTATAGCGTTACCTGGTCGATGACCACCGCGCCGCGTGGCTCGGTGCAGTCCTCGGTGCTGGCGCGGCTGCTCGCCCCGCACCGGGAGGTGGCCCGCAAACGGGTCACGCTGCTGTACCGCCCGATCGACGCCGCGAAGGCCGCGGCGATCGTCGAGTCCGATCTGCGGTCGGCGCAGTTCGTGGCCACGTCGACGAGCCGACCGTCTGCGCGTGCGGTGCTGGCCACCCGCTCGGCGGCCGCGACCGCCTCGGAGGAGGCCTCCGGTGCGGGCCTGGTCAACTTCGGCATGCTGGTCACCGCGACGGTGCTCGACGACGACCGGCTGGCCGAGGCCAAGGCCGCTGTCGACAACCTGGCCGCCACGGCCCGGCTCCGGCTGCGGCCGGTGTACGGCGCGCAAGCGTCCGCGTTCGCGGCCGCCCTGCCGCTCGGCCTGATCCTGCCCAAGCACCTGAAGGTGCCCGCCGCCATGAGGGAGCGACTGTGAGCACCACCGTTGACCCGTCGCAGCTCGTCGACGAGGAGACCATTGAGCGGGCCAAGGGCCGCCGCTTCCGCCGTGGCGGCAAGCGCAAGGCCGCACCCGCGATTGTCCCGACCCGGCCCGGCCCGCGCGGCTGGCTGGGACGCGGCCGGGGTGAGGACGTCCTGGTCGACGCCCCGGACGAGTACCGGGGCACCACCGTGCAGGTCTGCGGGCTGTGGCCGTGGATCGTCGGCTCGGGCACGCCGATGGTCGGTGTGCCGTTCGGCCGTCACATCACCTCCGGCGCGACGCTGTGCTGCGACCCGATCAGCTGGTTCCAGCGCGCGAACCTGATCGCCAACCCGTCCGTGTTCGTGCTCGGCAAGCCGGGTCTGGGCAAGTCCACCGGCATCCGCCGGATGGCCACCGGCTTGGCCGGGTATGGCGTGATGCCGCTGGTGTTGGGCGATTTGAAGCCCGATTACGTCGACATGGTGGAGGCCCTCGGCGGTCAGGTGATCAGCCTCGGCCGTGGCCGGGGCTACCTGAACGTGCTCGACCCTGGCGAGGCGACCGAGGCCGCGCAGCGGCTCACCGGCTCGGCACGAGCTGCGGTCCTGGCCGATGCCCACGGCCGCCGCCTGACGATGGTGTCGGCGCTCATCGCGATCCTGCGCTCACAGCAGCCGACCGACCGTGAGGAGACGATTCTCGACCGGGCGCTGCGCATCCTCGATGACAAGCACGCCGGGGTGCCGGTGCTCTCCGACCTGCTCAACGTCGTGCGGGAGGCACCCGAGGAGCTGCGCATCGTCGCCCTCGACCGGGGCGACGATGCGCGCTACCGGGATATCACCGAGAACCTAGAGGCCTCGCTGATCGGTCTGACGACCGGCGGCCGCCTCGGGGAGACCTTCTCCCGCCAGACCTCGAACCCGATGCGCCGGGACAAGCCCGTCGTCTTCGACGTGAGCGGCATCGACGACTCCGAGATGGAGCTGCAAGCCGCGACGCTGCTCGCGTGCTGGTCGGCCGGGTTCGGCACCGTGAACGTGGCGAACGCTCTCGCGGACGCGGGGTTGGAGCCACGGCGTCACTACTTCGTGATCATGGACGAGCTGTGGCGGGCGTTGCGCGCCGGGCGGGGCATGGTCGACCGGGTGGACGCCCTGACCCGACTCAACCGGCAGCGTGGCGTCGGCATGGCCATGATCAGCCACACGATGAGCGACCTGCTCTCGCTGTCGAGTGAGCAGGACCGGATGAAGGCCAAGGGCTTCGTCGAGCGGTCCGGCATGGTGATCTGCGGTGGGCTGCCCGCCGCCGAGATGCCGCTACTGACGTCCGCGATCCCGTTCAGCCGGGCCGAGCAGTCGATGCTCATCGGCTGGCAGGACCCGCCCGCCTGGGACCCGCACACCGGCCGCGAGGCAGCGCCTCCCGGTCGAGGCAAGTTCTTGGTCAAGGTCGGTGGTCGGCCGGGCATCCCGGTCGAGGTGCACCTGACCGAGGCCGAGCGCACGATCAACGACACGAACAAGCTGTGGCACACCCAGAGCCGGGTGCAGTCCCCGGCATCCGCACCCGAGGAAGGCTGACCGATGGCCACCACGAACAACCGACGTCCGCAACCGGGCCGCGTCACGGGCGAGACGATCGCCCTGTTCGTGGTGCTTGGCCTGGTGATGGTCGTCCTGGTCACGGTCTACGCGGCCGCGAAGTTCGGCCACCAGATCGCCGGGCTCGAACCGATCCCGGCCGACCCGTGGCAGACCCTCTTCGGGGTCATCAAGGGCGACGTGGCCTGGCCGATGGCCTCGACGGTGATCGCCGTCGCGGTCCTGCTCGTGCTCCTGGTCCTCGGTGGCCTCGGGTGGCGGGTCGCAGCTCGTCGACGTGCCCGCTCATCCCGCGTCGATCACGCGGCCCGTTACATGGGCCGTGGCCGCGACGTCGAGACGCTGACGCACAAGTCCGTCTCGGCCACCGCGCAGCGTCTCGGGGTGCAGGGCTCCTCCGGGGTGCCGATCGGGCGCACGGTCGGCTCGTTGACGGCGCTGTACGGGTCGTGGGAGGACATGCACATCGACATTTGGGGACCGCGCACCGGCAAGACGACCAGCCGTGCCGTCCCGGCGATCCTCGACGCGCCGGGCGCGGTCCTGGTCACCAGCAACAAGCGCGACGTGCTCGATGCCACCCGTGACCCGCGCGAGGCTGCGGGGCCGGTGTGGGTGTTCGATCCTCAGTCGGTGGCCCGCGAGGAACCGACCGAGTGGTGGTGGAACCCGCTGTCCTACGTCACCGACGAGGTACGCGCGGCCAAGATGGCCGAGCACTTCGCCTCGGGCTCGCGTGATCCCGGTGCGCGCACCGATGCGTTCTTCGACCCCTCGGCGCAAGACCTGCTCGCCGGTCTGCTCCTGGCGGCCGCTCTCGACGGGCGGCCGATCACCGACGTCTATCGCTGGCTCACCCGCCCCACCGACAAGGAGGCCGTGGGAATCTTGGAGCGTGGCGGGTACGAGCTGACCGCCGACCAGGTGGCGGGCGTGATCTTCGCCCCCGAGAAGCAGCGCGGCGGCGTCTACGGCACCGCGCAGCAGATGGCCTCCTGCCTGACCAACCGGCAGGTCGCCCGCTGGGTGACCCCGCTGTCGGCTGGCGATCACCGCCGCCAGTTTTCCCCCGAGACCTTCGTGCGCGAGGGCGGCACGCTCTACAGCCTGTCCAAGGAGGGCCGGGGCACCGCCGGGCCGCTGGTGACCGCGCTCACCGTCGCGGTCGTCGAGGCCGCCGAGGAACTGGCGGCCGCCTCACCCGGTGGCCGTCTCCCGCGTCCGATGCTCGGCGTCCTCGACGAGGCCGCCAACGTCTGCCGGTGGCGCGAGCTGCCGAACCTGTACTCGCACTATGGCTCGCGCGGGATCGTGCTCATGACGATCTTGCAGTCCTGGTCTCAGGGCGTCGACGTGTGGGGCGAGTCCGGCATGAAGAAGCTCTGGTCCGCCAGCAACGTCGCCGTGTACGGCGGCGGCGTCAAGGAGCGCGAGTTCCTGGAAATGCTCTCCGCGCTGATCGGGGACTACGACAAGCGCGTCACGAGTGTGTCGACCGGGCGCGGGCAGCGCAGCGTCAACGAGCAGCTGACCCGCGAACGCATCCTCGACGTGGCCGACCTGCAAGCCATGCCCAAGGGCCGCGCCGTGGTGCTCGCCTCCGGTGCTCGGCCGACGCTCATCACGACCCAACCGTGGATGACCGGCCCGCACGCCGAATCGGTGCGGGCCTCAATCGCCGCTCACGACCCGAGCGCGGCCGCGACGATCGGTGAGGCCGAGCGTGAGCTCGACGTCGTGCAGCAGTCGTTGGCGGCCTGGACCGAGCCGGTGTCTTCATGAGCGGCCTGGGCGAGTGGGACGACGACGCTCCGGTCTACGACCTGGGCAACGCGCCCGTGGCCGACGTCGACGAGGAGCCAGACGAGCCGGTCGGCCCGCCCGACGTCGGGCGCAAGGTCGCGGCCGCGCTCGATGGCCTGGACGTCGCCTCGATCGCAGGCAGCCTGGTCGCTGCGACCGTCACCGCCGAGATTCACCGCCAGGTGCAGAAGGAAGTCGCCCCGATCGTCACCGAGGCCGTAGCGGCCGTCCTGACCCCGGATCGGCTCGACGCGCTGCGGGAGGCCGCGACGTCGGCCGCCGAGGCCGAGCTGAACCCGCCAGCTGAGGCCGAGGCCTCGGCCGAGGACGCTCCGGTGCTCTACTACGGGTCCGTCGACGAGTTCGTGCGCGAGTTCGTCTGCCCGATCTTCCGCCGCAACGTCGGTGAGGAAGGTCGCGCCGACTACCGCTGGTCGGCGCGCTGGTGGGAGTCGGCCGAGGCGATCACCCGGCTGGAAGCCATGTGGCGGGCCTGGGAGCACCTGCGCATGGACGCCTCCACCGGGACGTCGGTGTGGCTGCGTGACCACGCCGACCATCACCTGGGCGTGCTGATGAGCCCGACCGGCCCGTGGGCGCTGTCCAAGGACACCGCTGGACCTGACGAGCCGCTGCCCTACGAGCCGCCGCCACCAGACCTGTTCCCCGACGTGCGCGACGTCACGAACTAGCCGCAGCGGTACCGGTGAGGAGCGGGAAGGGCGAGACGGTCAGCATCTCGTCGAGGTTGGAGAGGGTGAATACCCGGCCATCGGTGTCTCTGACGACCGGGCCAAGGGTGTCGTTTACCCGTGTCCACCCCAGGCCTGCAAGGACTCCGAGGAGGGGGACGCCGCCAAGGCGGATCGATTCGGCGCGTAGCCGCTCAAAGCGGAGCGCTTTGTCCCTCGCGGTGCCGCCGTCGTTTACGAGTTTGCATTCCAGCATGGCGCGTAGCGTGTCCGACTGGTCGTAGACCACGAAGTCAGGGGCCGGGGCGACATGAATCTCGAATCGCTCCGCAATCTCGGCTTGGTTGTGTGAGCCAGTTCGGATGTATGGAATGCCGTTGGCGGTGAACAGCTCGGCAACGGCGTCCTCCAGCAAATCACCTCGCCTCGTCGACGTGGCGTCGAGGAGCTGGCGGAAGGCTCCGCCGTAGTGCCGTTGGTGCAGGAACGCGTCATAGGGCACTCCGCTGCGCGCCAGGTCCTGCACTGAGGTCCATCCCTGCCGGGTGTCGTACTTCTCCTGCTTGCTTCGGAGGTCGCCCGGTGGGTCACCGAACAGGGTCCCGTCCATCGCTCCCAGAATCGTGCGGGCGAGCACATTCGCGTTCGCCTCCGTGGGAGTGGTGCCGTTGCGTTCCATACCGTCGATGACTCCGGCCGAGACCGCTTTAGCGGAGGCCGTAGCAACCACCAACTTGGTCGCGCTGGCGAGTTCGTTCTTGAGCAGGCCGAGGATGGTGCGGAAGGTGAGCAAGGTGCGGGGCTCGGCAAGTAGGGCCTGCGCGAGGCTGGTCTCTGTGATGTCGGTGAAATCGGCGGTCGACGCGCGGGCGGCACGGTAGCCAACCTGGAAGGTGGACAGTTCGTAGAAGTCCATCGAGTGCACGTAGGCGAAGTCCGGCGCGAGGTGCGGGACATAGGCTTCTCGGGCCACGGCAGCGTAGATCTTCGGGTGGTCGGCGGTCCCGTGCTTTTGGGCGACGAGCCGCATCTGCGCGACTCGCTGGTCCCAGGATTTTGCACTGACGATCGCCGTGACGGTGCTCTCGATGGTCACGTTGCGGCCCTATCCGGCCTTGGTCTCGGCGCTGGCTGCGAGGCGTTCACGCGCGGCGATGGCGTACTCCTCGTGCAGTTCCACGCCGCCAACGCGACGCCCGAGTCGTCGAGCTGCTACGGCGGTGGTGCCGCTGCCCGCGAATGGGTCGATCACAAGTCCGTCTCTGGGTGTCAACGCCTTGATGAAGAACTCCGCCAGTCCCTCCGGCATGGGGGCTGTGTGGGCGACTCCCTTGTGCTGGTTGTAGGTCTGACTGACCGGGATCACGTTGCCGGGGTCCGCGCCGCCGTGGGCGTACGTCGAAACTCGGTTACGCCCGAACCCTGCCTCAGTTGATCGGCGGCCGTTGGTGTCCTGCTTGCGTCGAGCCACCTCGTCAGGGCTGGTCTTGTAGGGCACTCGAATCGCGCTGAGGTCGAAATAGGGCCTCGCGCCGCGCGCGAAGTGGAAGACGTGCTCAAACGAGTCCTTGGTCCTGGGCCCGAACTTGCCGGGGATCGCGTTGGGTTTGTGCCAGACGTACTCCTCGATCCACCGCCACCCCATGTTCTGCAAGGCGATCACGAGCTGGAAGACGTATGGGTGTCGCTGGCCCTTCAAGGGCCCGTCCTTGGCCACCCGGTTCTTGATGTTGATGACGAGCGACCCTGTTTCGGCAGTTGCTTCATACATGGCCCTGGCAAAGGGCAGGAACCACTCGACGTACCTATCGGGATGGATGCGGCTGTACGCCCGTTGGTCGGCGTAGGGCGGGGACATGAAGAAGAGGTCAACGCTGCTCTCTGGCAACGCCGGGAGCCATAGCGAAGAGTCGCCCCATGTGACTCCCTCCTCGGTCAACAGCGCAAGGGCACTTGCCGGATCGGCTGGGATCGACGGCCCGAGCGGCGGGACAAGCTTCATGGTCGTAATCCTGCCTCAGGGTCGGGGTCGGGTCTCGGCGGCGCGCTTGGGTTGGTCTGTCATCGAGGCCGCTGCTACCGGCTCTGGCCGGTGCGCTGCACCGTCCGGGCCGTCTGCGGCCCGCTGCGGTTCTTGCGGGCCTTGGGTGCCTTCCCCGGTGCGCCCTTCGTCGCCTCGGTCGCTGGGCGGCCCTGCGCGACGTCCGAGCGCACCCGCGCGTCGACGGCCGCGCGGTTCTCGATGTGGTCGAACCCCTGCGCCATCGCCTCGCGTCGCTCCGCGCTGTCGTAGGAGTGCCCGGCGTCCTCGCGCATCTCCGACGCTCGCCCGTGCTCGGTCTCGGCGGCCGCGCGGGCCTCGTCGACGTCGGCCTCGGGGTCCCGCTGCTGCGGGTCAATCAGGTCCGCCAGCTCGGGGTCATCCGCTGCCGCCTCGGCGGCGCGCACGTCGGCCTCGGCCGCCCGGTCGGTCGCGTTCGCGGCCGCCATCAACCCGACCGCCTCGGCCCGATCGTCGCGGGCTCCGCCGCGCTCCTGGTTCGCGTCAGCGCGTGCCCGCTCGGCCCGCTCGATCGCCTCGGCCACGTTGGCCGGCTCACCGTCACGGGTGACGTCGACGCCGAACCGGGCGCGCACCTCCTCGACGATCCGCTGCTCAGCTCGCACCGCTTCCGGGTCGACCTCGCTCCACGCCTTCGCCGTGGTGTAGGCCTTGGTGACGTCCTCGGCCTGGGCGGTGTCCCACCACTCCGGCCGGTGGACCGGTGCCAGGGAGGACCGTGCCGCGTCCCGCTCGGCGGTCATCCGGGCGGCCTGCTCTCGGGCCGCCTGCTCGCTGCGTGCCTGGGCCTCGCGGGCCTGCTGCTCGCGCATCCGCGCCAGCTGCTCGCCCATCCGGGCGGCCGCCGTCATGGCGACGTGCGTCACCCCCTGTAGGGCCTCGTCGATGCCGTCGCTGTCCTGCGTACTCATCGTCACCTCTCCTTCCTGTTACCGGTCGATTCCCTGGTCTCGGCTGGTGCCGTGACCTCGCGTGCTGGCGGCCGCCGGGGTGCGTGCCCGGTCCGGCTCGATCCGGTTCGGCACCGGTGATCCGGGCGTGCGCTGCGGGCCGGTGGCCTGCGCGGCCCTCGCCGCGCGCACGGCCTCGGCACCCTTGCTGTCTCCGGCCGGTCCGGGGTCGGGCAGCCGCGCCGACACCTTCGCCAGCTCGGTGCGGATCGCCCGCTCGATCTGCGCAGCCCGGCGGGCGTCCTGGTCGGCCCGGTGCATGTCGTAGACCGCCTTGGCGAGGTTCGCCAGCTGGCGCAGCATGACCGCTTGGGCGACCGCTCCACGGCCACCCTTGGCCGCTGAGATGAGCAGCAACGCTGCCCCCGACGCTGAGGCCTTCGGTGCCCGCTGCGGCCGCACCGGGCGACGTCGCAGCTCGGCCGTGCGGGCCAGCGCATCCGAAGTCGCTGCCAGCGGTCCGGGCGTCTCCTCGACCCGTGCAGACCATGCCGCGAACGCGCCACTGGTCTGCCGTGCCACTCGTGCCCACGTGTCGCGGTCCTCGATCGGGACCGAGCGCAGCTGCTCGCGCAGCCGCTCCAAGTCCGCGCCGACCTCGCGCCACAACGCCGGGTCGGGCTCGCGCATCTCGACACCCGGTGACACCGGTCGGCGGCCGCGCTTGGCGGCCGTCCACTCGGCGGCCGCGCTCATCGCGCCCTCGGCCGTGTCCGGCCACTCCTCGCGCAACCGTGGCAGGGTCAGATCGCGCGCCAGGTGGCCACCGCCGTACCAGATCGGCCGCTCGCCCGGCTCGGGCTTGGCGGCCACGCTGTAACCAGTGATGACGTCCTGGGTGCCCTCGGCGTAGCGGGCGCGCACAAGCACGCCCTGACGTCGCATCCGGCGCACGAACTCGGCCTCATCACTGGCCGCCGTGGCGCACGCCCGGACGGTGCGGGCCAGCGCCCACCGGGGCTGATCGTCCCGGCGCTGCGCGTCGACGAGCTGCGCACGCTCGGTCTTGTCCAGACCCCACCAGGTGCGCTTCTCGGTCCCTGCCCGGCGTGCCCCCTCGAACTTGCCGCGTGCCCGTCGACGAGCGTCGGCCTCGCGCTCGGCCGGCTCGTAGCCTCGGCTCGCCCGGTCCCGCTCGGTGCTCTCCAACCGCTGCAAACCGTACTTGGCTTCGTACTTGGCTTCCAACGTCCGGCACGCCTTCTGGGCGCGCACGTGGTCGTTGTGGATGCTCGCCTTCGTGCCGTCCTCGCGCACAAGGTTGACCACCAGGTGCACGTGGTCATTCCCGTTGCTCGACAGGCCGTGCCGGACCGCGACCCACCGGGCAGCAGCCTTCGTGCCCCCGGCGTTATCGAAGCCCATCTCCTCGATGAAATCGCTGGCGATATCCGCCCACGCCTGATCGGTGAGCTGGCCGTCCTCGGCGCGCAGCGAGAGCGAGCAGTGCCACACGTGACCGCCCTTGACCTCGACGTCGTGGGCGCGCCGTGGCCGGTCCAGGTGACGCGCGATCACCAGCGCGTCATCGCGGCTCAGCTCGTTGTCGTCGTGCCAGGTCATCATCGCGGAATCGCCCGCGATCAGGTGCGGCTCGGTGTGCTCGTTGCTGCGACCGGGACCGGCCAGGTAGACCATCAGCCCGCCCATCCGGTCACCGCGCACGACGTTCGGGATCATGGCGTCAGCCCGTCGATCACGTCGTCGATCCGCTCGGCCGCCCGCCGTGCGGCGGCCAGCACCTCGCCGGTCTGCGGCGGCAGTTCTCCGGTGCCGTGCAGGGCCTTGGTCATCTGGTTCACGTTGTTGGCGACGTTGGCGAGCAGACGATGCAACCCGAACAGTTCGGTGATCAGGGCCTGCCGGACGCAGGCGTTCTCGGCGGCCGCCTCGGTGCCGCCCGCCAGGGCCGAGTCGACGAGCAGCTTGGGCACGCTCACCCGGTAGCGCAGCGCGAGGGCGAGCAGCTGCGCCTCCTCCTCCGGGGTCACCCGCACGACGTGCCGGTGATGACGGCCTCCCTCGACTCGGCGTCGACGCGCCGTGGTGCGCCCGGGCGCACGGCCTTCGGCCTCATCCGACACGGCGTGTCACCTCCTGCCCAGCGCAGCGCCCCCGCCCAATGCGGGGAACGGCTACCGCCAGTGTAGCCGAACAAGCCGATCCGGGCACCGGATCGTATAGCTTGCTCCGCGCTCTCCCACTCTCAGCCCTGCTATCCTACGTCCGTGCGGGGAACGCGGTACGTCTGTATGGACGTCGAGCCGGGCGGCAAGACGGTCGGCGTCGGCTACATCGGCCTGTGCGAAGTTGATGCATCCGGCGTCATCGGGCAACCGTTCTTCGTCTCGTTCCTCAGCCCCCTGTGGCAGGGCCGCCACGAGACAGACTTCCCAGAGGTTTGGGCCTTCGTTGACGCCTACCTGTCTGGCTCTCTCGTCGCGGCCTTCAATGCCCGCTACGACCGGTCGGCGCTGCGCCGACTCATCGCGGCCGTGCCCGGCGCGGGTATCACTCCTCCCGAGATTCGCTGCGTCCTCGAAGCTGCTCGCCGTCACCCGGACGTGCTGCCCTCGTTCGGTGACCTGTGCGATGCCGTGCAGCGACTCAAGCTCCTGAGCGAGGACGAAATCGAGTTCCGCCGTCGCCGCTTCTTTGACCAGGGGTACGGCTCCAAGTGGATGCTCAACGACGCGGCGGACGACGCCCTCGCCTGCGCCCGGTTGACCGTCGCCATGAGCGGTATCACCGGACTCTCCGTCTCCGATCTGCTGCACCCGGTGACCGCCCGTCTACGATGACCACATGGCATCAACACTGGACGCACAAACCACCGAATCCAAGGCGCGCGCGCTACTCGACAACCGGATCAACTCGGTTCGCACGCTCGTCACCGCACGCCAGTCACTCGACGACCTGCGCGAGCAGATCGCGGCCGCCGAAGCCGAGGACGTCAAGGCCTACCGAGCCGCGCTGTCTGATGGCTGGTCCGCTGACGAGCTGCGCAAGCTTGGGCTCGACGAGCCCGAGAAGAAGCAGCGCGTGCGTCGTCGCGCGGCACCTCGCAAGACCACGGCGACCGAACCCGCGAACACGTCGCAACCGGCGGCCGCTGACGCGGCGAACGAATCTTCCACCTGACCCTCGGCCTCGATCGTTACGACGGCCCTCACCCTGTCAAGCCCACTGCGTGGGCCTCTCCCCCGCAAACTTTCGGCACGCGCTCCTTCGTCGCTTATTTCGCGCCGAAACTTTGCTCCTCCGAGCCCTCCGGGTTGACAGGCCGAGCGCCGTCGTATTTTTGGCCTTTATCGGGTCAGGGGGAAGGAATGGCCTGGCCCCAACACCTGGACGAGCTGCACGGCTCAGCGGTGATGCTCACGACCTGGCAGCGGTGTCCACCCGAGCCGACTCCGACGCCTCAGCGTCCAGACGGTCGAGCGCACGCGAGACCGACGAACGCCCCACACCCAACGTCTCCGCGATGGCGTCAAGACTCTGCCCGTCCTGACGCATCTGCACCGCTGCCCGCACCCGCGTCGGTGTCATCACCGTAGGTCGACCACCGACCCTGCCCTCTGCGCGGGCGCGTGCCAGACCGGCCCTGGTGTTCTCGCGGATCGTGTCGACGCGCAACTGCGCGAACACCGCGACGATGCCGAACAGGGCGCGGCCCATCGGCGTCGTGGTGTCGATATCCGGCTCCGTCAGGCTCTTGATCTGCACACCGCGCTCGTGCAGATCGTTGATGGTCTCGATCGCCAACGTCTGCGTGCCAGCGAGCCGGTCGAGCCGCCACACCAGCAACGTGTCCCCGGCGCGTAGGTAGTCCAGGCAGGCGAGCCACTGCGGCCGGTCTGCGCGCCTCGACGAGGCAGCGTGGTCGACGAACACCTTCACCGCTCCGGCGTCCCGTAGGGCGCTCTCCTGGGCGGCGGTGTCCTGCTCGTGGGTGCTCACCCGCGCGTACCCGATGACCTGGCTCACCGGTCAGTCTCCGATCCCTGGGGCGCGGTCGCTCATCCGTCCCGGCGGCTGCCGCCGTGGGCCTGCCTCGGGCGTCGAGGTGGTGCCCTTCGTCGCGTCCGTCGCGGGAGTGCCGAACGCTCGTCGAGCAAGGTCAGCGGCCGACGTCGACGACGCGGCCGGGGCCGCCTGCGGTGCCTGCTCGGGAAGGGGCGAGGTGATCTGCCGGAACACATCGTGCAGCGGGGCAAGGTCACCCTCGCGGGCGCTCTGAGACGCGAGGTTGTTGGTCAGACCCGTGACCTTGGTCCAGTCCAGCTCGTACCCGGCCCCGCGCGCCAGGTCGTCCATCCAGACCCGCTGTGAGCGGCCGTTGCCCTCCCGGAAGGCGTGGATGGTGTTCACGTCGTTGTAGACCTCGGCGGCCCGCTCCGCGAACGTCGCCGGGTCGAGCCCGCGCAACCCTTGCTGCGCCTCGATGCGCTGCGCCAGCTGCGCGAAAGACGGCTCAATCTCGGCCCACGGGGTGAACCACGGCCCGCCGGGCCTGAGCATGTCGACAGTGCGGGTCTCCCCCGCCCACGGGTAGACGTCCTGAAACAGATGAGCGTGGATCGCGCGAAGGTGGTCAAGGTCAAGCGTCACCGGCAACGGGTCCGCGTCGAGCTGGATCATCCGGGCCTCCACCCGGTCATCCTCGGCCGCGCGCAACTGCATCGGGGTCTGCTCGTCGAGCAGGTTCCGCAACGTCAGGCTGTACGTCGGATCGAGGTAGCCCTTCCACCGTTCGCCCTCGTCGCTCTCGACGTCGACGTGCCACGGCTGATAGGCGCGCGTGATGCCCTGCTCGGCCGTGTCCCGGTCAACGGCATACGTGCCGGGCCGGACCTCGCGTAAGTCGCGCTCGTCGACGACGATGCCGACCGCTGTGCCGCCAGGGCACGCGCCGCGCAGGGCGAGCAGCTGCACCTCGTCGGTGCCAGCCCACGGCTCGATGTGCCGATCCCGCACGGTGAGGTAGGCCTGGATCGGGTCAGCCGCCAGGTACAGGGTTCGCTCGGGCATCAGCTGCGCTTGGACAGCTCGATCAGCTGGTCAATCTCAATCTCGCCGCGCACGTAGGCCTCCTGGGCGGCGCGGTGCGCCTCGCTCGATCGGCCGCCTTCCATCTCCGAGCTGTGCCGCGCCTTGTCGACGGCTCGTCGACGGCGCGCAGCCTCGGCCTCGGTGATCGTGGTCTTGCTGTTGGTGACGCTCATCGCGTGCACCTCCCTTCGTCCGGCCGACCGAAAACGGTCAACCTCAGTTTAGAGCCGAAACGGTTTCGGTCCCCGGTTCCGGTCGAGACGTCCCCCGCGCGATCGCGGGTCGTCGACGTCCTCGACGATGGCCGCCCGTAATCGGTCGTTACCGGTCGGCAGGCCACTCGGTGCTCGGCTCGCCGTCGACGGCGTGAGGCGTTGGGCACCACGGCCAGGTGGCGAACACGAGCAGCGAATGCGGCTTGTTGATCACTGCGGCGAACCCGCTCTCGGGTGCCGGGCCGCCGAGGATGCTCTGCAAGGCCGGGACGAGCCGGTCATAGCCGCGCACGGTGGCCCAGGCGATCGCGCGTTCGGCCACGGTGGCGTCATCCTCGATGACGTCGAGCAGGATCGTGCCCGGCCTGCCCAACTGCTGCGGGTCGAGCTGCGTCACGGACAGACGAACATCACTCACGGTTGCTCTCCTTCGGGTCGCTGGTCCGGGGCTTGTGCTGACAGGCGCAGTGCCGCCAGGGGTACTCGCGGCCTGCCTGGGTGTCGATGCAGTCGGCCGCGTCGTGGGGCTCTCGGCACGGGTCGCAGATCACGAGTCGGCCCGCCTCGTCGACCTGGTGGCGTGGGCGATCGCCAGCCCGGCCAGGGCCACGGCGGCTAGGACGCTCACGCGGGCGTAGATGACGAGCCCGACTCGCACGGGGAAGGGCTGGGCCATCGTGAGCAGGTAGCCCGCGAGCAGGGCGCTGACGGCCGTCAAGGCCGCGGTGCTCGCCAGGCCTCGCGTGGTGACCCGCTCCGGGGTCTCGCGCCACACCCTGAGCCCGAGCAGGGCCAGGGCGGCCAGGGCCGCGATGGTGAGCGCGTAGGCGATCACGTCGACGCCGGACATGCTCACTCCTCGGTCTCGGCCGCGACCTCGACGAGCACGTTCGGAACGGGCACCCGGTCACGAGCTGCCGACCACAACCGCCAGGCGAGCGGGTCACTCTGGTACTCGTCGTCGTCGGGGTTGGTGGTGTCCGTGGGGTCCCACCACGTCGCCTCGGGGTCGGTCTGCGCCTGGACCTCGACCGGCACCGACAGCCCCTCGATGGCGCGGGCCTCGTCGAGCACGGCAGCGGTGAAGGCCTCGGCGTAGGCCTGGAACGTGGCGAAGTACCGGGCGCGCAGCGCGTCCTCGTCGGCCTGCTCCTGCTCGATCTGGGCGTCCTCGGCCGCTGAGTAGGTCTCCCACTCCGCCTCGGGCGCATCCTCGGCCGGGGCCGGGTGCTCTGCCCGCCATTGCTCCCCCGCCTGGTAGATCACCTGGGCGGCGTCGTCGACGTGCGGCAGCATCGCCTCTCGGCTCTCGGCCGGGGCGTCTTGGTAGGCCTCGGTGACGAGCTGCGCGACGTTGAGCGGCACGAGCACCGGGACGGTGCGCCGTGGTGCCAGCTCCACCGCGTCGGCGTCATAGCCCACGGTCCCGCCGACGAGCTGCCCGAGCGCGGCGGACTCCCACGAGCCGGACCGTCCGGCCGTGATCCGCTCGACGCTGCCGACGTTGGCGGCAACGGCTCCCAACGCTGAGGCGAGGAAGTCGGAGAAGTCGACCGCTCCGTGCTGCGGGTGGTCGAGCTGCACGGCGGCGGTGAGGGTGGCCACGGTGGCATCCCACAGTCGGCGGTACTCGGTGGCGTAGGCCTCGGACGGGTCGAGGCCGGGGCTCTGCTGCTGCTCGGTCATGGTGTGTGTCCTGTCTGCCGTGTCGAGTTGGTCAATGCTGTCAGCGTGGTCTGACATGGGTTAGCGCACGAGCCGGTTGGGCAGGCGCGGCGGCGGGGTGGGGAGCGTTCCGCCGTTCTGCTCGCGGGCCTGGTCGACGGCGGCCGCGATGGCCTCGCCGCACCATGCGCTGTCCGAGGGCCACCGGTCGGCCTTCTGGTCGGCGGTGATCGCGGCCCGCATCCGTCCCACGGTGTCGCTGGGGATGGCAAACGACCTGGTGGACCCGGTGCGCTCCTCGGCGCGGCCCCTGGCCGGTGCAGCTGCTCGCTGCTTGGGCGTGCGGGCGGCGTAGGCCTCGATCGCGGCCGCGATCCACTTGCCGAACGTGTCGGCCTCTCCCCCGTTGCTCCAATCGGCCAGATAGCCGGCCTTTGCGTCGTCGAACTCCTCGGGGGTGAGGTAGATGCCGAGCC
>JBDIAO010000056.1:0-18662 GCA_039812375.1 Phycicoccus sp. | reverse complement strand
AGACAGCCACCCTGCGAGACAGCCACCTTGCCAGACAGCCACGCTGCGATGTTGCAGCGTGGCCGCGGGACTGGACGCCCATTGCAGAGGTCTTTGTCCGATGTCGAGCCGACCGACGCACACCGGTGGGTCCTCGCCACCTGGGGGAGGACGGCATACAGGTTAGTGGCGGCATTTGACGTCTTACTTGACATAATGTCGCTTATCGGCGTTCGAATACCAAGAGTCGCGCCCTGGCCCCGGGCCTTGGGCCCTGGGTCCACGAGTAGGCGCTTTCGCCACGAGTCGGCTCAGCACAACACGCCTACTCGACAGGGACACGCCGACTCGACGGCGCAGGAACCTCTGACTCCAGCAGTGCCCACGTTCAATCAGAGGAAACGAGTCCTGAGGACTCGACGACGTCGAGAAACTGGCCGGCCATGAGCTCCCGCAGCTACCAGTTCTGCCAGCTATCCCACGGGAGTCGGTGACCGCGCTCAGAAGCCGGTGACGGCAACCGGTAAGCCGCCCGATCCGCCGCCACCGTTACCGAGCTGGCCACGGTCGTTGCGTCCCCAGCAGTACACGTGGCCGCTTGTCGTCGCGCACACATGGTGACCACCGACAGCCAGGTCCTGTATGCCGTTGACGCCGGTGACCACGCGAGCGTCAGACGGGTCGACGGACTCGCCGACCTCGCCGCCCCAGCACGTTGCCTGGCCACTGGTCGTCGCCGCGCAGGTTTCGGTAGCCCCGGCGGCGACCGTCACGAAGCTCCCCGAGATCCCCGGTACCGCCAGGGGCGCTGCGGCCGCCTGGGCCTGCGTGGTCGTCCCGAGCTGACCGGCTGCGTTCGAGCCCCAGCAGAACACTTGCCCCTCGTCAGTGACGGCACAGGCGGAGGCGTCGCCGGCGGCGATGATCTTGGCGCGTGGCAGCCCGACCACCGGTTCCCAGCGCATCCGTGGGCTCAGGTCGCCGACGCCCAACTGACCGTCGCTGTTATCCCCCCAGCACCGCACCGTCCGGCCAGTGAAGCCGACACAGCTGAAGCCGGTGCCGGTGGCCACGGCGGTCGAGTGCGCGGGGAGGTCCTTGACCGCGACGGGCACGTTGCTCGACTTGGTGTCGCCGGTGCCCAGCTGTCCGCTGCCGTTGTCCCCCCAACACTCGACGCTGCGGTCGCTCAGGAGTGCGCACGTGTGGGTCTCGCTCGTCGAGATGGCAAGTGCCTCGCTGGTCAGGCCTGAGACACGGACCGGGACAGCGCTGTCCATGGTCGTGCCGTTGCCCAACTGACCGGTGCCGTTGGCACCCCAGCACCACACCGCGCCGGCTTGGGTGAGAGCGCAGGTGTGCGCTCCCCCCGCTGTGAGAGCGGCCACCTGTCTCAGCCCGGTGGCCGCGACAGGTGTTGATGTGGAGTTGGTTGTTCCGTCACCGAGCTGGCCGGAGGAGTTCTCGCCCCAACACCTGACGGAGCCATCCCGCGCGATCGCACACGTATGGTCCGTCCCAGCAGCGATCCGCTCCTGGGCGGGAGCCAGGTTCCGATCGCTCCACCACGGCAGAGCGATCTTGACGGCGACCCCGGCGGCAACGAGAACTACGGCGACGACTGTCGCGCTGACTAGCCGCCGTCGAGTGAGTCGTCCTCTCAGGCCGGCGCGATCGGGACTCGAACGGGTGGAATCGTCCGCCGCATCTGCCGCGTCATGCCTCGAACCAGCCCCTGGGCGGTTCGGGCCGAGCCCCCCGCCGGAAGAATTGGCTGAGGCCATGGGTGTCGGTCTCTCCTGCTTGGTCTTTCCCAGCGCGGTGTGGCGCCACCATCGTGACTCCACACCTCGCGAGCTGCTGACGGGGGCGCTCGTTACATATTGCTGTTGACCCAGGTGAGGCGATTCTTCAGCCAGGTCCGCAAGGAGCTCACCTCGGCAGACCATGAGCCCTTGATCACTTGCTCGTCCTCGAGGCGCTCATTGATGTTCCACTTCTGGAAGTTGGCCGCCGCCGAGGACGAGATGATGCTGCTCTGGCTGGCCAGGAACCCGTCACTCTGTTGGAGCGTGGGGTACACCTGCTGCCAACGGGCCTTGACGTTGGCAGCGAAGGTCGGATCCTTGAACAGACGGTTGATCCACGTCTCGCTCGTCATTTTGGCGCCAATGGCCGAGTTCTGGTTACGCAGGTACCAGCCGCTGGTCGTGCCCTGGTTCCCCGGGTAGAGGGCGTCGCCCATGGCTGTGTCGAAGTCCCAGATGGGCCCGAAGTACAACTTGCCAGGGCCTTGGGCTGTGTCCCGGGTCTTGTACATGAAGCAGCTCGTATACAGGTTCGAATCCAGATTCTTCGTCAGCTCCTGGATGATGTACCAGTCGATGAGCGACTTCTCGTCGATGTACTTGCGCCACCCGTTGGTCGGGTCGCTGAAGTTACTCGCGAAGACCGCCTGGTCCGCAGCGTTGAGGTAGTTCGAGATGTAGGTGACCTGGGCCGGGGTGATCCCGGAGCCGTCGGTCTCGTTCTCGGGCTCATTGATGGCGACGTTTCCACTACCGCCCACGGTGACGTTGTTGTCGCCACCGATTCGGAAGTCCCACTCGAGCAGGTAGGTCCCGGTGACGTTCGGTGTGCCGTCGTTGACGCCACCGGCGTTGTTCTTCAGTTCGTTCTCGCCGTTGGCCACCCGACCGGCGCCGATGTTCACCCGCTCCATGAGGGTGTAGGAGCCCTGGTAGGTGCCGTTGACGAAGACGTTGACGGGGACCGAGTCGGGCGTGTAGGCGAGGTTGGACATCCCCTGGCCCATCTTCATGGCGACCGTGTTGCGTAGCAGAGACCGGTCGTAGTGGTTGGCGACCAGTGCCCACTTCTTGGCCTCACCCATGCCACACAGGTTCGCCTTCTTATCGAGGCTGATCTTGTAGGGCTTCTTGTCCAGGGTCCAGGTGTAGTTGCCCCGCCCGGAGATCTTCATGAGGAGGTTGTCCGACGCCGCGCACGGAGTCGCGGTGGTCCCGGCGGCCTGGGTGGCCGCGGTCATCGTCATCCGCCCCTCCCAGTACGTGGTCGTCGTGTTGACCGTGGCGCCCTCGTTGGTGTCGACATACACATTCGCGATGCCGGTATCCATGCTCGCGTGGGGGGCGGCATAAGTGACCAGATCGGACACCAGCGGCGTGCTGGCTGTCGGGTTGATGACGGCGCGATACGTGTGCGCCACCTCAAGTGGGTCGGTGATGGTGAACGTCGCCACCCCGGAGGTGTTCGCATTCTTCGTGGCGACAGTCACCCACGAGGCCGTGGTCACCTCGGCGGTCATCTTGGTGACGATGGTCTGCTTCTGCAGGACCACGGACTTGCCCGAGTTGGCCTTCCCGAAGTCAGCGGTCCAGACGGCACTCGTGCCGCTGTTGTCCACCTTCAGCGTGCCGGCCGACGCCACCGTGATGGTGACACTGGCGGCGGCTGTGGCCTGACCGTCGCTCACCGTGAGGGTGAACTCGAACGTCCCGGTGGCCGTCGGCGTGAACGTCGGCTTGGCTGTTTTCGGGTTCGCCAACGTGACTCCGCTCCCACTCGTCAGCGCCCACGAGTAGCTGAGGGGGTCGCCGTCGGCGTCCGAGGACGCAGAGCCGTCGAGGGTTACCAGCGTGCCTGGGGACACCGTCTGCGCGGCGCCCGCGTTGGCCACAGGCACGGTGTTGGGCGCCTGGTCGACCGTGATGACGACCTCGTCGCTGACCTGGGTTGCCCCATCACTGACGGTCAGACGGAAGGTGTAGATCCCGGCGGTGCGGGTGGTGAAGGTCGGCTTCGGGCTCTTGGGGTCGGACAGGGCCACCGTCGTGGGGCCGCTGACCAGTGACCAGCTGTAGCTCAGCGTGTCGTTGCCGTTGGGGTCGCTGGATGCCGACCCGTCGAGGGTGATCGTCTTGGCGGTCAGGGCACTCTGGTCGGGCCCGGCGTTAGCCTGGGGCGGCTCGTTCTGGGCAACGGTTGCGGTGACCTCACCACTGGACGTCAGCTTGCCGTCGGACACGGTCAAAGTGAACGTGTAGTCCCCGGCGGTCGCTGCCGTGAACGTCGCCTTCGAGGCGGTTGCGTTCTGGATGGTCACTGTGGGAGCGCCAGTGCTCTTCTGCGCCCACTGGTAGGTGATCGTGTCTCCATCGGGGTCCGAGGACCCAGATCCGTCGAGGGTGATCGGCGCACCGGTTAGCCCGGACAGGTTCGAGCCGGCGTTCGCGATCGGCGCCCGGTTCGCGGCGGGGAAGCCCCAGACCTCGATCTCAGCCAAACCGACGTTCTGCGTCGTGGAGGCGACCCCGGTGATGTTCAAGCGGACACTGGTGATGGTCCGCGCGCTGAAGGTGACTGGTGTGGCGGTGCCGGAGTTGACCAGTGAACCGGTCTGGACCGAGGTGCCGTCGGAGAACTCCAGGACTGCGCTGGTGATCCGGTCATTGCTGTTCGGGCGGTCGTAGAGGACGATCTTGTCCACTCGGATGGGGTTCTGCCAGGTGAGCTTGAGCCAGCTGCCGGCCTTGCCGCCGACCGTGGCCCACTCTCTGGTGGAGTCCTGGGGGTAACCGGCGGCGACTCCGTCGATTGCCTTGGCTGCCGTCTGGCCACTCGAGGTGTTCTCTGACGATGCCGTCACTGCGGCCGTGCCGGCCAGGTTCTTGGCGACCGGTGGCGCGTCGTTGACGCTGATCCTGACCTCGGCCGGGGCCGAGTTGGCCTGGCCGTCGTTGACGACCAGGGAGAAGGTGTAGGTGCCGAGCGCGGTGGGGGTGAACGAGGGTTTGGCACTGGAGGCGCCGGTGAGAGTCACCTTCGCCGGTGAGTTACCCACCTGGGTCCAGGTGTAGGTCAGCTTGGCCTTTTCGGGGTCGCTGGACCCGCTGCCGTCCAGCGTGACGAGGGTGCCGGTGTAGACCGACTGGTCAGGGCCGGCATTGGCTGTCGGGGGCTGGTTGGGCTGCACCGTCACGGTTACCGTCGAAGCAGCGGAGGTGAGCTTGCCGTCCGAGACGGTGAGCGAGAACGTCAGGACGCTGGTCCCGCTGTTGACCACTGGTGCAACGAACGTCGGCTTCGCGGTCGTCGGGCTGTTCACGGTGACCGGGGTCCCGGCGCTTTGGGTCCACGCGTATGTCAGTGCGTCTCCGTCGGGGTCGGATGAGGCCGACCCGTCGAGCGCGACCGTGGAGCCTGATGCGGCGCTGACGTTGACTCCGGCGTTGGCGACCGGGGCGCGGTTCTCGGCGGGGGAACCCATGACCTGGATCTCAGCCAGACCAACGTTTTGTGTCGTGCTGGAGACCTGGGTGACTTCGAGTCGCAGGGAGGTGGTCGTCTTCGACGGGAAGTTCACCGTCGTCGCGGAGCCGTTGTTGTTCAGGGCGCCGGTCGGCACCTTGGATCCATCCGAGAACACCAGGTTGGCCGAGGTGATCTGGTCATTGAGGTTGGGCCGGTCATAGAGAACCACTTGGTTGGTCGTGACGGGTGCGGTCCAGGTGAGCTGGAGCCAACTGCCCGCCTTCCCCTTGACGGTCGCCCACTCCTTCGTGGAGTCCTGGGGGTACCCCAAGGTCGACCCATCGACGGCTTTGGTAGCGAGTTGGGACGTCGAGGTGTTCTGGGATGACGCCGTCACCGTGGCTTGGGTCGCCAGGTTCGTCGCCGCGGCGGACGCCGGCGCTGCGGCAGCTAGCGGGATGACGCCGACCGCGAGAGCCACGGCGAGCAGACCTCCCACGCGCGCTCTGACTCCCAATCTACGAGCGAGTCGTCCTGCGCGGGTGTGGTGTGTCACCGGTCCTCCTGTGGTCCAGCCTGCCCGGGAAGCGACTGCCTCCCCCGTCCCTGGTGAGTGCTCGGCCACGAGGACCAGCGCAGAGACCGTACCACTGGTGTCCAGACGCTGTGTAGTGCCTCTACGACTCTGTGAGCAGCCTGTGCCACGGTCGCGTCTACCCCCGGATGTGACCGTGTTGCCCTGACCCGACGGTTTGTGAGCCTGATGCGCACCGGACCAGAGAGGCTCATGGGCAGACATCGACCATATTCTGGAAGAAGTGTCGCCACACGTGCGTTTCATCACATATGCTGCGGGTCGGTATCGTTTCGGCAGGAGGAGTTTGCAGTGAGCGTTGAGGCAGGACAGGTCCACGAGATTCTGGCGGAGCACCTCCTCGTTGACGGATTCAAACTCGTCTACGACACCGCCAAGAGTCGAGGCTCCTGGCTGGTCGACGCGCGCACCGACGAGTCCTACCTCGACTTGTACACCTTCTTCGCGTCGGCGCCGCTCGGCTCGAACCCCGCCGGCGTCGTCGAGGACCCTCAGTTCCAGGCTCTGCTCGCCGAGGTGGCCTCCAACAAGCCGGCCAACCCGGACATCTACACAACCCATCTGGCCGAGTTCACCCGCACCTTTGCGCGGGTCCTCGGTGACCCGGCACTGCCACACCTGTTCTTCGTCGAGGGGGGTGCGCTCGCGGTCGAGAACGCCTTGAAGACCGCATTCGACTGGAAAAGCCGCCGAAATGAGGCTGCCGGCCGCTCCCCCGCCCTAGGCACGAAGGTCCTCCACCTGACCAAGGCCTTCCACGGCCGCAGCGGGTACACGATGTCCCTGACCAACACCGACCCGGTGAAGACGGCGCGCTACCCCACGTTCGACTGGCCCCGGATAGACGTCCCGCTGGTCACCTTCCCCCTGGAGCGCCACCTCGAGCAGGTCGAGGCCGCAGAGGCGAAGGCGCTGAGCCAGGCTCGTGCGGCCTTCGAGGCGCACCCCCACGACATCGCCTGCTTCATCGCCGAGCCGATCCAGGGCGAAGGCGGCGACAACCACATGCGCCCGGAGTTTCTCCAGGCGATGCAGCGCCTGTGCCATGAGTACGACGCGCTCTTCATCCTCGATGAGGTGCAGACCGGGGTGGGGATGACCGGCACTGCCTGGGCCTACCAGCAACTCGGCCTCGAGCCCGACGTCGTCGCGTTCGCCAAGCGGGTCCAGGTCGGTGGAATCATGGCCGGCCGACGAGTCGATGAGGTGCCTGACAACGTCTTCACCGTCTCGAGCCGGATCAACTCCACCTGGGGCGGTGGGCTTGTCGACATGGTCCGGTCCCGCCGGCTTCTGGAGATCATCGAGCAGCAGGACCTATTCACCCAGGCCGCGAGCACCGGCGCATGGTTCCTCGAGCAGCTGCACCAACTGCAGACCCGCTATCCGCATCTGGTTGCCAACACTCGAGGCCGCGGCCTGATGTGCGCCTTCGACCTGCCCTCCCCTGCGGTTCGGGACCTCGTCGTCCGCCGGCTGCGGGAGGACGGTCGCGTCCTCGTCCTGACCAGCGGAGAGCGTGCGATCCGGTTCCGTCCCGCGCTCGACATCAGCCAGTCGGACCTCGCCTACGGCCTGGCCGAGTTCGACCGTATCTTCGGGAACTGGTGAGCTCCGGGAGTTGCTCTGCTTCCGGTCAGGTCCTGAGCCTCAAGTCCCCCCAGCCCAGCGCTGAGCCTCAAGCCCCTTCAGCCCAGCGCTGAGCCTCACCTCAGTCGCTGAGCCTCAGGCTGAGGAGGGAGCCGCGGTGGCCGAGGCGCGTGACAGCATGAGCGAGCCCGCACCCGTGCCGACCAGGATCCCGACAAGCAACCCGGCCACGGCCCCCGCCAGCGTAGGTTCGGCGACCATGATGAAGAGGAATGCGAAGGCCATCCCCACCGAACCCCACGCGGTGAGGTGCCAGCGCCGGTCCCGGGTCATCGCCGCCAAGGACTCCGGGAGGGGACCCTCGGGCAGCCGGCGGGCTGATGCGTGCATGGCCTTGACGTGTCGTCCCTGGACCAGAGTGCCCGTCAAGGCCAAGATCAGCGTGACCACCAAGGAGACAAGGACCCAGCCCTTGGTGATGCCGACGCCACTGATGGTCATCGCCATCGAGACTCCGCTGACGACGATGAGAACCGTGGCCACCGGTGCCAACACCTCGGTCGCCGGGGCGGCATACAGAGCGGCCCTGAGCTGGGCCACGTCGACGGCACGGGGCGCCCCGACGAGGGCGACGACCTCGATGGAGATCATGACGAACAGCAGGGCGACGCCGCATAGATGGGTCACCAACAGGGCAGTTGTCACCGGACTATCGTCCCCCAAACCATCGCCGCACCGGGGGTTTGGGTCGCCTGAGTATGTGAGGACTTACTGACGACAGGCCAGTGCGTCACGGCCAGTGCGTTAGGACCATTGCGTCACGGCGGCAACCCGCACGGCAGTGACTCGCACCGCGGCACCCCTCGCACGGCGGTGACGCACGGTGCCAGGGGTGTCGCCGCGACCGACGGGCGACACGCCCCGCCGGCTCGTTCGACGGCAGGCGAGACGGTGCGAGAGTGGCCAGCATGAGTCGACGCATCCAGCACCTCGGGATGGCCATCGCCTTGGCCCTCGTCCTCGTCGGCGGTGCCTGGCTGTTCCGCAGTACGAGCACCGGCTCGGCGACTGCGCCGTCACCGATCACACCATCAGCAACCGCGGAATCCACCTCGTCGCCGAGCGCGTCCGCACCCTCCTCGTCACCCTCCTCGTCACCGTCGGCGACCCCCGTCGCGTCGCCTACGGGACCGCACGGCCCTGGCTCGACGGTCGCCTTCATCGGTGACTCGTTGACCGCCGGCAACGGCGCGAGCACACCGGCGAAGAGGTGGACAACCGTCCTGGCCGTGGACCACCAGTGGCGAGAGGTCAACGTCGGGCACCCGCAGAGCGGCTACGTCGTCGGCGGCAGCTCAGGGGACTGCACCTTGGCCACCTGTCCGCCCTTCCCCGATGTCGTCGGCCAGGTCGTCCCGGCGAACCCGGCCCTGGTCATCATCGCCGGCGGAAGCAACGACCTCGGCCAGGACCTCGGCACCGTGGGTCAGAGTGTCACCCGGACCGTGACGTCACTGCGTGAGGCCCTGCCCCAGGCGACGGTCGTCGTCCTCGCTCCGTGGTGGGACATGCGCCCCGAGCAGCCAGGGTTCGCCGAACTCAGCACAACCATCAAAGACGCAGCCACGGCTGCTGGAGCGACGTGGATCGACACCGGACAACCGCTCAAAGGACACGGTGAACTCTTCGGACAGGACGGCTACTCACCCAACGACGAGGGGCACGCCACGCTCGCTCGCACGGTCGGGGCGGGCCTGATCCAGGCCGGTGTCACCACGTCCTGAGCCTGTTCGAGACCAGGAGCGCGTCGGGAAGGGCAGCCTGCGCGACCTCTACCCCGCTCCCCCAGCGCTGCGCCACACTGCCGGTCCAGGCTGTGCCACGCTGTCCGCCATGACGCAGATACCAGCGGACGAGCGCTGGGCCGACACCAAGCGCTACCACCGTCCCTGGTACTGGTACGACTGGGCCAACTCCGCCTTCGTGACCACCGTCGGCACCGTGCTCTTCGGGCCGTATCTGACGACCATCGCCAAAGAAGCGGCCTGCCCCGGTATCGCTGCGGATCAGGTGTGTCAGGCGACGCTGTATGCCGTCCCGGCGGCAGCCGGCCTGCCCTCCGGAGTGTGGATTGGGGCCCTGGTGGCCACCCTCGTGCTGGCGGTGCTCACCGTCGGGCAGTTCCGGGCAGACACCCGGGCCCGACGCCCTCCAGGGCTGGGGACCAGAGTGCTGGTCCCTGCCACCGGGCTCACTCTGCTCGGCTTCGTTCTCACCGCGCCGCTCGACCCAGGCTCGGTCGCCTCCTACACGGTGACCTTCGCGACCATCCTGTCCGCTGTCCTGCTCGTCGTCGTGGGCGCGGTCGCCGACCGGAGCCGACGGCCGGCCCGGCTCCTCGGCCTCTTTGCGTGGAGCGGTGCGGTCGCGGCCTGCCTGCTGTTCTTCCTCGTCGGGTCCAACTGGCGCTTCGGTTCAGTGATGATGATTATCGCGACGATCTGCCTGGGTGCCTCACTGGTGGTCTACGACGCGATTCTCGTGCGGATCGCCAGCCCGGACGAACGCGACACCGTGTCCTCCAGAGGCTGGGCCCAGGGCTATCTCGGGGGTGGTCTCCTGCTCGCGATCAACCTCGTCATCGTCTCCAAGCCCGACCTCATCGGAGTCGGCACCGCGATGGCGGTCCGGGTGAGCATGCTCTCGGCCGGCGTGTGGTGGGCGGTGTTCACGATCATCCCGGTGGTCGGTCTCTGGCGGTTGCGCGGTGCCGGCGAGCACCTCACCGACGCGCCACGAGAGGGCATGGTCACTGGGAGCATCGCCCAACTGCAGCACACCTTCCGGGATCTGAAGAAGTACCCGCAGACCCTGACCTTCCTGCTCGCCTACCTGTTCTTCAACGACGGCATCCAGACCGTCATCTCCTCCTCGAGCATCTATGGCGCCGAACAGCTGCAGTTCGCCCAGGAGCAACTCATCGCGCTCATCTTGCTCGTCCAGTTCGTCGCGTTCGGTGGCGCTCTCTTCTTCGGCTGGCTTGCTACCCGGTATGGGGCATGGCGAACCATCCTGTGGAGCCTGGTGGCCTGGGCGCTCATTGTCGTCGCGGCGTTCTTCGTCCCGGAGCAGGCGTTCCTGCCCTTCGTTGCCCTGGGTGTGCTCATCGGGGTCGTCCTTGGCGGGTCCCAGGCACTCTCCCGCAGCCTGTTCAGCCAGCTGGTCCCTCGCTCGCGGGAGGCCGAGTTCTTCGGCCTCTACCAGGCGATGGAGCGTGGGACGTCCTGGTTCGGCACGTTCCTTTTCGGGCTGGTCCATCAGCTCACCCACAGCTACCGTCCGGCGATCCTGGCCCTCGTCGTCTTCTTCGTCCTCGGAGGGCTGCTGCTGCGCAGGGTCGATGTCCGACAAGGCATCCTGGATGCCGGCAACGAGCTCCCCGCCGTGGTCTGAGACGGTGAGCCAGCAGCGCCGGGCCACCTCCGCCAGGTGTCAGGTACCCGCCGCGTACCTGACCCGATCACGTTCTCAGGAGCCGCACAGTCGGGGCGCCCGGAACAATTCCCACCTGCCTGGCGTTGAGCGGGTGATTCCGGTGCGTTCGCCTGCTCACCGGGACAAGACACACGTGTTGGGAGACACCCATGGCAGAACGCAGCCTGCGCGGTAGCCGGCTGGGCGCCTTCAGCATGGAGAGCGACGAGAACGTCGTCCCCAGCGAGCGCCGGATCACTACCTACCTGTGTCCGAACGGACACGTCATCGAACTGCCCTTCTCGGTCGAGGCAGAGATCCCGCCCACATGGGAATGCCGTTGTGGCGCATCTGCGAAGCTCAAGGATGGGCCCGCCTACGAGGCGAAACCGGTCAAGCCAGTCCGCACGCACTGGGACATGCTCCTCGAACGCCGCTCCATTCCTGAACTCGAGGAACTGCTTGAGGAGCGGCTCACCCTGTTGCGTGAATCCCGCGGGGTCAAGTCGGGCAAGAAGAAGACTGCCTGAGACCTCCCGAGACGACAGACGTATGCCGCGGGCCTCGAGCTCGCGGCATACGTCTGTCCAGGGGTGCTCAGGAGGTCGTCAGATCGGGCCTGAAGGGCCCATGTCCTCACGGCCCGTTGTCCTCACCCTCACCAGGACCCGAGGGCCAGGTGTCCTCAGACCGGCTGGGGTCGACGACCTCGCCCTCGATGACCATCCCGCTGGCCGTACTGCGCGGTGGGTTCTCACCAGCGACGTCGCCGTCGCCGGGCCCGGTAGTGGACCACTGGGTGGCGCTGCCGGTGGTGGACCACTGGGTGGCGCTGCCGGCGGCGACGATGCGCACTCCGAACAGTCCCCGGGCGGCGGCCCTGAAGAGGAGAGCCCGTGCCAGAGACCGGGTCAGCGGCAGAACGAAGAGCAGCCCGAGGATGTCGGTGAGAAAGCCGGGAACGAGCAGGAGCAGACCACCGGCGAGAACGAGCGGAGAGTCGGTGAGGCGCGCAGTCGGCCCGTCGCCGGTGCGCGCCCCCTCGCCGGTGCGCACTTCCTCGCCCAGGAGCGCCCAGGCTCGACGGCCCTCATGGGTGACGAGCCAGAGCCCGAGTGCGGACCCGGCGACGAGCAGCCCGACGGTCGGCCATCCCCCGATCTGGCGAGCGACCCACAAGATGACTGCGAGCTCGGCGACCGGGAGCAGCAGGAGCACGAAGAGGAACCACCGTCCGGCCCCGGGGCCGCGCCGGGAGCGAACGGCATAGGGAGTGGATCCATCCGGCCTCACAGCCGGTGCCACCTCGGCTCCCGGTGGGTTACCCGGCCAGCGAGGGCTCGCACCTGCCCCGCCCGGTGGCCCACTCCCCAAGTGGTGATTCGGCGCAGCGACTCGCGGACGACGTCGCGGCTCATCTTGCTGTCCCCGGCGGTGCGCTCGACGAACTCGATGGGCACCTCGGCGACGACCAGATCCTTACGGATGGCCCGCCACGTGAGGTCCACCTGGAAGCAATAGCCTTGCGAGGCGACGTCGCCGAGGCCCATGACACGCAACGCGCTGGTCCGGTACACCCGGTACCCGGCGGTGGAATCGTTGACCGGGATCCCCAAGAGCATCCGAATGTAGACATTTCCACCCACCGACAGTGCCTTGCGGTGCAGGGGCCAGTTGACCACCGAGCCGCCGCGGACGTAGCGCGAGCCGATGACAACGTCGGCGTCCTCAGCGGCCGCGAGCAGGCGGTGGAGCTCCTCGGGCTGGTGGGATCCATCGGCATCCATCTCGACGACCGCGTCGTAGTCGTGCTCGATCGCCCAGTCGAACCCGGCAAGGTAGGCGCGCCCGAGTCCGGCCTTGACCGGCCGGTGGATGACGTGAACCTGGTTGTCGTCCGCGGCGAGGGCATCGGCGATCGCACCGGTGCCGTCCGGGGAGTTGTCGTCGAGGATGACGACGTCCACCCTTGGGACGGCCGCGCGCAGTCGCCGAACGACCAGTGGAAGGTTGTCGCGCTCGTTGTAGGTAGGGATGAGGACCGCGACGCGGGTTAACGGTCCGCGGGTCAAGGGTCCGCGGGTGACCGCATGGTCAGACAACGATGTGGTCCTTCTGCGTCGGGGATCCGGGTGCCTCCACCCTAACGTTCCGCTCCCTGAAGGCGCCCCCCCTCGGCGCTGCGCTGAGGACGAGGAGGAGGTACGCCGCCGCAGCCAGCAACTCCGGCCACGGGCCCAGGCGATCGCTCACCGTCTCCGCGGTGCGGATGAGCGGGTGGACCAGGTTCTGGTCGGCGGTGAAGAGCCCGGTCTTGGCCACGACCGAACCGTCCGGCTGGATCAGACCGGAGACCCCGACGGTCGAGACATGCAGCACGGAGCGGCCGTGCTCGACGGCGCGCAGCCTGCTGATCGCGAACTGCTGCTCGGACTCTGCGGTGAAGCCAAACGTCGCGTTGTTCGTCTGGACGACGAGCAGGCCGGCTTCGCGCCCGGGCTGGGTCACGGTGTCCCGCACCAGAGAGTCGTAGGCGACTTCGAAGCAGATCGTCGGCAGCGCCCAGTACGCGCCCCCGGGGGCGTCGATCCGGAAGGACCCGAGGTGGTCCCCGGCGATGAAGTTGCCGGCAAGGTTCGCCGTGGGCGTGATCGCCGCAAAGAACGACCGGTAGGGGATGTACTCGGCGAAGGGCACCGGGTGCAGCTTGGTGTAGCGCTCAGGTGCCCCTCCCCCGGGCCGGTAGAGCAGGGACACGTTCGAGTTGTGGCCGGGTGGCTCAGCGAGCACGGCACCGACGAGGATGGGCACGCCGGTGGCGGCGACCGCCCGGTCGATCTGGGCTGCCGCGTCCGAGTTGCGGAACGGATCGATGTCCGAGGAGTTCTCTGGCCACACCACGAGAGAAGCATCCTGGAGGCCGCCGCTGACCAGGGCGAGGGTTCCCCGGACGTGGTTGTCCAGGACGGCGCGACGCTCGGCGTTGAAGTCCAGTCCCGGATGCGGCACGTTCCCCTGGACGAACCCCACCGTCACTGTCCGACCATCGGTCGGTGGGGTCAGTGCGAGGGCGGGCACGGCGACCAGCGCGAAGGCCGCCACAACCGCAGTGAGCGCGACGGTCACGGCGAGCGGTGCCGCCCGCAGGTGCTGTGCCGCGACCAGTAGGAGGGTCCCGACGAGGGCGACCACGGCGGTGACTCCGGGCGCGCCGAGTAGCGCGGCGACGCGCAGCAACGGTCCGTCAGCTTGGCTGAAGGCGAGCCGAGCCCACGGGAACCCCCCCCACGGAGTGGTCGACCGGGCGAGCTCCTGGGCCACCCAGCCGAGTGGGACCAGGGCGTATGCCGTGACCGAGCGGCCCCGCTGGAGCAGTCGGGACCCCGCCCAGCCGGTCAGGGCGCACTGCGCCGCCAGATAGGCGGCCTGCAAACTCGCCAGCGCAAGCCAGGGAAGCGCCCCGACATAGACCCCCGACCACGACAGCGTCGGGACGAAGAACGCGAGCCCGGCGAGCAGCCCCAGGCCGCCGCCCCGGAGGAAGCCAGCCCGCAAGGTGACGCCGCCGATGAGGGCGACACCGACCGGCGCAAGCCACCACAGGGTGGTGTTGGGGAAGGCGAGCCACAGACACAGGCCACCGAGGACGGCGCCGGCCACCGCGACGAGCCGACGAACGCGCGGTGCGCCGGTGTTCGGCTGCACGGGGGTGACGGCATACCTCGGCGGGGTGGGCACCCGCCCACGGTAGGTCACCTTCCTGATCGCACGACGACGACTCCGCGAGCGGTGAGAGGACTCTCAGCTTGACGGGGGGTCCTCTGCGTCACATCGACCCACCGGCCGTCACATTGACCCACTGGACGAGGTGAGCACGTCGAGACACTCACGGGCGATCTCGAGCTCCTCATTAGTCGGCACCACGAGCATCGGGGTCCGGCTGGCCGGGGTGGTCACCGCCCGCTCGCCAGACCCGGTCTCGTTGGCCTCGATGTCGAGGTCGACGCCGAGTAGGCCGAGCCGATCGGCCAGGCGCGCCCGGAGCACGACGGAGTGCTCACCGATCCCGCCGGTGAGGACGATCGCGTCCACCCGGGAGAGCAGGGCGGCATACCCGCCGACATACTTGACCAGGCGGTGGACGACAACGTCGAGGGCGAGCCCGGCATCGTCGTCTCCCTGGGCGGCTCGTTGCGTGACCGCGCGGAAGTCCGAGACCCCGGCCAGTGCGAGTAACCCACTGTCCCGGTTCAGGCTGCGGTCGTATGCCGCCTCGTCGAGCCCGGCTACCCGGGCCAGGTAGGCGCCCAAGGAGGGGTCGACGTCACCGGAGCGGGTGCCCATGACCAACCCCTCCAGGGGCGAGAGCCCCATCGAGGTGTCGAGGCTGTGCCCGCCCTGGACAGCGCAGGCGCTGCACCCGTTTCCCAGGTGCAGGACGACGAGGTTTGTTTCCGCCAGGTCCCTGCCGAGAAGGGCAGCGGCACGCCGAGTGACGTAGGAGAACGATGTGCCGTGGAACCCGTAGCGGCGCACCCGGTGGGTGGTTCGCCAGGCGGCGGGGACGGCATACGTGTGCGCGGCCGCGGGGATCGTCGCATGGAACGCGGTGTCGAAGACCGCAACCTGGGGGACGTCGGGGAAGAGTGTGCTTGTCGCCTCGATACCCTGCAGGTTGGCCGGGTTGTGCAGCGGCGCGAGCGGGGCGAGGTCGGCGATGGTGCTCCGGACCTGATCGTCGATGAGCGTGGGCCCGGAGAAACGGGCCCCGCCGTGGACGACTCGGTGACCGACGGCGAGCAGCAAGGTGGCGTCGAGCTGGCCCACCTCGTGGGTCATCGCCTCCAGCGCGAGCCGCAGCGCCGCGGTGTGGTCAGGACAGCCGCTGTCAGGCTCTCCGATCCGTTCGACGATCCCTTTGGCGTGCAGGTGCCCGGAGCCAGGGTCAAGGAGCTGGTACTTCAGTGACGAGGACCCGGCGTTGATGACCAAGACCAGAGACGGCTGGTCGGGCGAGGGCGGCACCGGTGCGGTCATCGGGTGCCGGCCTGGATCGCGGTGATCGCGATGGTGTTGACGATGTCCCGGACCAGAGCCCCCCGGGAGAGGTCGTTGACCGGTCGGGCTAGCCCCTGCAGAACCGGTCCGATGGCTACTGCGGATGCGCTGCGCTGGACCGCCTTGTAGGTGTTGTTCCCGGTGTTGAGGTCGGGGAAGACCAGGACCGTGGCTCGGCCGGCGACCGCGCTGCCCTTCGCTTTGGTCGCCGCGACGCTCGGGTCGACGGCAGCGTCGTACTGAATCGGGCCCTCCACGAGCAGCTCTGGCGCACGCTCGCGGACGATGGCGGTGGCGGTCCGGACCTTCTCGACGTCGGCACCACTGCCCGAGGCGCCGGTGGAGTAGCTGAGCATCGCGACCCGGGGCTCGATCCCGAACTGGGCGGCGGTGTGCGCGGAGGAGATCGCGATGTCGGCGAGTTGCTCCGCACTGGGGCTTGGATTGATCGCGCAGTCGCCGTAGACGAGGACCCGGTCGGCCAGGCACATGAAGAACACGCTCGAGACGATAGACACCCCCGGGGCGGTGCGCACGATCTCTAGGGCCGGCCGCACCGTCGCCGCGGTCGTGGTCGCCGATCCCGAGACCATCCCGTCAGCCCACCCGGCGTGCACCATGAGGGTGCCGAAGTAGGACGGGTCGACGACGACGTCGAGTGCTGCCTCAAGGTTCATCCCCTTGTGCGCCCGGATCGTCGCGTAGGTCTGGGCGAAAGACTCGCGCCACGGGCTGTTCGCAGGATCGATGACTGCGGCGCCCGTCAGGTCGACGCCCTGTTGCCGGGCGATGGCCGTGATGTCGTCGGGATCGCCCAGGAGGGTCAGTCGGGCGACTCCTCGGCGCAGGCAGGTTGCGGCAGCCTCGACGATTCGGGGCTCGGCACCCTCGGGGAGGACGATGTGCGCATCGGCGCGCCGGGCGGCATCAGCCAGGTCGTGTTCGAACATCAGTGGCGTCACGATGCGCTCGTGACTGGCGCGCCGGGTCAAGGCGAGGAACGGGTCGACGTCCACGGCTCGTTCGACCACTGCCACCGCAGCCTCGATCTTGCGGTGCGAGGTCGCCGTGATCCTGCCGGCGATGGTGTCCAGGGTTCGGGCGGTGGTCATCGTGTCCGCCTCGACCGCGACGATCGGCAAGGTCACGTCGACGCCGTCGATGAGCCGGTCGACCTGCGGTGACGGGGTGAAGCCCCCGTTGAGCACCAGTCCGGTCAGTGCGGGGAAGGTCTTCGAGCGGTGGGCCAGCAGGCAGCTCAGGACTATCTCTTCACGGTCGCCGGGGGTGACGACGACCCCGCCGTCGACGAGCCGGTCCAGGACATGCGGCATGGTCATCGCGGCGACGATGAGGCCGAGGCACTCACGGTCCAGGAGTGTGGCATCGCCGTGGATGAGCCGGCCGTTGGTCGCCTCGAGCAGGTCTTGCATCGTCGGAGCCCGCAGCAGCGGGACCTCGGGCACGACTGCGGCCGGCACGCCGATCGGGTGCTCCGCGAAGGCCCGCTCGACCGAGGCCATGTGGTCGGCGTCGACCTGGTTGGCGACGACTCCGGCGACGGTCGCGTGCTCGGCGTTCGCGGCCCGGATCGCCAACCGGGTGGCCAGGGTCAGCTCGTCGGTGTCCCGGCCCTCCCCCGGAACCACGATGACCATCGGGGCGCCGAGGTTGGCCGCGATCCGGGCGTTCGTCGCGAACTCGCTCGTCGCGGTGACGTCGGCGAAGTCGGACCCGACGACCAGGACGGTGTCGTGGGTCGAGGCAACCTCATGGAAGGCCTCGAGGATGGTGTTCATCGCCGCCACTGGATCGGCGTTGTGGGCCGCGTATGTCACCCCGGTCGCACCACTGGGCTCCTGTGACGACTGGCCCCGGGCGAGCAGATCGAGCTGGCGCAGCAGCAGCTCGACGAGCTCATCGTCCCGATCCCGCACGATAGGTCGGAACACTCCGACGCGACCGGCCCGGCGAGTCAGCTGGTGAAGCAGGCCAAGGGCCACCGCGGACTTGCCGGAGCGGGCATCGGCGGCGCTGATGTAGAGGCTGGAGGTCATGAACGCCAATCTATTGCCACCGGTGCTCATGGCTAGCCGCGCCATGGCCACCGGCAGTCTCTCGAAGTCAGCGTCGGATCCCACCCTTGGGTGGGCTCACGACTCGAGGCCGAGGACGGCATACCGTGCAGGTATGCCACGCTCCGAGTCTGCTGCGACCCCAGCCATCGTGGCTCTCACCGCGGCTGGAGTCGCGTTCAGCCGACACAGCTACGAGCACGACGCGTCGGCTCGCGGCTTCGGCCTGGAGGCAGTACGAGCTCTCGGGCTGCCCCCGGAGCAGGTCTTCAAGACCCTCCTCGTCGACACCGCTGTTGGGGGCACCGGTGGCCTCGCGGTCGGGGTGGTTCCGGTCAGCGGGGCGCTCGATCTCAAGGCGATGGCGGCGGCCCTGGGTGTCAAGCGAGTGTCCATGGCTGATCCGGCGCTGGCGCAGCGAGTCACCGGCTATGTCGTCGGGGGAATCTCCCCCATCGGGCAGAAACGAGCGCTCAGCACCGTCGTCGACATCTCGGCCGAACTCTTCGAGGTCGTCTATGTTTCCGGAGGACGGCGCGGGCTCGACCTGGGTCTCGCCCCAGCCGATCTGATCAAGGTTACCGGCGCGGTCCTGGCCGACATCGGGTGCTGAACAC
>JBDIAO010000055.1:0-18768 GCA_039812375.1 Phycicoccus sp. | reverse complement strand
GGCAGAACGGCATCGCCATCGCCGGCGACTACCTGTCTGCTGCATCCTTCCTCGGCATCGCCGGCGCCATCGCGCTGCAGGGCATGGACGGATTCCTCTATTCCATCGGGTTCCTCGTCGCCTGGCTCGTCGCCCTGCTCCTGGTCGCCGAGCTCATGCGCAACACCGGCCGGATGACCATGGCCGACGTCCTGGCCTACCGGCTGCGCCAGCGCCCGATCCGCATCGCCACCTCGGTCTCCGTGCTCTGCGTGTCGTTGTTCTATCTGCTCGCCCAGATGGCCGGGGCCGGCAGTCTCGTCTCGATCCTCCTGGGCATCTCCGGCGACCTCGCCCAGGACGTCGTCATCGCCATCGTCGGTGCGGTCATGGTGTCCTACGTCCTCATCGGTGGCATGAAGGGCACCACGTGGGTGCAGATCATCAAGGCAATCCTGCTCATCTCTGCGGCCGCCGTGATGACCCTGTGGGTGCTCGCCAAGTTCGGGATGAGCCCGTCCAACGTCTTCGCCGGGGCTATCGACACCGCCAAGGCCTCCGCCAACCCCAAGACCGCCGCCGGCGCCGAGAACCTGCTGCACTACGGCACGAAGTACGGCGTGACGACCAAGGCCAAGATCGACTTCCTGTCCCTCTCCCTGGCCCTCGTCCTGGGCACCGCAGGGCTGCCGCACGTGCTGCAGCGCTTCTACACCGTGCCCACCAGCCGTCAGGCCCGCAAGTCCGTGGAGTGGGCGATCTGGCTTATCGGTGGCTTCTACCTGCTCACCCTCATCATCGGCTTCGGTGCCGGGGCGCTCGTCGGGCCGGACAAGATCAACGCGGCACCGGGCAAGGCCAACGCCGCCGCTCCGCTGCTCGCCTACGCCCTCGGCGGATCGTGGATGCTGGGCATCGTCTCCGGCATCGCCTTCGCCACGATCCTCGCGGTCGTCGCGGGACTGACCGTCACCGCGTCGGCCACCTTCGCCCACGACCTCTACAAGGAGGTTTTCAAGCGGGGCCGGTCCACCCAGGACCAGGAGGTCAAGGTGGCCCGGATCTCCTCGGTGGCCATCGGTGTGGTCGCGATCCTCGGCGGCATGCTCGCCAAGAGTCAGAACATCGCCTTCCTGGTGGCGCTCGCCTTCGCCGTCGCGGCCTCGGCGAACCTGCCGACGATCCTCTACTCGCTGTTCTGGAAGGGATTCAACACCCGCGGTGCCTTGTGGTCGATCTATGGCGGGCTGATCAGCTCAATCGGCCTGATCATCTTCAGCCCGGTGGTCTCCGGCAAGCCCGCAGATCCCAAGACCGGCCTGTCCCCGTCGATGATCACCGACGCGACGATCGACTTCCACTGGTTCCCCCTGGACAACCCCGGCCTGGTCTCGATCCCGCTCGGGTTCTTCCTCGGCTGGCTCGGTTCGCGGCTGAGCAAGGAGCACAACGCGCAGAAGTATGCCGAGATGGAGGTCCGCTCCCTCACCGGTCACGGAGTCGCCAAGTCCCTCACCCACTGACCGGTCCCCCACCTCCACGTCGGACAATCGGCCTATTGGCCGAAAGTTCGACAAAGGCCCCCGTCCGCACCCGCGGGCGGGGGCCTTGGCGGTTCCGGTATGCCGCTCAGCCCCCGGAGCCGGTGCGACCGCCGCTGCCACCAGTGCCGCGACCACCAGTGCCGCCGGCTGTGCCGCCGCCACCGAAACCGCGACCGAGCTGAGTCTGGTTGGTGGGCAGTGGTTGCGCTGCATCGGCGACGGCGACCCGCTCGCCACTGTTCAGCCCTTTGACGATCTGGGCCCAGCCACCGCCGACCGCCCCCACGGTCACCGCGGTGCTCGTCGCATTGGTCCCGGAGACCACATCCACGGTGCTCGTCCCACTGGAGAGTCCAGCGAGCGCCGAGACCGGGACCCGCAGCGTGTTCGCGGCGCTGGCGACTGTGATGTCGACCATCGCGGTCGATCCGGTGGCCACCGACTGGGGCGCATCTGGGACGAGCACGGTGGCCGGGTAGCTGGGCGTGGAGGAGGTGAGCGAGGCGGGCAGCAAGTTGACCGACTGCACACTGCCCGGAACGTTCGTCACGGAACCAGCGGGGACCACCGACGCCACCAGGCCGGCGTGGACGAGCGCCATGTCGACCAGCGGCACCGAGAAGCTCACTTGGGCTGCCCCGGCGCCGATGATGACCACTGAGTCGGACCCGGACCGCTGGCCTTCGACCAGAGTGATCTGACCCACGGTTCCGGCAATGGGTGCAGTGAGGGTCGCCGCGGTCAGGTCAGCTTGCGCCTGAGTCACGGCAGCCTGGTCGGTGAGGACAGCGAGGGTGTCCTGGGCAGCTCGCACCACCGAGCTCACTCCGCCTTGGCCGCCTCCTGAGCCACTTGCTGAACTGCCTTGGGAGGATCGGCCAGTCGCGCTGGGGGCGGGGGTGGCGGCGGCAGTCCCACCCGTCGGTGCCTTCAGGGTCACCGAGGATGACTCGAGCTGAGCAGCCAGCTGAGTCAGCGCGTCCATCGAGTCGTTCTCGGCGTTCAGGATCGCCGAGATGGAGTCAACGCATGCCGAGAGCTGACCCGGGGTTGGGACCGTGGGGGTCGGCCCGGCCGGCGTCGGCGTATGGGTAGGGCTGGGCGAGGACGTCGGCGCGGGAGTTGTCGTCGGGCTCGGGCTGGCTGTCGGGCTCGGGCTGGTCGTCGGCGTGGGGCTTGCAGTGCGCGTTGGGCTAGCAGTGCGCGTGGGACTGGCGGTCGGCGTGGGATTGGGGCTGGCCGTGGGGGTGGGGCTCGGACTGGCCACCGGAGCGGGTATGTCGTTCGCCGCGGGCCGGGCGGCCACGCCTTTGCTGGGTGCCTGGGCGCCGCCCAGAGCCAGGATGGGGGCGCAGGCCTCCTGCTCTGTCTCCAGCAGCGACTTGGCCGTGCTCAACGACTTCTCGGCGGATGTGGCCGACGTCGACGAGCCGGAACCGCCCGAACCAGGGGAACTACCCGCACCAGTGGAACCACCCGAAGCGGTGGAACCGGCGGCGCGGGAGGACGACGTGCCCGTCCCGCCGCCACCACCGCCTGCGCTCCCCGCGGCGACCGTGGCGGCCGGCGCGCTGTCCTGGGCGGCGGTCGCCTGGTCCGCGGCCAGCTGGGCCTGCGCAGTGAGCAGCGCTGACTGCAGCGCTGTTGTGTCCTCGGTCGCCAGCACCTGCCCGGCAGCAACATGCTGACCCACGGACACCGCGATGCTCGAGACGTCGGCACTGGTCGGGAAGGTCGCGCTCACCTGGTCCACGCGCTGCACAGTGCCGGGCAAGGACAGGGTCTGGGCGACGTTTCCGGTACTCACCGCGACGGTTCGGTAGTCGTGGGCCGAACCCGCCGACGACGAGCCGGTTGCGGCATACGCCACCGACCCGCCGACTGCGACGGCGAGGAGAGCGGCGCCGACGACGACGAGACGGCGGCGGGCTCGCTCAGGCATTGCCCGTTCCTGTCGAGGCCCCCGACGATGATCCGGTGCCCGGCCGCCGGCCAAAGCCGTTGGCGCACTGGCCGTTCACGGCGGGTGCGAGCCGGATGGAGGTCGCGGTCACCGCGCCGGTGGTGTCGTGGGGCCCGACGGCGCTCAGGCACTCGCCGACCTGGACGTCGCCGGCGCCCGCACTGGCCTGGGTGGTGAAGGTCGTCGAGGCGCCGTAGTCGACGGTTGTGGTCCGTGCGGACTGGCTCCCAGTTGCCGGCGAACTGACGGTGAACGAGCCCGACCCGACGGTCGCAATGGTTCCGAAGGCACCGAAGCCGCCTCGTCGGTTCATCGCGCCGCCCTGGCCGGTGCTGCGCGAGGGCGAAGGCTGGGCGCTCCCCGAGCCAGCGGAGCCTGCGCCGGCACCTCGGTTCCCGCCGAGCCCACCCTGGCCGACGCACTGACCGTCGACCGGCTGGGACAACTGGACCGTGGCGGCGCTGATCGTCGTCGGCGCCGTGCCAGGTGAACTGCTCCCCGACCTCGAGGTGGCCTGGGTTGCGGGCCTGGCCGTCACGCACTCGCCGACGGCCAGGGCCGACGAGGTGGCGGCAACCTGCTTGGTGAAGGTCGTCGAGGCGGTCCAACTCACGGCAGTCTGGGACGAGGCACTCTGGACCTGGGCGGTCGATCCGCTCACCTGGGCGACCAGGCCGGAGGCGCCGGAGAACCGTTGTCCAGCACTGCCGTTCCCGCCGCCGCTGCCGGACGCGCTGGCCGTCGGCGAGGGGCTGCTGCCGCTGCTCGAAGCACCGGTGCCCGCGGACGAGCCACACGCCGACAGTGCCAGGGTCAGGGCCAGTCCGGCACCCAGGGTGAGGACGACGGTGCGGGGGGTCTTCATGGTTCTCTCACTCACTCGTGGTCTTGTTGGTGGTTGTCACTGGGGTTCTCACTCACTGCGAAGGGCGTCGATGGGGGCGAGGCGGGCGGCGCGGGTGGCGGGATACACCCCTGCGACGACACCGATGACCAGGGCGACCAGCAAGGCCGCCAGGGCCGCGGTCAGCGAGACGGCCACGGGCTGGCCGAGCGCGCTGGGCAGGAGGACAGCACCGAGGACTCCGAGCACGATGCCCAGGACGCCCCCGACCAGCCCGAGCATGGAGGCCTCGACGAGGAATTGCCGCCGAATAACGCCGGGCGTGGCGCCGAGGGCCTTGCGTAGGCCGATCTCGCGGATCCGCTCGGTCACCGAGACGAGCATGATGTTCATGACGCCGATGCCGCCGACGAGCAGCGAGATCGCCGCGATCCCGCCGAGGAGCACGGTGAGGATGTGTGCGGTGCTGGTCGCAGTCTGGACCAGCGAGGCCTGGCTGCTCACAGTGAAGTCGGCGGAGTTCGCGGTGACTCCGTGCGCGGTGAGCAGGGCGTTGGTCGTCTCCTGGTATGCCGCGGAGAGGTCGTCGGCGCTCCTGGCCTCGACATAGATCGTCGAGACCGTGGCACCGGTCCCGGAGCCGAAGTCGTCTGCGAAGGTCGTCATGGGGATCACAAGCTGGTCGTCCTGGTCGCCGCCGATCGTCGAGCCCTCGGTGTTGAGCAGTCCGACGATGGTCAACGGCGTGCCTCCGACGGTGACGATTTGCCCCACCGGATTGCGCGGCCCGAAGAGCTCACCGGACGTGGTCGAGCCGATGACGGCGACCGGGGCGGCGCTGGTCACCTCGGCAGCGGTGAAGAACCGCCCGGAGTCGATCGAACGGGCCCGCACGGACAGCCACTGCGGCGTGGTTCCCACGACACTGCTCGTCCAGTTCGACCCGTTCGCGACCAGGGACTGTGAGGAGGTCGACGCCGGCGCCACCGCCTCGATATCCGGGGCGACGGTCGGACTCGACAGGGTCAGCGCGTCGGCAGTGGTCAGGGTTGTGGCACTGCCCCGCCCGCCGCGCAACCCACCGAAGCCGGTCGTACTCCCAGGGGTGACGACCAGCAGGTTTGAGCCGAGCTTGGCGATCGAGGCAGCCACTTGTTGCTGGGCACCCTGGCCGAGGCCGACAGTGAGCATGACCGCGGCGATGCCGATGAGGATGCCGAGCACGGTCAGGCCGGAACGCAGCCGGCGGGTGCGGATCGCGTCGAAGGCGGTGCGAGTGGTCTCCGCCCAGGTCATCGTGCTGCCCCCACCGCGGCCGCTCCGGCCTGGCTGAGCCGGCCGTCGAGGATATGCGCCACTCGCGCCGCTCGGGCCGCGACATCGGCCTCGTGGGTGATCAGCACCAGGGTCCGGCCTTGAGTGTGCAACTCGTCGAAGAGGTCCAGGATGTCGGCAGTCGAGGTCGAGTCGAGGTTTCCGGTCGGCTCGTCGGCCAACAGCAGGCTCGGGTCGGTGACCAGGGCCCGGGCCACCGCCACCCGTTGCTGCTGACCGCCGCTCAATTCGTTGGGGCGGTGCTCGACGCGGTCAGCGAGCCCGACCCGCTCGAGGGCAGCCAGGGCCCGAGCCCGGCGCTGAGCGGCCCCGATCCCGGCATACACCAAGGGCAGCTCGACGTTGCGCCAGGCGGACATCGACGGCAACAGGTTGAACTGTTGGAAGACGAACCCGATCTCCGCGTTGCGCACGTGCGCCAGTTCGGCCTCGCCCATGGAGCCCACGTCCCGTCCGGCGAGCCGGTAGCTGCCAGCGGTCGGCACGTCGAGGCACCCGAGGATGTGCATGAGGGTCGACTTCCCCGACCCGGAAGGGCCCATGATCGCCAAGTAGTCGCCTTCGGTGACGGTCAGGTCGACGTCGGTGAGCGCCTCCACCTGCAAACTGCCCGAACGATAGGTCTTGCCGACTCCGGCCAGGTCGAGGACGGCCGCCTGCACAGCCGCATCGTCGACAGCCACCGGCCCCGGCACCGGATCGAGGACCATGTCCGCCGACTCCCCGGACTCACTCGTCGTCATCGCGCAACCCCTTGCCCGCCAGATCCGGAACCAGAGCCCTGCCCAGAGCCCTGCCCACCAGAGCCCTGCCCACCGGAGCCCTGCCCACCACCTGCGCCACCGCCGGAGCGGTTCCCGCCACCGAAGCTCCCCCGTCCGCCGGGGCCGCCGAAGAGGCTGCCCTGCCCGGGCGCGGAGGAGCCCGTACTGGACCGAGCGAAGGACGGCAGGACGACCTTGTCCCCGTCCGCCAGGCCCTTGGTGATCTCGGTCTGGCCGCCGAAGAGCCGGCCGACGGTGACGGCGACGGTCTTGTCACTGCCGTCGCCCTGCTGCACGGTCACCGTCGAGCGGGTGCCGTTGGTCGAGATGGCCATGGTCGGGACGGTGAGGATGTTGTCGAGCTGCTCGGTGATGATCTGCACACTCGCCGCCGTGCCGGCATACAGGCCGGTCTGTGCACCGGTGAGGGCGATGGTCACCGGAAACTCACTGGTCCCGCTCGCACTCGAGGTCGCGATCAGACCGATGGACTGCACCGTCCCGAAGAGCGGGCTGCGGGACCCGTTCGGGGTGACCTGCGCCTGCATCCCCGACTTGAGCGAGCCAAGGTCCGAGCTCGCGACGAGGGCATCGACGACCCAAGACGAGGTGTCGATGACCACAACGGCTGCGCTGGTGCTGGACGTGGACGCGGCACCTGCGCTCGACCCCGAAGCGCCGGAGGAGCGCGCACCGGAGGAGCCCGCAGCACCAGAAGAGCCGCCGCCCGTGCCGGAGATGGTGCTGCTCGCCGAGGACGCCGCTGCGCTGGAACCGACCTGGCTACCGACCTGCACGCTGACTGCAGCGACGGTGCCGGCAATCGGCGAGGTCAGCGTCGCCGCCGCGAGCGCCTGCTGGGCACTGGCGAGCTTGCCCTGCGCCGAAGCGAGTTGTGCCTGGGCGGAGGCGCTCGACGCCGAGGTCGAGGCCGCACTCACGGCGCTCTGGGCAGCGGTGACGGATGCCTGCGCGAGGGTCACCTGCTCCTGCAGCGCGGACGGGTCGATGGTAGCCAGAGTCTGCCCTGCGGCCACCTTCTGCCCTACAGTGACCGGGACGCTCGTCACGGTGCCGCTCGCCTGGAAGCTGAGATCGCTCTCGACCGCCGGTGCAATCGTGCCGGTGGCAGACACGCTCTGCTCGACAGTGCCGTGCGTGACCGTCACGGTGCGAGGGGCGCTGGTCGCGGCCGTTGATCCGCCCCCGAACCAGAACCAGGCGCCGGTGGCGACGAGGACTGCTGCGAGGACGACGGCGAGGACGGTCAGCCCTCGCCGGCTGGGGTGGGGAAGGCGATGGGACCTGGCGGGCTCGGGCGGCTCGTCGACCATCGGGGCGGTCACTGCGCTCACGACTCCCGACGCTAGGAGCAGTCGTTGACCACCGACCCTGAGTAACCTGTCAACCCCCTCCCCGGGGCCTGCACGTCACCTGTGCTTCAGGACATCCCAGCGCGGGTGCGCAGCTGTTGAGTGAGGTCGTCGTCGACGCTCGCGAAGAAGACCCCGACAACGTCGTCGAGCTCGTCGAGGCTGTCGGCGCAGAAGAGCACCGGCTGATAGGCCGTGATGTCGTAGGTCATCGTGCCCATCTCGGCGAGGTCGAGCCGGCGGTGCTCCATGTGGGCGAACTCGTCCATCTCCCCGTAGCTGGACAGGATCCCGGCCCCGTAGGCCTTGACCTCCCCGTGCTCACGGACAACCCCGAACTCCAGGGTGAACCAGAAGACGTCGGCGACGAACTTCAGCGCCTCGTCACTCTCCAGCCGGGCCGCTGCGGCGCCCGCGGCCTGCGTCAGAGCGGCGAACCGCGGGCTGGCGAGCTGGGTGGCGTGGCCGATGACCTCGTGGATGATGTCCGGTTCGGGGGTGTAGAGCGGCTGGCTGGCGTGCCGCAGGTACTGAGTGGAGTTGAAGACCCGCTGCCCGAGGTCGGCGTAGAACTCGCGCAGCGGCACCAGGCCGGGCGCAGCGACGTATCGCCACCCGGTCAGCGGAGCGAGCAGGGCGGTGACCGCATCGAGCGTGGGCACCTGCTCGGTCGGCAGGCCCAGGGCCGCCTTGGCGGCGAGCACCTCGGAGTGCGCATATTTCTGGTGCTTGGGGGTGAGCTGGGCACTGGCCAGCGCCCAGATGTCGTGTTCGGTGCGGGTGTAGTCGATCACCGGCAGCGGAGCCCCGCCCTTCCGGTCCCAGTCCAGGGCCGCCGCTGCGATCTCTGCACGCCGAGCCCGGTATGCCGGGTCGTCCCGGCCAGGATGGTTGTCGGCCAGGTGCACCGAGACGATGCCGTCGTCGCGGGTGACCGCCGAATAGAGCTGGCCTTCCTGGAACATCGCGCCCACCTGCCTCACTGCTGGATGCCTCACTGCTGGATACTCACCGCCGAATGCCGCCCTGCGCTGGTCTCCACGGCGGCCCGGGTATCCATCGAGCGAAACACATACCGGCTCTGGGTGGAACAGAGGCCCAACACCCTGGTCAGGGCGCCCAGCTTTCGCCGCTCAGGTGGTCCAGAACACTGGACTTTCTGCCCAGCTCACGCCGTGGGGGCATCCTCCACGATCTGGCGTCGGCGCTTCTTGGGGGGCACGTGCGCCGGGCGGTTCTGCTCCACCCAGGTGTCGATCATCGCCCATTGCTCATAGAGCCAGTCGGCGATCGCGTCGGCCCCGTCAGGGATCTCCGAGCGCGGCACCCGCCACCATGCCAGGGTGAGCTGCTTGTCCATCGGGAGTTCGCGCCAGATGTCCAACACGGTGAAGAGGTGGTCCAGCCCGGTGTGGGCGCACAGCAACACGTCGGCGTCCGGAGCGCCCTCCAGGGCGGCGACGACTCCTCCGGGTCGAGGCGCCAGGACGTTGCCCCAGGTCTCCGCCCGCGCGGCCATCTTCTCCAGGCCCAGGGTCCGCAGCCGGTCGATCGCTTTGTCCCGCCGCGCTGCCGAGTAGTTGCCCCCCTCGGGGAAGATCAGCAAGGCGCTGGTCCCGTCCAGGCCCGAGGCCAGGTCCTCGATCTGGCTGCGCAGGTCCTCACCGGGCTTGGGGTTGGGGCGCACGAAGCGGTTGGGTAGTCGGTGCATGAACATCCCGATGGCAGGCTCCCAGGCGAGAGTGTTCTTCAGGACGATCCGCGGCGCACGGTGGTAGTCGTTGAGCAGAGCGTTGACGATGGTGAAGGAGTCTCCCGGTCCCGCATGTCGGCTGAAGACGAGCAGCGGGGTGCCCGGATAGGTGTCCGGGGTGGGCCCGACGGTGACGAGCTGGACCCGCAGCACTCCCAACCCGATCCGGAACAACGTGCCCAGGAACCAGCCCATCAGGGCGTAGTGCGCATGCTGGAAGAACGGACGGCGGGTGGCCCAGCCGAACCCGGAGGCGATCCACAGCACGAACAGGGCGATCAGGACTGCGCTCTCCAGGACCAGCCAGACCAGGAGCATGAGCAAGAGCCGCAGCGGGCGCCAGTGACCGGGCACCCAGGCGGAGAGGATCGCGGCACCGAGGAGCCACAGCGGCACCGAGGTGAGGATCAGGACGGTGAGGGCGACGACCAGTACCCCACCCACGATGGCGTAGGCCCGCCAACCCAGCCACGCGGCATACTTTCGGATCTGCTCAGCACTCATGACGCCTCCCGGGTAGCAAGGAATGTCCGGCTCGCGGCATACGACTTCTCAATGCGCTCGTCAACCGCACCGAAGCTGCGAAACGCGCTAAAGGAGTCGTCCTTGGCCGACCCGGACCCGGTCGGCAGCACCCAGGCACGGACCCCGTCGGGCAGCTTGTCCATCTCCCGGTGGAACCGGTGCCTCCGGGCGATCTCGAACGAGACCCGGGCAACCTCGATCGGGTTACTCGGCGTGGTGAGCGGCCGGTCGACCCGACCGACCTGGAGGACGTAGAGGTCCTCGCCGCCGAGTTCGACGGCCCTCCCGACGGGCACCGAGTTGACGATGCCGCCGTCGAGGAAGTGCTCCCCGTCGATCTCGGCGGGTGGGAAGAAGCCGGGCACCGCTGCTGACGCCATCACTGCCGGCGCCACCGGTCCGGTGCCAAACCAGTGCTCGGCGGCCCGTTCGATGCTCGCGGCGCAGCACTGGAACTCAACGGCGAGCTCCTCGAATCGGACCCCGCCCAGTTCCTGCTCGAGCCGCTCCTGAAGCGGGGCGGCGGAATACAGGTGGGTGCGTGAGCGCCAGGCCCGGGTCATCTGGGCCATCGGTCCGTCGCCATAGACCGTGCCGGATCCGGCCACCGTGCGCCACAGCTCCTCGAGCCGGTCGATCACCGCCAGCGAGGGGTCGGTGGCGACGAGGGCACCGTTGAGCGCTCCGATGGAGGTGCCGACGATGACATCGGGGACGATCTCGGCTTCGAGCAACGCGCGGAGCATCCCGACCTCGACGGCACCGAGCACACCCCCGCCGCCGAGGACGAACGCGGTGCGCCGAGGTCTCATGGCGCCTCACGCTACTGTCTCCAGGGGACAGCCCCGGCGACGGCTCGCCCGTTCAACCTCGCAGATCAGGCCGCTCGGCGCACCAGGGGACACGCTCGCGGCATACCCCGGACACCTCCTTGCCCAGGGCGAAGGTGAGGAGTTGGCTGGAGCCCGTACCCCCGTCTCGAAGGAGTCCCCCGTGTCCGACGACAGCCTGAGCAGCCACCTGGACCGCACGACCCTGGCCCCCGATCCCGCCCTGGCCGCCGACGCCAACGGCACCGAGGACCTGTATGCCGCGGCCGCCGCCGACCACGAGGGCTTCTGGGCAGAGCAGGGCCGGCGCTATGTCACCTGGGCCAAGGACTTCCACACCACGTTGGACTGGACCGACGCACCGTTCGCGAAGTGGTTCGTCGGTGGCGAGCTCAACGTGGCCTACAACTGCGTCGACCGGCATGTCGAGAACGGCCTCGGTGACCGAGTCGCGATCCACTTCGAAGGCGACCAGGGTGACACCGCGACGATCACCTATGCCGACCTGCAGCGCGAAGTGTGCAAGGTGGCCAACGGCCTGAGCGAACTGGGCGTCGGCAAGGGCGACACGGTGATGATCTACATGCCGATGATCCCCGAGACGATCTTCACGATGCTCGCCTGCGCCCGGATCGGCGCCCCACACTCCCTTGTCTTCGGCGGCTTCTCCGCCGAAGCCCTGCATACCCGGATCAACGACGCCAAGGCGAAGATCGCGGTGACCACCGACGGGCAGTGGCGCCGCGGGAAGCCCGCCCCGCTCAAGGCAGCCGTCGACGAGGCACTAGAGCATGACGACAACACCGTCGAGAAGGTCCTGGTCGTCAAGCGCACCGGCATCGAGGTCGACTGGGTGCAGGGGCGGGACATCTGGTGGGACGACCTCATCCCTCGCCAGAGCGAGACGCACCAATGGCAGCCGCACGACAGCGAGCACACCCTGTTCATCCTCTACACCTCGGGGACGACGGGGAAGCCCAAGGGGATCTTCCACACCAGCGGTGGCTATCTCACCCAGTGCGCCTACACCAACTCGGTCGTCCACGACCTCCACCCCGAGTCCGACGTCTACTGGTGCACCGCCGACGTCGGCTGGGTGACCGGGCACTCCTACATCGTCTACGGCCCGCTGTCCCTGGGCGCCACCCAGGTTCTCTACGAGGGGACACCGGACACCCCGCACCGCGGCCGCTGGTGGGAGATCATCGAGAAGTACAAGGTGTCCATCCTCTACACCGCGCCGACAGCGATCCGGACCTTCATGAAGTGGGGGGCGGACATCCCGGCACAGTTCGACCTATCGAGCATCCGGATCCTCGGCAGCGTCGGCGAGCCGATCAATCCCGAGGCCTGGCTGTGGTACCGCAAGAACATCGGTGCCGATAGTGCGCCGGTGGTCGACACCTGGTGGCAGACCGAGACCGGGGCGATCATGATCAGCCCGCTGCCCGGGGTGAGCACCCTCGAGCCCGGCAGTGCACAGCGACCGATCCCCGGGATCAGCGCCGAGGTCCTCGACGACGAGGGACAGCCGCTCACCGACCACGACAAGGTCGGCTACCTGGTTCTGACCAAGCCCTGGCCGGCGATGCTGCGCGGGGTGTGGGGTGACCCGCAGCGTTATCAGGACACCTACTGGAGTCGTTTCGGGCCGGAGTACTACTTCGCCGGGGACGGAGCCCGCTACGACGAGAACGGCAACATCTGGCTGCTCGGCCGGGTCGACGACGTCATGAACGTCTCTGGCCACCGGCTGTCCACGACCGAGATCGAGTCGGCCCTGGTGTCCCACCCGAAGGTCGCCGAGGCTGCTGTCGTCGGGGCTTCGGACGAGACGACCGGACAGGCGGTGTGCGCGTTCGTCATCCTCCGTCAGGATGCGGTCGAGGAGGCCGACGAACCCGGCGAGGGAGGCCCGCTTGTCCAGGAGCTGCGCAACCACGTCGCCAAGGAGATCGGCCCGATCGCCAAGCCCCGACAGATCATGATCGTCGCGGAGTTGCCCAAGACCCGCTCCGGCAAGATCATGCGTCGCCTGCTCAAGGACGTCGCAGAGAACCGCACAATCGGGGACGTGACGACCCTGGCCGACTCCTCGGTCATGAACCTGATCGCTGCTGGCCTGGCCAAGGACTGAGCCAGCCCGACACCATGGCGGGTCGCTCACGGCTGTTCTCGCGGTCCTCCTGGCCGGAGGTCCAGTTCGTGGCCCGGGCGCTGCGCACCGAGACCATCGGCGGTGCGCTCCTCCTCGCGGCAGCGGTGTGCGCCCTGATCTGGGCGAACTCGCCGTGGCGGGAGGGCTACGCCACGCTGCGGGATACCCACGTGGCGGTGCCGTGGGTCGGCGTCGACCTCTCCGTCGGCCACTGGGCTTCCGACGGTCTGCTGGCGATCTTCTTCTTCGTCGCGGGCCTGGAGCTCAAGCGGGAGTTCCTGGTTGGGGATCTGCGCGATCCGGCCAAGGCGATGGTGCCGATGGTGGCCGCGGCGTGTGGGGTGGCCGGGCCGGCGATCGTGTATGCCGTCACGGTTACCGTGCTCGACGCCGGGCCGGGGGCCCTGCGGGGCTGGGCCATCCCCACCGCGACCGACATCGCCTTCGCCCTCGCTGTGCTCGCGGTTCTCGGCTCGCACCTGCCCAGCGGCTTGCGCTCCTTCCTGCTCACCCTGGCGATTGTCGACGACCTCATCGCCATCGGGATCATCGCCATCGTCTACACCAGTTCCCTGACCCCCGGTTATCTGCTCGCCGCCCTGGTGCCGCTGGCGGCGTTCGCGGTACTGACCCAGCGCCGGATCACCCACCCGGTGCTGCTCCTCCCGTTGGCTCTGGCCACCTGGGTGCTCGTCCTCCACTCCGGCGTGCACGCGACCATCGCGGGAGTGCTGCTGGGGTTCGTCGTCCCGGTACGCCCCCGTCGTGGGGTGTCAGCATGGGACATCGACTCGGGCACAGTCGACCTCGCCGAGCGGTTCGAGCACCGGGTGCGCCCGGTGTCGGCTGGGGTTGCCGTGCCGGTGTTCGCGTTCATGGCCTCCGGGGTGACCCTCGTCGGCGGTGGAGTGAGAGCACTCGTGGTCGATCCGGTGGTCGTCGCCATCGTGCTCGCACTGGTGCTCGGCAAGCTCATCGGTGTGTTCGGCTCGACCTGGCTGCTGGCCCGGTTCACCCGCGCTGAGCTCGACGAGGATCTCGCCTGGAGCGACGTCCTGGGACTCGCGCTGCTCACCGGTATCGGGTTCACCGTCTCGCTGCTCATCGGCGAGCTCGCCTTCGGTTCCGGCAGCGAGCGGGACGACCATGTCCGGGCCGCGGTCATGCTCGGTTCGACCCTCGCGGCAGTTCTCGGGGGCCTGGTGCTGCGCCGGCGCAATGCGGTATACGCCCGGATCGCCGAGCGTGAGAGCCACGACGACAGCGGACCTGCCAGCGGACCCGGCAGCGGACCGGACGGTGGACCTGACAGCGGCGCCGAAAGCCGACCGGACGGTGGCGGCATACGCGGTGGGGACTCCCACGGTGACGACTCCCACGGTGACGGCGACAACGGCCCTGCCCCAGCAGCACCGCAGGACTCGGTAAGGTGACGCCGATGTCCCTGCCCGGTCCGCCGGGCCATCTCGAGGTGAGGGCGAACCCATGACAGTGCAGAGCAGCCAGGCCCCCCAGGCCATCACGCCCCAACCCGGGGAGCGCACTATCGGTCAGCTCGTCGCGGACACGACGAACGACCTCCAGGAACTGGTGCGCAGCGAGGTAGCGCTGGCCAAGGCGGAGGTGCAGGAGGGCATCAAGGTCATGGGCATGGGCGCCGGCCTGCTCGGCGCGGCAGCCTTCCTCGGACTCATCGGGCTCATCTTCGTTTTCCACACCGTGGCTCTCGTCCTCGCTATCTGGCTGCCGGTGTGGGCGGGCTACGCGATCATCACGGCCCTGCTCCTGGTCGCCGCCGTCATCCTCGCCCTGGTGGGCAAGAGCCGGCTCAGCGGGGCGAACCCGGTTCCCGAGCGGGCGATCGCGCAGGCCCAGGAGACCGTGCAGTCCCTGGGGTCACTTCGCCCCTGACCGGAGCCATCCCGGCCGAGTCTGTCGACATGCCGCCCCGCCCAGACCCCGCAACCCTGCGCCGCCCAGACCCCGCAACCCTGCGCCGCCCAGACCCCGCAACCCTGCGCCGCCAGACCCCGCAACCCTGCGCCGCCCAGACCCCGCAACCCTGCCCAAACCCCGGAACGTTTCCGGGGTCTAGGCACGATTTCGGGACTATCCCGAAATCGTGAGGAAGGGGGGGCTGGCGGGAAAAGAGCGGCTGGCGAAGAAGGAGGGGCTGGCGGGAAAGGAGGAACCGGGGGACGATTACAGGCGAGCGCAGGCTCCGGTCGGCACTGCGGTCCGACTCCCCTCACCGGCCCGCAGGTCGTCCTGGATCTCCGCGAGGGTGAGGGCATATCCCGTTTCCGCATCGTCAAGGGAGCGGGCGAAGACCAGTCCAACGGCTTGGCCCTGGGCGTCGACGAGCGGTCCGCCGGAGTTCCCCGGCCGGATCGTCCCCCGCAGCGAGTAGACCTCGCGCGTCACTTCTGCCTGGCCATAGATATCCCGGCCGCGGGCCTCGACCGTACCCCGCACGCGCATCGGTGCAACCTGGAAGTCCCCGGCGAGCGGGAAACCCAGCGCAGCCGCAGGCGCACCCTGGGCGAGCGGGGCGCCCAGTGAGAGCGGCGCCGCTTGCAGCCCCGGCACGGCAAGTACTGCGACGTCCTTGGCTGGATCGAAGAGCACCACCCGGCCCTGCAGGCGCTGGGTGCCCGCGGTCACCGACACCTCGTCGGTGCCGGCGACGACGTGCGCATTGGTGATCACCCGCGCGGAGCCGAACACCCAGCCGCTCCCCTCGACTGAGGCTCCGCAGCGAGGCGCGGCCCCGTCGATCCGCACGACCGCGTCCTGAGCCTGGTCGAGTGCAGCGGCATCAAGCTCCCCCGCCTGCGGCGGAGCGGCCGGTGAGATCGGCTCCGGAGTCAGACCCTCGAAGACTCGAGGAAGTCCGGCAGCGACGAGGCGGGCGCGCAGGTCGGTGGCAACTCGGGTCGCCGCCGGTGGCATGCGCTGGTCGATTGCACCGAGGATCCGGCTGTCCCCGATGTCGGCGGCCATGCCACCGGACGAGGTCGCCCGGACTGCGCCTGCGACGAGCCACAGGCCGAGCACCGTGGTGACGAGGGCAACGGCAACGCCGCCGAGGGCGTCCACCACCTGGGCCGGTCGGCTGGTGATACCCCGACGCAGCCGGTGTCCGAGGATGCTGCCCAGTGCCTGGCCGAGCAGTGCCATGAGAACCGCGAGTCCAATGACCAGCAAGGGACGCACCCAGGGCCGGTCCGCGGGGTCAGGGAGCACATCCCGCACCTGAGGCAGCACGACCAAGCCCAGGGCTCCACCCCCAACGAAGCCGGCCAGGGCGAATCCGGTAGCGATGAATCCGCTGCGCAGCCCCCCGATCCCATACGCGACGAGGACGAGGACACAAACGAGATCGACCCAGGGCAGGCCGCTCGGGGGGCTCACCGGGCCAGCCCCGGGTCGATGAGTCGCTCCGGGACAACGATCTCGCGCGCCCGATCCCAGTCGCGGGTGAGGCCAGCGATGTCGAAGAGTGTCGAGAGCAGCATCGCGGTGAAACCCCAGATGAACAGGCTGTCCACCTCGAAGCCTGGAAGCCGCATACCGGGACGCAGTGGATGAACCGCCATGAATCGGTTGGCCGGGTCGAGCAGATCGGTGACGGCGACGAAAGCAACCCGGGCGACTTCCGCCGGATCGGCTGGGGTCAGCGGGCGCGGCGAGAGCCAGTGCGCCAGGACGGGAGTGACGGCATTGCTGCTCGGAGCGAGGAAGAGCGAGGGTAGCGAGGCGACGACGTCGATACTGGCGGGGGCGATCCCCACCTCCTCCTGGGTCTCTCGCAACGCGGCTGCCACCGGGCCGGCGTCGCCAGGCTCGATGCGCCCTCCTGGGAAGGACACCTGCCCGGGGTGAGAGCGCATGTCCGCAGCCCGTTCAGTGAGCACGACATGCTCGCTGCTGTCCGGACAGGTCGCGAAGAGCATGAGGACCGCGGCCTGCCGCTCGTGTCCGGGCGGCGGGGTGAACCGCTGGAACCACTCTGCGGGTACCCGTTCCACCTCCCGCACCGCTCGGGCCATCCAGGCCGGTCGGGGCCCGTGGTCGGTCACGAGGAGCCTCCCGAGGCAGGTGACGCCGCCGAAGACGCCGCAGCAGACCGGGCCGAAGACGCCGCAGCAGACCGAGCTGCGGCGGCGGCCGACCGAGCCGCGGCGGCGGCATACGCGGCAAAGACCTCGTCGTCGGGGAGCGTTCCCGGTGGCGGAGAAGGCAACTCGGCGCCCGGGGCGAGCTCGAACTTCAGCAGAGCCCGCGCCGCGACGGGGTCGGTCTCCCCAATCCCATAGGAGGGGCACCACCGGGCGACCGGGCAGGCGCCACACGCTGGCCGCCGAGCGTGGCAGGTCCGTCGGCCGTGGAAGATGACGACGTGGCTGAGTGTGGTCCAGTCGCGACGAGGAAACAGCGCACCGATGGCGTGCTCGGCCTTGACCGGGTCCTCCTCCTCGGTCCACCCGAAGCGGCGGGCGAGCCGGCCCACGTGTGTGTCGACGGTGATCCCGGGGATCCCGAAGGCGTCACCGAGGACGACGTTCGCAGTCTTGCGGCCCACGCCGGGCAGGGTGACGAGGTCCTTGAGCCGGTTCGGGACATCCCCGCCGAACCGGGCGACGAGGTCAGCCGACAGGCGCAGCACGGCGTCGGTCTTGGCCCGGTAGTAGCCCGTGGGTCGCAGCAGCTCCTCGAGTTCCTCGCGCGGCGCGCCAGCCAGCGCGGCGGCGTCCGGATAACGGGCGAAGAGTCCGGGCGTGACCTTGTTGACCATGACGTCGGTCGTCTGCGCGGACAGGACGGTGGCGACAAGGAGCTGGAAAGGGGTGGCGAAGTCGAGTTCACAGTGCGCATACGGGTAGCGATCTCCCAGCGCGCGGTACATCCGCCGGGCTCGGCGGGTCAGCGCAAGCGCGGACTCGTCGGCGATGGCGCGGGATCTGGCAGACACGGGGCACAGACTACGTGCGGACCCTGACTGACCGCTGATATGACTCATGGCACACTGTGCCTCGTGGATCACGACGTCGTGCGGCGCGCGCCGCTGTTCGCCGCCTTGGACCAGGACGCGGCTGACACCATCATTGGACAGATGGCTCGCACGCACCTGGAGCGGGGGGACGTGCTCTTCCGGGAGGGCGAGCGTGGCGACCGCCTCTATGTCATCGGCGAGGGCAAGATCAAGCTCGGCCGGAGCAGCGCCGACGGCCGGGAGAACCTGCTGGCGATCCTCGGCCCTGGGGAGATGTTCGGGGAGCTGTCCCTTTTCGACCCCAAGCCACGCACCGCGACCGCGACCGCTGTCGCTGAGACTCAGGTGCTCGGTCTGACCAACGACCAGCTCAAAGAGTTCCTCGCGACTCGCCCCGGAGCTGCGACGACACTGCTCGCCGCGCTGGCCCGGCGGTTGCGTCGAACGAACGAGTCGTTGGCCGACCTCGTCTTCACCGACGTGCCCGGCCGGGTCGCCAAGGCTCTCCTTGACCTGGCAGCCCGGTTCGGCCGACCCGTCGAGGAGGGGATCCTGGTCAGCCACGACCTGACTCAGGAGGAGCTGGCCCAGTTGGTCGGCGCCTCCCGGGAGACGGTAAACAAGGCGCTGGCGGACTTCGCGACCCGTGGATGGCTCAAGCTGGAGGCTCGTGCGGTCGTCCTCCTCGACGTCGACCGCCTCCG
>JBDIAO010000054.1:0-19216 GCA_039812375.1 Phycicoccus sp. | reverse complement strand
CCTCGCCGGGCTAGCCGAGCGTGCATCGCCTTCTCCGCCTCGGACCCCGGAGCCGGCATCTTCCGGATCACATAGAACTGCTGGCTCATCGACCACACGTTCGTGGTCAACCAGTAGATGAGCACCCCGATCGGGAAGTTCGGTCCAGAGATGAAGAAGAAGAACGGGATGACATACAGCATGATCTTCTGCTGCTTGGCGAAGGGATTGTCCAGCGCCGACGCCGGCATGTTCTTCATCATCAGCTGCCGTTGCGAGGTGAACGTCGACAGCGACATGAGAACGATGAGGATGATCGTGATGACCTTGACGTTCAGTGTCTCCGCGCCGACGAACTTCGCCGACAGCTGCGCGCCGAATATCGAGGCCGACTCGGCCTGGGCGGCGACGGTCCGGGTGATCGGCCCAATCGGGTCCTTGTCGCCCTTGGCGATCGCCTGCAGCCCGTTGAGCACCCGGAACAGACCGAAGAAGAAGGGTGACTGGAGCAGGATCGGCAAGCACGAGGAGAACGGGTTCGTGCCCTCTCGTCGATAGAGCTGCATCGTCTCCTGGGTCATCGCCTGGCGCGACTCAGGGTCTGTCTTGCCCTTGTACTTCTTCTGGATCTTCTGCAGCTCCGGCTGGATGAGCTGCATCTTGCGTGAAGCGTTGATCTGTTTGACGAACAGCGGGATCATCGCGGCGCGCATGACGACGACGAGGCCGACGATGGACAACGACCATGTCCACCCACTCGCCGCGGGCAGGCCGATCATCGTGAAGAAGCTGTGGAAGCCATACATAATCCAGGCGACGAGCAGCTCGATCGGGTACATGATCGAGTTGAAAAGATCTCCCATGTGTCCTTCTTCATCGGTGGCGCAGTGCGCCGGGTGGCGAGCGGGTCGCCAGGGTCAGGTTCGTGGTCGGTGTCGGCGGTCGTATGCCGCCGGCACCCTCGCGGTGCGGGCAACCGGGGTCGCGTCCGGCAGGTCCTGCAGGTCCTGCAGGTCCTGCAGGTCCTGCAGGTCCGGCAGGTCCGGCACGGGTCGGCCGAGGTCGTCGAGGTGCTCCCCACGCCGCGGTGGAACATGGTCCACACCGCCGAGCGCCCAGGGGTGGCAACGCAACACACGGCGCACCGCGAGCCAGGTTCCGCGCAACGGTCCGTGACGAGTCAAGGCGGTCAGCGCATAGGCCGAACATGAAGGGTAGTAGCGACAACTGGGCGGCAACATCGGCGACACGACGAGCTGGTAGGCCCGGACGAGCACGATGAGTGGCAGCGCCAGGATCCGGCGTGCAGTCCACTGCTCCGACGGTGTCGTCACCGCTGATCTCCAGCCCGGACGATTCCCTTGTCCAGCAACGGAATCAAAGAGCACCGCAGATCGGCGAAGGAGGCCTCCGCAGCGTTGGGGGTGGCGCGCACGACGACGTCCATCCCGGTCGGTATGCGGTCGAGCGCGGCATACATGATCGCTCGAAGCCGACGCTTGACCCGGTTGCGGACCACCGCTCCGCCAAGGGCCTTGGAGACCACGAAACCGACCCGCGGCGGGAGACCGGTCCGCGAGTCGGCGGCCCGACAGTGCACCACGAGGAGACGATTTCCCGCTCGCGCGCTGCCCGCGCCACGGACCGCCGACGTGAAGTCCCCCCGTCTGCGGAGTCGGTTCGGTGCTGGCAGCACCGAGTGGCCTCAGGCCGACAGCTCGGCGCGGCCCTTGCGGCGACGGGCGGAGATGATGGCCCGACCGGCACGAGTGCGCATCCGGAGGCGGAACCCGTGGGTCTTGGCACGGCGACGGTTGTTGGGCTGGAACGTACGCTTGCTCACGGCTGGTTCTCTCTTCGGTCGTGACAGGGCCGGGCCCTACGGTCCGGCGGTGCTGTGCCGGATTCGGCTGCCATCGAGTGCCCGCACGCTCCCAGTCGAGGCACCAAGCCACAAACACCCGTTCAGGTGGGGAGAGCGTCGCGCGCAGGCGAAAGCAGCCGACGAACCGGACTGGTCAACGGTACGCGAGATCCCGAAGGCCGGTCAAACCACACTCGATGTCTAGCCGAGGTCGCCGAAAACCACCTATGATGCACAACGGTTCCGTGAGGAGCGCGCACGACACGCCGACTGACCTGGACAGTTTTCGTCCCAGGGTCGGCCAGCGGTTGCTTGAGGCCGCTGGACACCGCTAGCGTCACCTGCCTGCCGATCCTTACGGGTTACCCACATCCTGTGGATAACATTGGGGACAATGATCGGCAGATGACGGAAGGCGGATCTTCGTGGCTGATGCCTCGATGACGAGCGTCTGGCGGACCACCCTCGAGGCCCTGGATGCCGACGGAATCCCCGCCACCCATCGCGCCTTCCTCAGTCTGGGCAAGCTCGTCGGGCTCATCGGCGACACCGCACTCATCGCCGTCCCCAACGACTTCACCAAGGACTACGTCGAAACCAGACTGCGTCAGCGAGTGAGCGACACCCTTGCCGCCCAGCTCGGCCACCCCGTGCGACTTGCCGTCACCGTCGACCCCTCCCTCGATGACGGACTGGTCGACGACCAGGTGGTCGTCGACGACGAGGATGTCGACGACGACGAACCGGCCGATGTGGTCGTGGGCCCCTTCTTCCCGGCTAGCTATCCGGCCGAGGACGACTCGGGGTGGGCGGCGACCGGAGCGGAGGGAATGCTGCCGTGGCGACCAGGCGGGGCCGGCGCGCCATACCCGCCCTCAGGCCCGCGTCCCCTGCCCGACCTGAGCCGCCGACCCACCGAGGACCTCGGCGCCACCCGGCTGAACCCCAAGTACCTCTTCGAGACGTTCGTGCGCGGGCAGTCCAACTCCTTCGCGCACGCGGCCGCGTATGCCGTCGCCGAGGCCCCCGCGAAGGCCTACAACCCGCTGTTCATCTACGGCGACTCTGGCTTGGGCAAGACGCACCTGCTGCATGCCATCGGGCACTACGCCCGCAGCCTCTTCGCACACGTCAAAGTGCGCTACGTCAACTCTGAGGAGTTCACCAACGACTTCATCAACGCGATCCGGGACGGCAAGGCCGCCGAGTTCCAGAGCCGCTACCGAGCAGTCGACATCCTTCTCATCGACGACATCCAGTTCTTGGCGAACAAAGAGCAGACCCAGGAGGAGTTCTTCCACACCTTCAACACACTGCACAACGCGAACAAGCAGGTTGTCATCACCTCAGATCTGCCCCCGAAGAAGCTCTCCGGGTTCGAGCAGCGTCTGAGCAGCCGGTTCGAGTGGGGACTGATCACTGACGTCCAGCCACCCGACCTTGAGACCCGAATCGCCATCCTGCGCAAGAAGGCCCTCGTCGAGCGACTCTCCGTGCCTGATGACGTCCTCGAGTTCATCGCGAGTCGGATCTCGACCAATATCCGAGAACTCGAGGGGGCGCTCATCCGGGTGACAGCCTTCGCCAATCTCAACCGGCAAGTCGTTGACATGGCACTGGCAGAGATCGTGTTGCGCGACCTCATCCCCGAGGAAGGCGCACAGGAGATCACGATGGCCACGATCATGGCCCAGACCGCGACCTACTTCGGGCTCACCCTGGACGATCTCCGGGGTCAGTCCCGCTCCCGGGTCCTGGTCAACGCCCGCCAGATCGCCATGTACCTGTGCCGCGAACTCACCGCAGAGTCGCTGCCCAAGATTGGACGTGAATTCGGCGGCCGAGACCACACGACAGTCATGCACGCGGACAAGAAGATCCGTCAGCTCATGGCCGAGCGACGAACCATCTACAACCAGGTCACCGAGCTCACCAACCGGATCAAGCAGACTCGCTGACCCACGGACCCGACGCGCCATCCCCTCGACACGGCATCGACCCGTCTTGTCCACAGGTTCCATACGATCACAACCATTGTGTCCACAGGATCATCTCGCAAGTGGGGACCTTGCTGTGGATAACAACGGGCGGTAACGCTTTCCTGATGGCGTTCCCCAGCCTGCCTGCCCGAGCCCGCGGACGCCTGGGTACCCGCACTGTCCACAGCGCCTGTGGACTGAACCTGTGGATGACTGTGAAAAATCTGCGGACCATCACTCCCGAAACCGGGACGAGTCGTGCATCATCGGCACCCGTCCACACCTCACCTGTTCCAGTCCCCACCCGCCGTGACCGCTCGTCCCCACCCGAAACGCCGGGATGACCTGCACGGACAGGGCATCCTCCCCAGCATCCACACCACCGATGACAACGATGAGATCTCCTATGCACCAGGTTCTCCCCGACAACCGGGCTGTGGACCACAGCGAAGATGGGCCAACGGCGATGACGGACGCCAGCCATCATCGACCCGGCCCACGATGGCCGTGGACGACGGACGTGGTGGTGTGCGGGTGCGTGGTTCGCTCTCGTGCACTAGTCTCGATCCTCCCGCCTGCCCTCGGGATTTGCTGCGCCGCGCCGCGCTGCGCCCGTAGGCCCTGACGCCCTGGAGTGAAGGACGGATCTGCCATGAAGTTCCGCGTCGAGCGCGACGTCCTCGCCGAAGCCGTGACGTGGGTTGCCCGGGGCGTGCCCTCTCGCCCCTCGGTGCCCATCCTCGCTGGCATCCTCGTCGAAGCCGCCGACGACGGAACCCTGACCCTCTCAGCTTTCGACTACGAGGTGTCCGCCCGGATCACCGTCTCCGCCGACGTCGAGGAAGCAGGCACCAGCCTGGTCCTGGGTCGTCTGCTTGCCGAGATCGCCCGCAATCTGCCCCCTCGACCCGTTGAGGTCGAGACCAGCGGCAGCAAGCTCCAGCTGATCTGCGGATCGTCCCGGTTCGTGCTCATGCAGATGCCCGAACACGAGTATCCGACCCTGCCGAGCAGTCCCGAGGGCAGTGGCAGCATCGAGGGGGATGTCTTCACCAAGGCGGTCGCTCAAGTCTCGGTCGCCGCAGACCGAGGGGACACCTTGCCGATCCTCACCGGGGTGCGACTCGAGGTCGAGGGCGACACAATGGTTCTGCTCGCCACCGATCGCTACCGGCTCGCCATCCGCGAGCTGCATTGGAACCCCACCGACGCTGCGGTGAGCACAGTTCTGCTTATCCCGGCCCGAACCCTCGCGGACACCGCGAAATCTCTTGGTGCGGCCGGGCCGATCACGCTGGCTCTCGGTGAGCGTGCCGGTGGCGACGGGCTCGTCGGATTCGAGGCTGGACAGCGTCGCTCGACGACGCGGCTACTCGACGGCGACTACCCCAAGGTGGCCTCGATCATCCCGGCGAGCAGCGAGAGCGAAGCGGTGGTGGACACCCACGAGCTCGTCGAGGCGGTCACCCGGGTCGCTCTCGTCGCAGAGCGCACGGCACCTGTGCGGCTGCACTTCACCCAGGGTCAGGTGGTCATCGAGGCCGGTGCTGGGGATGACGCCCAGGCCTCCGAGGCCGTGGAGGCCACCATGCACGGGCCCGACATCGAGGTGGCCTTCAACCCCACCTTCCTCCTGGACGGGCTCGGGGCCTTGGGTGCGGCATACACCCGGCTGGCTTTCACGGCACCGACGAAGGCAGTCCTGCTCACTGGGCAGAGCGAGGTCGACGCCGAGGTGGACGCGACCTACCGCTATGTGCTGATGCCGGTCAGGTTCGCCTCCTGACCCGCCTGGGTATGCCGGCGCCTGCGGTTGCGTCACACCTGCGTATGCCGCGACATTGCCTTTGCGGCGTAGCGTGGGTTGGGCGGGCCTGACTGGTCGCGAGCCCGTGGCGACCTGGGACTTACACCAGAGGGAGAGGAACTCCATGCAACTCGGACTCATTGGCCTGGGGAAGATGGGCGGCAACATGCGCGAGCGGCTGCGCCGAGCCGGGCATGAGGTGGTCGGATTCGACCGGAACCCGGCTGTGTCCGACGTTGCGTCACTGGACGGTCTCGTCCAGGCCTTGACCGCTCCGCGCACGGTGTGGGTCATGGTGCCCGCTGGCGGTCCGACCCGGGACACGATTGCTGAACTCGGTGATCTGCTCGGCGCCGGTGATCTCGTCATCGACGGTGGGAACAGCCGGTTCACGGATGACTTCGAGAACGAGAAACTGTTGTCGGCCAAGGAGATCGGCTTCGTCGACTGTGGTGTCTCGGGCGGTATCTGGGGCCTGCAGAACGGCTACGGCCTCATGGCCGGAGGAAGCTCGGACAACGTCGAGCGGGCCATGCCCATCTTCGACGCGCTGCGCCCGGAGGGTCCGCGCGACGAGGGCTTCGTCCACGCCGGATCAGTCGGGGCCGGGCACTACACCAAGATGGTGCACAACGGCATCGAGTATGGGCTCATGGCCGCGTATGCCGAAGGCTACGAGCTGCTCATGGCCAAGGACATCGTCACTGATGTCCCGGGGGCGTTCAAAGCGTGGTCACGGGGCACCGTCGTGCGCTCCTGGTTGCTCGACCTCATGGTCGACGCCCTGGAGAAGAACCCCGGCTTGCAGGACGTCTCGGACTACACCGTGGACTCGGGGGAGGGGAAGTGGACGGTGGAGGAGGCCATCGCCCTCGACGTGCCGATGCCGGTCATCTCCGCGTCCTTGTTTGCCCGGTTCGCCTCCCGGCAGGCGACCAGCCCACAGATGCAAGCCGTCGCCGCGTTGCGCGGGGAGTTCGGCGGGCACCAGGTGATGACCCAGGCCGAGGGCGAGACGCTGCGGAAGGGCACTGCGCAGGGTAAGGGTACCGCGTGACCCTCACCTAGGCTCGGTGGAGTGTTCGTCAAGCACCTGTCCCTGGCGGACTTCCGCAGCTACGAGCGGGCCGAGCTGACCCTAGGTCCGGGAACAAGCACGTTGGTCGGGCTCAACGGGCAAGGCAAGACCAACCTCGTCGAGGCCATCGGCTACCTGGCGACTTTGAGTAGCCATCGGGTTGCCACCGATGCTCCGCTGGTCCGCTACGGTGCGCAACGCGCTGTCGTGCGCGGCGTTGTTGTGCGTGACGGGCGGGAGAGCACGATCGAGCTGGAGATCACCCCAGGCAAGGCGAACCGGGCCCGGCTCAACAGGTCTGCGCTGACCCGTCCGCGAGATGTCTTGGGGGCGGTGCGCACTGTCTTGTTCGCGCCCGAAGACCTCGCCCTGGTCAAGGGAGACCCTGCCGAGCGGCGACGCTTCCTCGACCAGCTCCTGATCACCCGGCAACCCCGCTGGGCCGCGGTGCGTGGCGACTACGACCGGATCCTCACTCAGCGCAACACCCTGCTCAAGCAGGCCCAACCACTGCTCAGCCCTGGGCGCGGCAAGGTCCGGCGTCGCGCCGAGGGTGTCCAGGAGGAGGCAGAGCGGGCCAGTGCGCTGCACACGCTGCATGTGTGGAACACCCAGCTCGCCGACGTCGCCGCGCCACTGCTCTATGCCCGCCTACGGCTCGTGCGGGATCTGAGACCGCTGCTGCAGAGCGCCTACTGCGAGCTCAGTGGCGGGGTGTCGCAGGCGCAACTGACCTACCGGGCCAGTCTGCGGGCACCGAGCGTCGCCGAGATCGAGGCCGGTGAGGTACCGGCCATCGAGGACTTGCACGCCGCGCTGCTCGCCACTCTCGACGAAGTGGCGGAGCAGGAGGTCGAACGTGGGGTGACGCTTGTCGGCCCGCACCGAGACGACCTCGTCCTGTCTCTCGGTGACCTGCCGGCCAAGGGCTACGCCAGCCACGGGGAGTGCTGGACCTTCGCGCTCGCCCTCAAGCTCGCGGCATACCAGGTGTTGCGCCACGATCTGCGCGATGACCCTGTCCTGCTCCTCGACGACGTCTTCGCCGAACTCGACACTGGCCGCCGGGAGCGCCTTGCCGCGCTCGTGGCCGACTGTGAGCAGGTCCTCGTCACTGCCGCCGTCGCGGAGGACATTCCCCAGGCCTTGCGGGGACCGAGGTATGCCGTGACGCTGGGGAGCGTCGATGCCGGCAGCGAGCGCGACGTGCAGGCAGGTGCCGATGATGGCTGAGGACGAGCACAACGGCATCCCGGCGCTCGGTGACCCCACCGACGCCGGCGAATCCCCCGTAACCGCGGATGGGGCTGCCGACGAGCCCGCTGAGGCGGCTGCCGACGCGGCTGTCGACGCGGCTGTCGACGCGGCGGCCGAAGCGCTGGCCCGAGCCCGAGCAGCTGCTCGGGCGAAGGGACTACGTCCGGGGATGACCCCGCGCCCACGCAGACGCATCGATGGCTCCGGTGTCCGCTCCGGTGCCTCACCCAGTGTGGAGGGCCGGGATCCGGTGCTGCTCGGTGAGCAGATTGACGCCCTGGTTGCCGATCGAGCCTGGCAGGGTGAGGTCGCCGTCGGGGCTGTCATCGGCCGCTGGCCACAGATCGTCGGAGCCGATGTCGCCCAGCACTGCCACGCCAGTGACTTCACCGACGGAGTACTCACCATCCGAGCCGACTCCAGCGCATGGGCCACCCAGTTGCGACTGCTGTCCTCGGCACTGCTAGGGCGGATCACCACCGACGTCGGCCCGGACATCGTGCACGAGCTGCGGGTCGTCGGCCCCGCCGCACCGTCCTGGTCGCGCGGATCGCTGCGCGCTGCCGGCGGCCGTGGCCCGCGGGACACCTATGGCTGAACCGCCGGCCTTGCCCCGATCCGCCACCCCGATCCATCGCCCGATCTGTCCATGATTCCGGGGTCCGGAATCTGGCTGCTCGACGTCACCGCGTCGAGGCGTCACACTCGTGTGCATTCCAGTCATCGCGCCGCCGATCATCGAGGACGGATGGCAACCGGCCCTCCCGTCGGGTCACTGACCACCCTGGCCTCCAGGTCTGGCTGAGAAGGGGCATCCCATGACCACGCCGTCCACGCCACCCACGCCGACGACACCGTCCATACCGGCTGGGGAGACCCCGGCGCCGGCTACCCCTTTGGTGACCAGTCACGTGGAGGACCGGATCGCCGTGATCACGCTGGACTCACCAGGGAACCGAAACGCACTGTCCAGCGCCTTGCTCACCCAGCTGCATGACGCTATCACCCAAGCCAGCGCAGACGAGGCGCTGCACGGCATACTCCTCACCTCGAGCCAACGGGTGTTCTGCGCCGGCGCCGATCTCAAAGAGGCGGCCCACGTCGACATGATCGACCAGGCACGTCGGATCATCGCCCTTGAGCGAGCAATCGTCGCGGCCCCGGTCCCGGTCGTTGTCCGGCTCGACGGGCCGGTGCGTGCCGGCGGCCTCGGCCTGGTCGCCAGTGCGGACATCGTGGTGTGCGCTGCATCGGTCACGTTTGCCCTCACCGAAGTCCGGCTTGGTCTGGCCGCGGCGACGATCTCCATCCCGCTACGGGCCCGGCTGGCTCCGCGGGTCGCCTCTGACTGGTTCCTCTCCGGGCGGGTGTTCACTGCTGCCGAGGCATGCCAGGGTGGGCTGGTCACTCGCGTAGTGCCCGATCCGGACGTGTATGCCGCCACCCATGCGGTGCTCGACGACCTGCGCGCTGGGCACCGACAGGGGTTGGTCGCAGCCAAGGACCTGCTCACCCTGGACCTGCTTGCCGACTTCGACGCTCGCGGTGAGCAGATGGCCCGCACGTCCGGGCTGCTCTTCCACTCCGAGGTCGCCCAGGCGGCGATGGCTGCGGCCTTGCGGCGCTGACGTCGACGCTCCCGGCTCAGGTGCGGCAAACGCTCCTCGTTCCCGAGTGAGGAACGAATCTGGCCGGACGGGGTGGTGGGAACGCACGGTAGAGGCACACGGACGTGAGCGCACGTCCGGACCTCGCGCAAAGGAGCGCCGTGCCGACCGTGACGATCCACCCGACCGGGGAGGTGATCCACCTCGACCCCGACGAGACCATTCTCGGTGGGCTCTACAAGGCTGGATACGCCTACACCATCGGGTGCCGCCGCGGTGGGTGCGCGATCTGCAAGGTCGACTGCACGCAGGGCCGGTTCCACTACAACCGTCCCATCGCCGACACCGTCATCACCGAGGTGGAGCGCACCGACGGCACTTGCCTGAGCTGTCGCGCCGTCCCGGACACCGACATCACCATCACGCTGCGCACGGGGAACGTCCGACTGGTCAACCCCCTCCTGCGCCAGATCAACGAGAAGGCCCGGTTGCGCGCCGAGGCCTTCGCCGCCCAGCATCAGCTGGCTGGCACCGCCGCCCCCGAGAAGGAGTAACCAATGGGAGTCATGCGCATGGGGTACGCCCACGTCCGGGTCACGGACATGGCCGAGGCCAAGCAGCACTACGGCAACACGATGGGCCTGTACGAGACCCTCAGCCAAGACGGCAAGGTCTACTACAAGGGCTGGGACGAGTGGGACCACCACAGCGTCGTCCTCGAGGAGGGTGGCGTCGGCCTGGTCAAGTTCGGCTGGAAGGTCGAGAAGCCCGAGGACATCGACGAGATCGAGCGTAAGGCTCGGGCCTTCGGCGTCACCGTCGAGCGCATGTCCGCCGGGGAGAACCCCGAGGTCAGCGACGGCATTCGGTTCACGACCCCCAGTGAGCACGTCTTCGAGGTCTACCACGCCCAGACCCTCATCGGCACCGAGGTCGGCACGCACAACCCGGAGGCGTTCCCCCGCCACCTCGTCGGTGTCGGCGTACCTGGCCTCGACCACGCTCTGGTCCTGGCCGACGACGTGCGTCTCATGGAGCGCTTCCTCACCGACGTCTTCGACTTCTTCCCCACCGAGCGGGTGCAGACCGACCTCGATGACGACGACGCGCACTTCATCGCCAGTTGGATGACGAGCAACAACCAGATCCATCAGCTTGCTGTGCTTGAGGGCCAGCCCGGCAACGCTCAGGGCAAGATCCACCACTTCGCTTTCAAGCTCGGCGACTGGTACGAGGTGGGTCGCGCCGCCGACATCTTCACCATGGACGACGTCTCCATCGACCTCGGGCCGACCCGGCACGGGATCACCCGCGGCCAGACGGTCTACTTCTTCGACCCCTCCGGCAACCGCAACGAGGTCTTCGCTGGCGGCTACCTCGCCTACCGGGACCGGCCGATCAGCAAGTGGACCCCCGACCAGATCGCCAAGGGCATCTTCTATCACGCCCGCGAGCTCAACGAGAACTTCACCGCCGTCTACACCTGATCGAACCCGCCCGTGAACCCGCAGCATCCGTTGCGGGACTGCGAATCCCGATTCACCCGCCACTGCGATGTCGCCTGCCCGAAAACACCCGAGACTAACCCGACGAAGGACCCGGAGATGCTCCTGCGCACCAGTCCCACGCTCACCCTGGCCGGCGCCCGCCTGGCTCTGGATGCCGCGTTGGCCCGGGCGCAGGAGCTCGGCGGCGCTTTCAACATCGCCGTCGTCGACCCCGGTGGCTGGGTGATCGCCTTCGCCCGGATGGACGGGGCCTTCGCCCTGTCCGGTGAGATCGCCGCCGACAAGGCACGCACCGTCACCGGCTTCGGTGGGGCCCCGACCGACGGGCTCTACGACGCCATCGCCGGGGAACCAGCCGTGCGTGACGGCATCGCCGGACGGGCCGGGGTGGCCGCCTTCGCTGGAGGCGTACCGATCGTCGTCGACGGGCAGCTCGTCGGCGCGGTTGGCGCCTCCGGCGGCAGCGCCGAACAGGACAAGAGCGTGGCGAGCGCCGGGGCCGAGGCCCTCGCGGCGGCCGCGAGTAAGGAGCACGACCAATGACCCCCTTCATGCTGCGCGTGGCCGAGATCGTCGGCGCCGACGAGGACGAGTTGGCGCGCGCCGACCTCGACCAGGTGGCTCCGATGCCGACGACCCGGATCTCGCAACGAATCGCCACCGGAACCGGCGCGGACCGGCAGATCGCCATCCGCGCCCTGGCCGAACAGCTCATCTGCGAGGCCAACGCCGTGTTGTCCTCCAGCGACGACCACCTCACCTTGAGCGACGAGACCCTGCCCTCGGAGCTCGCCTTCACCGTCGGCTACCGCGGCCGCGGCGCCCGGGTGTCGACGACCTTCGAGAACGGCACGGCATACGGCCGGCTCGTCGGTGACGGCTTCGAGAGCGAGCTCCCGCAGGAGCTCGACAGCGCTGATTCCCTGCCCGACCTCCTCGTCCGCCTCCTCGTGGAGTCGGGCGTGACCCACCACCCCGTCCACTACTGAACCAGCCCGCCACTGAGCCCGTCCGCCACTGAGCCCGCCCGCCACGAAACAAGCCCACCACCGACTCCGGACACCCCGACCCCAGGAGGACCCGAAGTGCAATTCGAACTGCGCACCCAGGTCATCGAACCTCAGCGCAAGACCTTCCAGCACCTCATCGACCGTTACGGCGATCGACCCGCCTCGCGCTACGAGGAGGGCACGATCGATCTGCAGGCCAAGGTGAACTACCACTTCCGGCCGCTGTGGGACCCGAGCAAGGAGATCTACTCCCCCGACTTCAGCGCCCTCAAGCTCACCGACCCCTACGCGTGGACCGACCCGCGGCAGTTCTACTACGCCCCCTATGTGACCGCGCGCGCCGAGCTGCACGAGGCTTTCGGGGCCACCTTGAGCTACCTCGAGCAGCGCGGAATGTTTCAGCGCCTGCCGGCCAGCTGGGCCAGTCTCTTCGAGGACATCGTGCTGCCGTTGCGGCACTATGAGTCGGCCGCCCAGATGCTGCTCTCGTATGCCGCGAGGTACGGCTGGGGAACGACCATCACCCAGTGCTTCGCCTATTCCTCCTTCGACCGGATCGGCAACGCGCAGATCCTCTCGCGGGCCGGCATCTCCTTCGGCGGCGGCAGCGCCGAACCGCTGGAGCTCGCCAAGCGGACCTGGCTCGAGGACGACGCCTTCCAGCCGCTGCGCGAGCACGTCGAGAAGATGCTCGTCGAACGGGACTGGGGCAAGGCCCTCATCGCCCTCGACATCACCGACCAGATGCTCTTCACGGTCTTCTTCACCCACCTCGACGATGCCGCCCTCAACGCCGGCGCGGCGTCATACAGCCTGGTCGCGCAGCACTTCTCGCAGTGGTTCACCGACCAGCGGAAGTGGCTCGACTCGCTGCTCAAGGCCTGGGTCAACGACCCGGAGGCCGGCGCCGCGAACGCCGCGGTCATCGGTGACGTCGCGACCGCGACACTGCCGATCGCCCGGGCGGCCCTGGCCGCGGTGTGCGCCAAGGCCGACCAGCTCGTCGACGCCGGCACCGTGGCCGCGCTCGACGCCGCCGCGGACGGCATCCGAAGCAATCTCGGCGCGCTCGGCGCGCTCGGTGTGAGCGTTGCCGACAGGGCCGACAGGGCCGACACGGCCGACACGGCCGACACGGCTGACAGGGCCGACACGGCCTCCGAAGGGAGCACAGCATGACCAGCGCAGCCACCCGTCCGGTCGGGATCGACCTCCAGGAGAACGAGCAGAACCGGCCCGTCGTCGAGGCCATCGAAGCCGACAACCCCGAGGCGACGGTGCGCTACCTGCCCGGCCTGGTCCGGATCTCCTCCCCCGGACGTCTCGTGATCAACCGCGAGACCGTGGAGGAGCGGATGGGCCGGGAGTGGGAGACCCACGAGTTCCAGATGGCCATCGTCACCTACTTCGGCCACATCAAGGAGTGGGACGACGACCAGATCCTCATCGCCTGGGACCACTGAGCCCGGCCCGCCCGACGATCCCCTGAACCCGAAGGACTTTGGACCATGACGATCACACCCAAGGCGCCGCGCAAGCTGACGATGAAGCAGCGCTACAGCGCCCTCACCCGTGACCTCGACTGGGAGCCCAGCTACGTCTCCAGCGAGGAGATGTTCCCGCAGACCAGTTTCGAGGGCATCACCATCCACGACTGGAGCAAGTGGGAGGACCCCTTCCGGCTCACCGTCGACGCCTACATGAAGTACCAGGCGGAGAAGGACAAACGGCTGTATGCCGTCCTCGACGGCTTCGCGCAGAGCCAGGGCCACCTCAGCCTGACCGACGCCTCCTACCTCAACGCGATGAAGCTCTTCCTCCAGGGCGTCACCCCGCTGGAGTACCAGGCGCACCGCAACTTCGCGATGCTCGCCCGCCAGCTCAACGGCCCCGGTCCTCGGTTCGCCTCGCTGTGCCAGAGCCTGGATGAGATCCGGCACGCGCAGACCGAGATCCACACCCTGTCGAACTACAACAAGTACTACTCCGGCATGCACAGCTACCTGCACATGCACGACCGGGTGTGGTACCTGTCGGTGCCGAAGAGCTTCTTCGACGATGCGCTCTCGGCCGGCCCGTTCGAGTTCCTCATCGCCATCGGGTTCTCCTTCGAGTACCTGCTGACGAACCTGCTCTTCGTGCCGTTCATGTCCGGCGCCTCGTTCAACGGCGACCTGCCGACGATGACCTTCGGCTTCTCGGCGCAGTCCGACGAGTCGCGGCATATGACCCTGGGTCTCGAGGCGATCAAGTTCCTCCTCGAGCAGGACGAGAAGAACGTCCCGATCGTCCAGGACTGGCTCAACAAGTGGTTCTGGCGCGGCTACCGGGTCACCGCCCTCGTCGCGCAGATGCTCGACTACATGCTGCCGCGCAAGGTGATGAGCTGGAAGGAGGCCTTCGAGCTGTACTTCGAGCAGCAGATGCTCGGCGGACTCTTCGAGGACCTGGCCTACTACGGCATCACCCCGCCGCTGCACGTCGACAAGGCCATCCAGGAGAAGGAGTACCTCTCCCACCAGGCGTACTGGATCCTCTACCAGTTCAGCCACGCGGCCGCCTTCACGACCTCCGTGCCCACCGACGAGCACATGGAGTGGCTCGCCGAGCAGTACCCGGAGAGCTGGCCGACCTACGCGACGCTATGGGAGAAGGAGAAGAAGAACATCGCGAACGGTGGCCGGCACTTCATCCGGGGCCTGCCGCAGCTGTGCCAGGTCTGCCAGATCCCGATGGGCTTCACCGAGGTCGACACCCCCTTCGTGCAGGCCCAGCGCGAGTCCGTCTTCGAGGGCGAGCGCTACAACTTCTGCTCCGACGGGTGCAAGTGGATCTTCGACCGCGAGCCGGTGAAGTTCCGTCAGGCGTGGCTGCCGGTACACCAGATCTACCAGGGCAACTGCGGCGCCGCCGATCTGCCCGGAGTGCTCGACTGGTACGGCATGAAGCCGGGCGACGGGGGCGAATACCACGGTTCGGTCGACAACGAGAACTGGAAGAAGTGGCACGACATGGCCGATGACACGGGAGGTAACTGAGATGACCCTGCAGGACACGATCGTCGCCCCGCCGATCCGTTCGATCGGCGAATACAACTTCCCCTCCCGCTCCGCGCGGGAACTCTACGGGGACGACATGCTCATGCACGTGTGGTGGAGCAACAACCCGTGGTTCGTCGCGGCCGCGACTTTCCGGGCGCCGCAGGCGATGAGCTGGGGTGACTTCTGGAACGCCCTGTTCGTGCCCTATCACGAGGAGGACCCGGACTTCGACGCCGGCGGCGGCTGGGAACAGTTCGACTGGTTCCTGGTCGCCAACCGGGAGCGCACCCCGATCACCCCGAGCGCCGAGCGCACACTCACCGAGCTTGGCATCACCCACAAGGCGGTTCTCGGCTTCGCCAGCAGGTGAGCCGAGCGGCCACACCGATCGGAGGTGTCCGCGGATGCCGCCTCGTGCGGCATCCGCGGGTTCCCCCACCCGCGAAGGCGACCACACGGCATACCTGCGTGAACCAGGTGCCGGCCCGCAGTCAGCACATCCGCACCACTGAAGAGACCTGACACCATGACCGAGACCCACACCATCACCGTTGAGCCCCTCGGCCGCGAGGTCCAGTGCCGAGAGGACCAGACCATCCTCGAGGCGTGCCTGCGCGCGGGCGTCTGGCTCCCGCACTCATGCACCCACGGCACCTGCGCGACGTGCAAGTGCGACAAGCTCGACGGCGACGTCGACTTCGGCGAAGCGAGTTCGTTCGCCCTGATGGACTTCGAGCGCGACGAGGGCAAGGTGCTTACCTGTTGCGCCACACCACGATCGGACGTGACGATCGAGGCCGACATCGACATCGACGAGGACCTCGAGATGTTCTCCGTCGAGGACTACACCGGCACCCTGGTGGCCAAGGAGGTCATCGCCAAGGACACGGTGCGCCTGGTCGTCGGGCTCGACCGGGACATCTCGTTCAACGCCGGGCAGTACATGAAGTTCACCGTGCCCGCCTCGGAGCACGGGCCCGAGGTCGACCGGACGTGGTCGATCGCCTCGGCCCCGACCTCGCCGCGTGAGCTCGAGTTCCACGTGCGCCTCGTCCCGGGCGGGCGCGGCACCGACGGGTGGGTGTTCAAGGACCTCGAGGTGGGGCACGAGATCCGGCTCTCCGGACCGTACGGGCGGTTCATGCTGCACACGAGCAATGACAACCACGCGGTCTTCGTCGCGGGCGGGACGGGGCTCGCGCCGATCAAGTCGATGATCCGGCACGGGCTGGAGAACGACGCGTACGAGGGCGACATGACCCTCTACCAGGGGGCGCGGACCCGGGAGTGGCTCTATGACGTCGAGGCATTCCGGGCGCTGGCGCAGGAGTATCCGCACTTCACCTACCGGCCGTGCCTGTCCGAGGAGACCGCCGAGGAGGTCGCGGCCAGCGGGGACGACCCGGACGCGTACGGGTACGGTCTGGTCACCGACGTTATCGCGGCCGAGCACGCGTCGCTGTCGGGGTGCAAGGGGTACCTGTGTGGACCCCCGCCGATGGTGGACGCCGCGCTGAAGACGTTCATGGGCAAGCGGCTCTTCCCCCGGGACATCCACCGCGAGGAGTTCTTCAATGAGGGCGACAAGGCCGGGAGCGTCAACTCGCCGCTGATCCGCCGCTGAGTCTGTGTCGAGTCGGTGTCGAGTCGGTGTCGAACTTTCGGCCAATAGGCCGAGTTTCGACACCCCCTCCCTGACCCGGCCCTGACCCGGCAAGGACGCACCGACGTGCGGTTGTCCACAGGGTTCGGGTTTCGGATGCCGAGAGCGTGCGGCTCTCGTCTACGGTGGAGCGATGGATCGGGCAGGGGGGCGCAAGCACGCCGGCTGCCTCGACGGTGACGTCCGCCTCGCCGAGCGCATTCGTTGCTGACCCGTCGGCGAGCACGTCGTATTCGGTGCCGCCGGAGGCGAGGGTACAGACCGAAGCCGGAGCGGTCGCGTTCGTGACGTTCTACCTGGGTCAGGTCAATGCAGCGTGGACCACCCCGGACGCCACCCTGCTGCCGCCACTTCAGTTGGCCACATGCAACAGTTGCGCTGGCTTCCAAGCTGACGCGGTGGAGTTCGTGACACTCGGCCAGAGACTCGCCAGGGCGTTTCCCGCTGCGGGTTGCCGAAGCCCGCGCCCGTCTCTACAGCAACTGAACCCGTCACCTGGCATCCTCGCCCACGAGTCGGTGCGTGCGCCACGAGTCGGCGCACCACAACACGCCGACTCGACACAGCGACGCCGACTCGACGCGACCGGACCGGACAAGGCCGGACCGGTGTCGAACATTCGGCTTATTGTCCGAAAGGTCGACGACAGCGACGATCAGAACGCGACGCGGACCGACTGGAGCCGCTCGACGACGACCTGTTCGACCCGGGCGTCCCCCTGCGCGTCGAGCACACACTCGCCGGGGCGGCCGGACAGCAGGCGCAGGAGAGCGACGGCATCCGCTGTGACGCTCAACCGGTGACCCGAGATGCGGCCGGAAGGTGCGTCCACGGTCTTCGTGGGCCCCGCCCCCACGACCCAGCAGCCGCCGCCGCGCCCGGTGAGGGCGAGTTCGAACTCCGGCCCGTCCCAGTCGAGAGCCAGGTCACGGATCACCTGGGCGACGACCTCGCTCTCCCCTGCGGACATCGCCATCGGCACCCCAGTCGCTCGGGACAGGTCGACCCGGTGCATCCACACGTCCCGTGGGCCGATGACGTCGAGGAGATAGCCGAGATCCGATCCCGGACGCAGTCCCGAGGATGCCGGCAGCTTCATCCGACGCAGGACGGAGGGGGTCCGCAGACGTGCATCTGGTGAGCGGGCCGCCCACTGCTTCAGGTCGGTGAACAGCTCTGCGTCCGTGAGAGCAGCCCGATCGGCGATCTGGACTTCACCGAGGCAGTCGACGAGGGCTTTCGACTCAACGGTGGGGATGGGGCCTCCTCGGGTATCCCGCCGCAGGCCCCGCTGAGCGGCGAGGAGGTGGCGCAGGTTGGTCCGGAAGCGCACCGTCTCCTCGGCGGCTCCGGCGCAGTGTGCGAGCATGTCGCGCACCTGCCACAAGGTGCAGTCGGTGGCAGCGGACCACTGCGGCGGGGTGAGCTGGTCGACCATGGCGATGAGCGCCGCATACTCCGTGGCCATGACATTGCGAGCCTGCGTTCGCGGCGTCAAGGGTAGGGCCCGGGCGCTGATGGTGGACCGGGTGCGGTCCTGGCGGTTCGTGGGCATGGGCTCCTCCTGGCGGTCTGCTACTGGGTGGGCTCTGACTGGGTGGGCTCTGCTGTGCCGCGTAAGGGGCCGCCGTAGTGGCCGACGAACATGGCGGCCATGGCGTCGATGTGGCGGGAGGCCAGACCCTGCTCGACCGGGGCATCGGGGTTGTTGGACAGATGCTGCGAGACGATGCCGGTGACGATCGCCGCCAGCACCTGGACCACCTCCTCGACAGAGCGATGTGGGTCGAGGAGACCGTGCGTCTGCAAGGCGGTGACGACGTCGGCGAGCTGGTCAAGGACGGCGGCCGCGGCGGCATACGAGCGCGGCGAGGGCTCCCACGCCGGGATCGGGCGCCAGAACATGAGCTCGGCATAGGGCCGATGGGCACTTGCCCACTGAACCGACTCGGTGAGCGCCCGAGCGAGGAGGGCAGTGGGGTCGGTGACATCGCAGACTTTGATGCCGGCGCTGAGCAGACCGTAGGACTCCCAGCCGCGTCGAAACACCTCGTCGTAAAGGGCGGCCTTGGAGGGGAAGTAGCTGTAGAGCGAGGGTGTCTGGATGCCCATGGCCCGCGCGACCGCCCCCAGGCTGAGGCCGCCAGCACCGAGTTGTGCCATCTGCGTCAGCGAGATGGCCACGATCTCGTCGATCGTCTCCAGCCTCCGTTTCGACCGCCGATCTAGACTCATGACAAAAGGATGTCCTAAGACCCTTAGTTAATCAAGGCCGCATTCGGGCACATGCGAGTTAGGAGGGGACGACGCTGAGGGGGGTGATGACGGTGAGGAGGGTGGAGGGGACCCTCTGAGAGCCTCGGAGGGAACCAACAAGAGGCCGACGAGCTCGCCCTCAACACCCCGCCACAGAGTTGTCCACA
>JBDIAO010000053.1:0-19960 GCA_039812375.1 Phycicoccus sp. | reverse complement strand
TCGCCAGCGCGGAGGCCACCTGATCGAGCACCTGGTGCACCGGGACAAGCCGGTCCGCCACCACCGACGGCGTGGGCAAAGAGGGAGGGGCCGCAGTGGCGCCACCTCGACTCTCATCAGCCGCGCGGGCCCCACCGGTGACGGCTTCGCGTTCCATCAGGCCCACCCCACCACGCCGGGCTCCCGTGCCAGGCCTGGGGTTCGCGAAGCTTCCGGCGAGGTTCATGTCACCATGCTATCCGAACACCAGTATGAAATACAAGAGGTTTCCTGGGCCGAGTTTCTGTGCCCGGGATCCGATGGGGGCAGGGTCGACGGGGGCGGGTCCGGGTGCCCGGCATCCGGCTCTGCCGCGCCTGACTGTGCCGACAACCGGACCGCTCGTCGCCGTCGTGATCATGTCAGCCACCCTGCCCGCGAGCACCGACAGCGACTCGGGTCGGTGGAGATGGCGACCCGAGGAAGCGGCAACCTCCGGTGCTGATCGCTGCGGGCCCGCCAGGGGGTCGGCGCCGTAGGTGTCGGACCCTGAGCCGGGCAAGGGTGGCTCCAAGAATCGCCGCCTGATCCCCGGGTTTGAGGCGTGCCTCCCGCGCAGCAGGAGGGGCCGCCGTCTCAGAATGGGTGGATGAGAGCTTTTCCGCGCGTGGCGCTGGCTGCCGGTCTGGCCGGGGCGCTCGGCGCCGCCGCCGTTGCCACCCGCTCAGAGCGAGCCCGTCGAGTGCTGGGTGGCCAGCCCGAGGGTGAGCGGCTCGCCCGCATGCAACGGTGCTCGAGCTACCTCGATGGGGCCTTCCATAACACCGACGGGCGGGGGGCCGGGCTCCCCAAGGGTCAGCGAGACATCCTTGAGCGCTTCGTCCGCGGGGCCGAGCAGCGCCGGCCGGGCTTCGAGATCCCGGTGGTGCGGCCGACTCCAGGCGCGGCCGATGGTGAGCAGGGGCACGGTGAGCAGGGGCACGGTGAGCAGGGGCACGGTGAGCAGCTGGATGGCGAGGCCCTGCATGTCACCTGGCTGGGCCACGCCAGTGCCCTCGTCGAGCTCGACGGCATCCGGATTCTCTGCGACCCGGTGTGGAGTGAGCGCTGCTCGCCGTTCCGGCACGCCGGCCCGCGTCGGCTGCATCCGGCCCCCGGGCCGTTGGCGTCATGGCTGCCGGTGGATGCCGTCGTCATCTCACACGACCACTATGACCATCTCGACATGGCGACCATCACCGATCTCGCCAGCCTCAGTGCGGCGGTCTTCGTGGTCCCGTTGGGCGTGGGTGCGCACCTGGAGGCATGGGGGGTGGCAGCCGGTCGGATTGTCGAGCTCGACTGGGGGCAGGAGCACGCGATCGCCGGGGTCACGCTAGGCGCGGTGGAGGCCCAGCACTTCTCCGGTCGCGGGCTGCGCAGAGACGGCACGCTGTGGGCCTCCTGGACCATCGCTGGGACCAGCAGACGGGTCTTCTTCTCCGGAGACACTGGCTACTTCGATCGCTTACTGGCCATCGGCACCGCCCATGGCCCCTTCGATGCCGCCCTCATGGCGGTCGGAATGTATGACCCGGCCTGGCCGGCGATGCACCTGACCCCGGAGGAGGCCGTCACGGCCGCGGTCGACCTTGGCGCAGCCCTCGTGCTGCCGATCCATTGGTGCACCTTCTCGCTGGCGCCGCACCCGTGGGCCGAGCCCGTGGAGCGGTTGTTGACGGCAGCGGATGCCGCGAACCTGCCGGTCCTCGTGCCTCGGGTCGGCGAGCGGGTCGCTATCGACGACCTGCCGACCATCCCGCCGTGGTGGCGTCCGAGTCGCGAAACCCCGAACCCCACCCTCAGGTAGGCGTGTCCCACGGTCCGCGGCTCAACCAACATGTCTCTGTGGCCAGGAGACAGACCGTAAGGCCATGACATGGGTCGGATCGTCTCCCTAAGAAAGGCAACTCGTGGCTGGCGACACGATCGATCGGCAGTTCGTGGACTTCGAAGGGCGCGTGCGCTGCGTTTCCGACGCCTCGGTCACGACGACTTCCTGGGCAACCACTCGCGCGTCCGTCAGCGCATCTCACTGCCGGCACTCCCACAGATTCCTCGCCGATCGTGGCCCCTGGATGCTGAACCCAGTGTTCGGCGTGAACCCGAACCCTGACCTGACACATGGCCGCTCGACCTCGATCATGGGGGCCTACGCACTGCCTGATGAGGTCGATGGCCTCCTCGGGCTGGCGGGGGAGTGCTGTCTCACCCTCCCGCAGGCACGCGAGCGGATGAGCCGCATCGCAGAGGCGGCGTTGGGGTGGAGCAGCAGGTGTGGGCACACCGGATTCCGGTTCGTGAGATCACCCTGATGGCCGAGTCGACCTGATGGCCGAATCAATCGAATGGCTGAGGCTCACGATGATCGCCGCTGCCGCTGCTGAATGTCCGCTGCTGCCGCCGCTGCTTCATTCGCGAAAGACGACCTCGAAGTCCTCGCATACGACCGGCATGTCGGTGGAGAAGCCCCGGTCGTGGTCAGCGTGCTCGGTAAAGAAGCGTTCGTGGACCTCACGCCAGTGCGCCAGGCTGCGATCTCCTTCGCCTTCGGCTGCGGCGTGCTCAGCATCGACGTCCTCGAAGGGGATGACCCGCACTCTTGTGGTGACGATGAGTGCTCGGGGGCGGCCGCCCCCGTCGAGGATGATCGACAGGTCGCCGACCTGCGGCACCGACTCCTCCTGCGCGGCGTAGTCCCACAGGGCTGAGGCGGTCGCGCTCTTGCGACCCTCCAGGACGAGCTTGAGAAGCTCATCCGCCATCGCCGGGGTGGCTCCAAAGGACCAGGCCGGAGGGGGAAGGGTCTGCGACGGCACGTGGCCGACGACGACCGGGACCCGGCCGCGCTCAAGGGCAGGCAGAGCCCGACGCCAGAAGTCGAGAATCTCCTGGTCGTGCTCGTCCAGACTGGCGGAGTTGGTGCCCGCTGCGCTCGCGTCCTCACCCGTCGGTTCGCGCATGGCCTGATGCTAATGCCGACTCTGTCCGTATGCCGTGACCACCATGTGGACGCAGGGGTGACCGATCGGAGGGCTCATGTCAGGGTGAGCGCGTGATGTTCCCGACCGCTGCCACCGCGGCGATCATTATCGACTAGCGCGACGAGACTCTCGTCGCGCAGACCTCCCACACCCGGGGGGTCTTTTGCTTTGTCGGGAGCGTCGAGGTGGGCGCAACCGGTAGGGCAGGGCGACCGGCCCCCACCCCTCGGGTCGGCGCAGCGGAGCTGGTCGAGACAATGGGGGAATGTCACGGGTCGGGCTGACGCCCGGGGCGAGCCGCGATCTGCGGCTTCCCCGGGCACCCACCCCGACTCCGCGCCGACGGCTCGCACCCGATGGCGAGCATCCGGCATACGTTCGAACCGAACCCGAGGACAACGACACATGACCGACGTCCACGTCTACGACACGACGCTGCGTGATGGAGCCCAGCAGGAGGGGCTCAACCTCTCCGTGGCCGACAAACTCGCCATCGCGCGGCACCTCGACGAGCTGGGGGTCGGGTTCATCGAGGGTGGCTGGCCGGGGGCCAACCCCAAGGACACCGAGTTCTTCGCCCGGGCCGCGACCGAGCTCGACCTGCGCCACGCGACCTTGGCAGCTTTCGGGGCGACCCGGCGCGCTGGCGGACGGGCTGCGGATGACCCCCTGGTGCGCGCTCTCCTCGACAGCGGGGCCGGTGTCGTCACTCTCGTCGCCAAGTCGCACGCCGGTCACGTCGAGCGGGCGTTGCGTACCACGCTTGCGGAGAACCTCGAGATGATCCGCGACACGGTGACCTTCCTGCGCTCGCAGGACCGTCGAGTCTTCCTCGACGCAGAGCACTTCTTCGACGGGTTCGCCATGGACCGCGGCTACGCGATCGAGGCCGCACGAGTGGCCGCTGAGTCCGGCGCCGAGGTCGTGGCGCTGTGCGACACCAACGGTGGGATGCTGCCCACCAGGATTGCTGATGTCGTCGGCGAGGTTGTCGAGGCCGTCACCGCCGGCACGGACGCGCGGATCGGAATCCACTGCCACAACGACACCGGCTGTGCGGTGGCCAACTCGATGGCCGCTGTCGACGCCGGGGCCACGCACGTGCAGGGCACGATCAACGGCTACGGCGAACGTACCGGCAATGCCAACCTCGTCACCGTCGTCGCCAACCTCCAGCTCAAGACGGGCCTGCCGCTCATCGAGCCGCACCGGCTCCAGGAGGCCACCCGACTCAGTCACGCGATCAGCGAGATCACCAACGTCCCGCCCTACTCGCGCCAGCCTTACACCGGATCGAGCGCGTTCGCGCACAAGGCGGGTCTGCATGCCAGTGCGATCAAGGTCGATCCGGACCTCTACCAGCACATGGACCCCAAGGGCGTCGGCAACGACATGCGCATGCTCGTCTCGGACATGGCCGGGAGGGCGAGCATCGAGTTGAAGAGCCGGGAACTGGGCTTCGACCTGACTGGCGGCGATGTGCAGGACAGTGGTGTCGTCACCGACATCCTTGCCACGGTGAAGGATCTCGAGCTCAGGGGCTACACCTTCGACGCGGCCGACGCCTCCTTCGAGTTGCTCCTGCGGCGCACCCTCAACGGTGGCCTGCCGGCGTTCTTCGAGGTCGAGAGCTGGCGTGTCCTGACCGACGCCCGCGGTGGGGAGGACGCGCTGTCCGAAGCCACGGTCAAGGTCCAGGCCGGCGGAGCGCGGGCGGTGCGCACGGGGGAAGGGAACGGTCCGGTCAACGCCCTCGACCATGCCTTGCGGGAGGCCCTGTTGCCGGCCTATCCCGAGCTCGCCGACTTCGAGCTCATCGACTACAAGGTCCGGATCCTCGACGCGGCGCACGGCACCGACGCGGTGACCCGGGTGCTCATCGAAACCACCGACGGACAGGGCTCATGGACGACGATCGGGGTCGCGGCCAACATCCTCCAAGCCAGCTGGGAGGCGCTGCTGGAGTCGGTGACCTACGGCCTGTTGCGCGCCGGCATCGAGCCTCGCTGACTATGCGTCGGCTTGTGTCGGTCCTGACCCTGGCGCTCGCCCTCGCCGGGGTGAGTGGCTGCTCGTCGAGCACCCCCTCGTCGAACACCCCCTCGTCGAACACCTCCTCGACAACCGCAGCCCCGTCGAGCACCCCCTCGAGTGCTGGGTCGGCCCCCGGGGCCGGCCCCTCGGGCACGCCGACACCGACGCCACCGGCGGACGCGCGGCTCGTGCTCGGCCTGGGGGACTCGCTCGCGGCCGGGTATCAGCCTGGTCGCGGTGACGTCCGCGACACCGCATATCCGGCCCGGTTCGCTCAACTCCTCACCACACGTGGCACACCCACAGCAGTGGTCAACCTCGGCTGCTCCGGGGAGACCGCCTCGAGCATGGTCGACGGTGGACGCTGCACCTATCCGAGGGGGTCGCAGCTGGCCCAGGCAGAGGCGGAACTGCGCGCCCGAGAGGGCCATGTCGCGGCGGTGACCCTCGACATCGGCGCCAACGACGTGCTGAGCTGCCTCGATCGTGGTGGCGTCGACCCAGGCTGCGCGAGCGAGGCCGTCGGGTCGGCGGCTGCCGGGGTCGACACCATCTTGACCAGACTCCGCAATGCAGCCGGACCGGGGGTCCCGATCGCCCTCGTGCTCTACTACGACCCGTTCCAGGTGGTGCCGGTCATCACCGCAGAGAACAAGGCGGCGATCCACGAGCAGTGGCAGCATCTCAACACTGCGCTCGCCACCAAGGCGGCGCCGCATGGTGCGACAGTGGTCGACCTCGGTGCGGTCTTCGGCACCGACTCCACCGGGTCGGCTCCAACCACCGACTCGCCGGTCTGTCAGCTGACCTGGATGTGCACCCAGGGCGACTTCCACCTCACCGATACCGGTGCAGAGAAGGTTGCTCAAGCCATCGGTGACGCGTTGCCGGCATTGCGCTGATCCAGGCGCTGCTCCATTGCGCTGATCCAGGCGCTACTTCACGGGCTGCTCCACGCACCCGTCCGCGGTGATCTCCTGACCCGGCGCTCCGGGTTCCAGGGCATCGATGACCGCGAGGAGCCGTGCGCGTAAGGCGTTGGCGCGCGCCGTGAAGGCCCGTTGGCGCGTGATGTATGCCGCCTTCCCTTCGGGCGTCTCGATGGGCAGCACCGCAACGCCCAGGTCGCGCAGGTCGTATGGTGCGGCTTCCATGTCGAGCACGCGGATGTCCCGGGCAAGCTCGAAGGCGTCGAGGGTGAGTTCGCTGGGGGTGAGCGGGGTGAGCTTGTAGCACCATTTGTACAGGTCCATCCCGGCGTGCAGGCAGCCCGGCTGTTCGAGCTCCGGCTGCCGCTCTCGGGTGGGCCGGTGCAGGTTGCGTCGCGCGGCATCCGGGGTGAAGAAGCGGAAGGCGTCGACGTGCGTGCAACGCAGTTGGTGGCTCTCGACGACGTCCGCCGTGCCGGCCCGACCTAACCGCAGTGGCCACCCTCGGTGGCGCAGCTCGTCCTCGTCCTGCCGGTAGACCATCGCCCACTCGTGCAGACCGAAGCACCCCAACTGCGGCACCCGAGCTGCTGTCCGGGAGACCAACGTCCGGACCGATGCCAGGGTCGCGGATCGGGCGGCCACGAACGCATCGACGTCCAGCCGCACGCCGTCACCCTCGATGATGGAGAAGGGCCACGAGGCTCGCGGCATACCGGCCGCACCGGCGAGCACAACTCCGGCACCGGGGTGCCACCGTCGCAGCTGGCCGGGGGAGAAGGAGTAGTACGTGTGCAGGAAGTCCTCGACCGGGTGTCGCTCACCGCGCGCGCGTCGCGCCAGATGACCGGCGAGGAGCTCGTCGACCTGTATGCCGTGGGCGGCCTCCCGCTCGCGCCACTGCGCTCTCGAGAGCTCGACCCGGACCACCCGTGTCAGCGTAGGGCCCTAGGCTGCCTCTGGGAATGTCGCGGACGTGGCGACATGGCGGTGGCGAAAGGAGTCTGCTGTGGGCTTCCCGGAGAATGTATTGACACACGACGAGCGCGTCGTCAAAGAGCTCCACCCGCACTGGATGACCGTGGCCGTCCCCACACTCATCGGGATTGTCCTGGTGGGACTTGCCGCAGCCGGTGTCGTCCTGACGCCGGTCTCCTCGACCTGGAGCTTCGTGGAGTGGGTGATCCTGGGCGTCGCGGCCCTGCTCATGCTCTGGCTGGTCGTCCTGCCATACGCGCGCTGGCGGACGACGCACTACGTCATCACTTCGCATCGGGTCATGGCCCGCAGTGGCATTCTGTCCAAGCGTGGGAAGGACATCGCGCTGGGCAAGATCACCGATGTGAGCTTCAACAGAACCCTGCTCGATCGGATCGTCGGAGCCGGGTCACTGCACATCGAGTCGGCGGGTGACTCCCCCGACGAGGATCTGACCAACATCCCGAACAGCGATGAGATCCAGCAGCTGCTCAACCGGCTCATCGACGAGGACGATCAGCGCAGGCGCCTGATGGGCCACGGCAGCGACCCGGGGACCTGACCGGTGCGGCGCTGACGCCCGCCCCGGGATCGTTAGGGTTGCTGCGTGCGCATCGCGAGGTTCACCACAGGCGAGGACCCCATGTACGGACTGGTCGACGGGGCCGGCGAGAAGATCGCCGAGATCACCGGCGACCCGCTCTACACGAAGATCGAGTTGACCGGCAGGACTCACCTCGTGGGCGACGTGCGCCTGCTCGCCCCGGTTATCCCGCGCAGCAAGGTCATCGGCATCGGCAAGAACTACGCCGACCACGCCGCCGAGATGGGCGGTGACGCGCCGGCTGCGCCGCTGATGTTCCTCGTCCCGAACACCGCCGTCGTCGGCCCCGGTGACCCGATCGTCATGCCCCCCCAGTCCTCGAACGTCCACTACGAGGGCGAGCTCGCCGTCATCATCGGCCGGGTCTGCAAGGACGTCGCGCCAGAGGACGCTGCGAAGGTCATTTTCGGCTACACCTGCGCCAACGACGTCACCGCCCGCGACCTGCAGGCCAGCGATGGCCAGTGGGCCCGCGCGAAGGGGTTCGACACCTTCTGCCCACTCGGCCCGTGGATCGAGACCGACCTGGACCCGATGGACCTGCACGTCACGACGAGGCGAGACGGCGAGGTGGTCCAGGACGGGCACACGAGCGACATGATCCACGGGGTGGCCGAGCTCATCGCGTACGCCTCCGACGCGTTCACCCTGCTGCCCGGCGACGTCATCCTCACCGGCACCCCGGCCGGGGTCGGGCCGGTCGAGGCCGGTCAGCGGGTCGAGGTGGAGATCGAGCACATCGGCACCCTGGCCAATCCCTTCGTCCGCCACGACTCGTAAGAGGCGCACCATGACCGAACCATCGTCGAACTTGACCTTGCCCGCGATGTCCGCGTCAGCGGACGTGCCGGAGGTGCCCGAGCTCCCTGGTGGCCCCCGCCTGCGCGTGGCCCCGTCCCCGACCGGTGACCCGCACGTCGGCACGGCATACATGTCGCTGTTCAACCTCGCGTTCGCGCGCCAGCAGGGTGGAGTGTTCCTGTTGCGCATCGAGGACACCGACCGAGCCCGCTTCCGGGCCGACTCCGAGCAGCAGGTCTTCGACACCTTGCACTGGCTCGGGCTGACCTGGGACGAAGGACCAGACGTCGGCGGCCCGTATGCGCCCTACCGACAGAGCGAGCGACTGGAGACCTACCGGCCCTACGTTGAGCGACTGCTCGCCGACGGGTACGCCTACCACTGTTGGTGCTCGGCCGAGCGCCTGACCGCCATGCGCGAGCGCCAGCAGAAGCTCAAGGAGCCCACCGGCTACGACCGGCTCTGCCTGGGCAAGACCCGCGAGGAGCGCGCGCAGCTGCCGGGCTTCTCGGCCACGCCCGTCGTCCGGATGCTCGTCCCGCAGGACGCGCCGCTGGAGTTCGACGACCTCATCCGTGGCCGGGTTTCCGCCCCAATGCCGGACGACCAGGTCATCCTCAAGGCGGACGGTTTCCCGACCTACCACCTGGCGGTCGTCGTCGACGACCACGAGATGGGCATCACCCACGTCGTGCGCGGCGAGGAGTGGATCTCTTCCACCCCCAAGCACATCCTGCTCTACCGCTTCCTCGGGCTGACCCCGCCGGCGTTCGCGCATATGCCGCTGCTGCGTAACGCTGACAAGAGCAAGATCTCCAAACGCAAGAACCCCGCTGCTCGGCTGACCTGGTTCCGGGAGCAGGGCTACCTGCCCGAGGCGCTGGTCAACTTCCTGGCGCTCCTCGCCTACCCGCCGGCTCAGGACGAGGACGGCTCCGACAAGGAGGTCTTCACCTTCGAGGAGTTCAGCGCGAACTTCGACTGGCGCAAGGTCAACCCGGTCGGGCCGATCTTCGACCTCAAGAAGCTCGACTGGCTCAACGGAGTCCACATCCGCGAGCTCGAGGTGGGCGACTTGGCCAGCCGGCTGCTGCCCTTCCTGATCGATGCCGGGGTGCTCGGCGACAACCCGACCCTGGGTGAACTCGCCCGGTTGCGTTCGGTCACCGAGCTCATCCAGACCCGGATGGCGCACCTGAGCGAGGCCCCGGCCCTCGTGGCGCCCTTCTTCGTGGCCGACGATGACCTCACCATCGCCGACGACGCCCGTTCCTCGCTGACGGAGAACTCCGGCCAGGTCCTCGATGCCGCCCTGGCCGCACTGGGCGCCATCGACGACAGCGGGCACGGAGTGCTTGGCCACGAGAGCGACTGGGCGGCATCCACGATCGAGGCTGCGCTGCGGGAGGCCATCGTCGAGGGCTTGGGCGTCAAGCCACGGTTCGCCTTCGGGCCCCTGCGGGTAGCCGTCTCCGGTGCGAGGGTGAGCCCGCCGCTGTTCGAGTCGATGGAGATCCTCGGCAAGACCGCCACGGTGAGCCGGCTCCAGGCACTCCGCGCAACCGTGTGATCCCCAGATCGTGACACCGCCGTCAGGTCTGCGCGGGCTCGTCCTCGACGCCGACGGCACTTTATGGAACACCCGCCGGGCGATGGAGCACGCCGGGCTGGCCGGGATGCAGGCAGTGTGGCCCAACCTGGATCTCGAGCGCGCCCGGGCAGCGGCCACCCGCTTCCGCGGTGACCCCCTCGGCGCCTTCCGGCGTTTCGCGGCCGGGGAAGTCGACTTCACCACCATGCGTGCACTGCGGTTGCATGACGTCGCCGAGGCGTTCAGCCTGCCGTGGCAGCAGGGCCGCCTCGGCACCTTCGAGGCGGCATACACCCCGGTCTTCGAAGCCAGCCTGCGTCCGTATGCCGACAGCGCCCCTCTGCTGCGCTGGTGCGCCCAGCGGGGCATCCCGGTCCGGGTGCTCACGAATGCGGGGCAGGTGAACACACAGGTCAAGATCGTCACGACCGGGCTCGACTCCCTTGATGGTGCGGTGTGTTCCCGGGACTGCCTCGGGGTCGGCAAGCCCGATCCGGCGGCCTATCGCCACGTGTGTGCCCGGTTGGCACTGGACCCGGGGGAGGTGCTCTTCGTCGGTGACGAGTGGACCTGTGATGCCCTCGGCGCAGCCCGCGCCGGCCTCGCCTCGGCGTGGCTGGTGCGCGCAGAGGGGGACCCCGCCGCGGAAGTGGCGGCGACACCGGAGCGGTTGGCCGCCGCACGTCAGCACGGCATCCCGGTGATCTCCACCCTCGACGCGGTGCCGGCTCTGTTGGGGGTCGCGGCAGGGGGTCCGAGGCCGCGGTGACCTGTCGGCCTCGTCTCCAGGGTCGCGCGTCGGCGATTTGAGGGGCGGCGGGGGTGCCGGTAGGATCATCCCTCGGTGCTCCGCAGGGCCATGGGCCTGACGAGATACCCCTTGGGGTATAGTGTAATTGGCAACACTAGTGATTCTGGTTCACTCATTCTAGGTTCGAGTCCTGGTACCCCAGCCAGTCGCGCCGCTCTCTGTAGCCGCGCGATTCGGAGAAACCTCTACCCGTTGGGTAGGGTTCTGCTCCGTGCCCGGCGCCACGGCCGGGCAGCCGCTTGCGGCCCCGTTGTGTAGTGGCCTAGCACGCCGCCCTCTCAAGGCGGTAGCGCGGGTTCGAATCCCGTCGGGGCTACCAGCAGTAAACCCCCTGCCATCGCAGGGGGTTTACTTCATGTCGGGCCACTACCTGACGCAGGCGGTTCCCATCAGCCAGGGTGAACTTCAGATGCCACCGCGGGCCTCCTCCTGGGCGCTGGCGTGCCGGGCCAGCACTTCGGTGAGCTTGTTGGCACCCGCGACGACGGTGGCGGCATACAACCGGCCGGGCTGACGGGTCAGCCGCTCGATCGGGCCGGAGATGGACACGGCAGCGATGACCCGACCCGAGGGGGAGCGGACGGGTGCCGAGACTGACGCGACACCGGGCTCGCGTTCCCCGACGCTTTGTGCCCAGCCGCGGCGACGCACCCCGGAGAGCGTGGTGGCCGTGAAAGCGGACCCCTGCAGACCGCGGTGGAGGCGGTCTGGGTCCTCCCAGGCCAGGAGTACTTGAGCCGCTGACCCGGCGAGCATCGACAAGGCGGCTCCGACGGGGATGGAGTCGCGCAGTCCCACGGGTCGCTCGGCCGCGCTGACGCACACCCGGTGGTCGCCCTGCCGGCGGAAGAGCTGGGCGCTCTCGTTGGTGTGGTCGCGCAGCGCTCCGAGGACTGGTCCTGCTGCGGCGAGCAGGCGGTCCTCACCGGCTGCCGCGGCGAGCTCGCCGAGCCGAGGACCGAGGACGAACCGGCCCTGCATATCCCGTGCGACGAGGCGGTGATGCTCCAACGCCACCGCGAGTCGGTGGGCCGTCGGTCGGGCCAGACCGGTCGCGGTGACGAGTTGCGCGAGGGTCGCTGGGCCCGCTTCGAGAGCCCCCAGCACGATGGCCGCCTTGTCGAGAACGCCGACGCCACTGGTGTTGTCCATGCATTGATATTGCAGTCTCATGTCATGAGACTGCAAGTTCGGGCGCCCTCGAGCCGTGCGAGTCTGCCGATAGGACAATGGTGCCGAGGTCGTCCGTCGGCACCCGATGATGCGAGCGGAGCGTGACGTCCATGGGCAAGACCTTGGCCGAGAAGGTGTGGGAGACCCATGTGGTGCGCCGCGGCGTCGGAGAGCCGGACCTGCTCTACATCGACCTTCACCTCATCCACGAGGTGACTAGCCCGCAGGCGTTCGACGGACTGCGCCTGGCTGGTCGCTCGGTCAGGCGTCCCGATCTCACGCTGGCCACCGAGGACCATAATGTCCCGACGACCCCGGGCCCGATCACAGACCCGGTGAGCCGGACCCAGGTCGAGACGCTGCGCCGCAACTGCGCCGAGTTCTCGGTCCCGCTCTATCCCATGGGGGACCGTGAGCAGGGCATTGTCCACGTCGTCGGCCCGCAGCTGGGTCTGACTCAGCCCGGCATGACCGTCGTCTGTGGTGACAGCCACACCTCAACCCATGGCGCCTTTGGTGCGCTGGCGTTCGGGATCGGCACGTCCGAGGTCGAGCACGTGCTAGCGACCCAGACCTTGCCGCTCAAGCCCTTCAAGACCATGGCAGTCACCGTCGAGGGCGAGCTGGCGTCGGGCGTGACCGCAAAGGACATTGTCCTGGCGGTCATCGCCAAGATCGGCACCGGCGGCGGGCAGGGGTACGTCATCGAGTACCGCGGCAGCGCCATCCGGGCCTTGTCCATGGAGGCACGGATGACGGTGTGCAACATGTCCATTGAGGCCGGAGCCCGGGCCGGGATGATCGCTCCGGACCAGACGACGTTCGACTACCTCGCCGGGCGGGATCATGCACCGGCCGGCGTGGAATGGGACACGGCAGTGCGGGCCTGGCGTGAGCTCGTCACCGACGACGACGCGACCTTCGATGCTGAGGTCTTCCTCGATGCGCGCACGCTCACCCCGTTCGTGACCTGGGGAACCAACCCCGGGCAGGGCGTCCCGCTCGGGGATGCGGTGCCTGATCCGGAGCGGATGGGCGACGACACCGAGCGGGTCGCGGCTCAGCGGGCCCTCGACTACATGGGGCTGCGCGCAGGAACCCCGCTGCGCGACATCGCCGTCGACACTGTCTTCGTCGGTTCGTGCACGAACGGCCGAATCGAGGACCTACGAGCAGCCGCCTCGGTCCTCAAGGGGCGCCACGTCGCCGAGGGCGTGCGGATGCTCGTCGTCCCGGGTTCGGCACGGGTGCGCGAGGAGGCCGAGGCCGAGGGGCTGGATGCTGTCTTCACGCAGGCCGGCGCCGAGTGGCGGCTGCCCGGTTGCTCGATGTGCCTGGCGATGAACCCCGACAAGCTCGCGCCCGCAGAGCGCAGTGCCTCGACGTCCAACCGCAACTTCGAGGGCCGGCAGGGTGTCGGCGGGCGAACCCATCTGGTCAGTCCGCTCGTCGCCGCCGCCACCGCCGTGCGGGGCACCCTGTCCAGCCCGGCAGACCTCGACGACATCGACGGGAGCAATTGAGATGGAGGCCTTCACTACCCACACCGGAGTCGGCGTGCCGCTGCGCCGCAGCAACGTCGACACCGACCAGATCATCCCCGCGGAGTTCCTCAAGCGGGTGACCAGGTCCGGCTTCGAGGATGGACTGTTCGCGGCATGGCGCAAGGACGACACCTTCGTCCTCAACGACCACTCGTATGCCGCCGGCTCGGTCCTCGTCGCCGGCCCGGACTTCGGAACCGGCTCCTCTCGTGAGCATGCGGTGTGGGCCCTGATGGACTACGGGTTCCGCGTGGTCATCTCGAGTCGGTTCGCCGACATCTTCCGTGGGAACAGTGGCAAACAGGGCCTGCTTACCGCCCAGTGCAGCCCGGATGACGTCGAACTGCTGTGGAAGTACCTCGAGAACCACCCCGGGGCCAGCGTCACCGTTGACCTCGAGTCGCGAACGGTGACCGCGGGAGAGATCGTCGCCGGCTTCGAGATCGACGACTACACCCGGTGGCGTCTGCTCGAGGGCCTGGACGATATCAGCCTCACCTTGCGGCACGAAGCAGACATCACCCAATTCGAGACCGCACGTCCCTCCTGGGTGCCGACCACGGCACCGGCTGCTGGCTGAAGCCGGCCCCGACACGCCGCGCCGCCGACACGCCGCGCCGCCGACACGCCGCGCCGCGTCATCGATTTCCTCGGATCCGCACCGGGGTCCATCGTGACCCGTGTGACGGATGGGAAGAGCCGTAATGAGGACGTCGCCCGGGTGCCAGCGCCTGCAGGCCACCGGTCCTAGTGACAAAAACCGTTGCAGCGCAATGGTTTTCAGTGGGCTCCTGGCCCTGGAGGGCGGGCCGGGGGAGGGTGCGTCGACATCTTGGGCCACCACGGGACCAGAGACCAATCATGGTGTGCGACAAGGCAAAGCTGCTCAGAGGTGATGGACTCCGGGCCGGTGGCGGCATACCGTCAGGGCAGTCCAGCCACTGCTGACTGGGCGGACATCACGTCGGGACGCCCGACCTCACCCCATGGAGCAGGAAGTGAACAAGGCAGATCTGGTCAAGGCACTCGAGGCAACACTCGGCTCCCGTAAGGCTGCCGTTGACGCGGTCGAGGCGGTCTTCAAGACCATCATCAACGAGGTCACCATGGGTGGCCGTGTGAGCATCACCGGCTTCGGGACCTTCGACCGTGTCGAGCGCGCCGCTCGCACGGGTCGGAATCCGCACACCGGTGAGGCAGTCCACATCCCGGAGTCCAAGGCTCCCCGGTTCCGGGCCGGCGCTGGATTCAGGGCTGGCGTGAAGTCCCCACAGGACGCGCAGGCAGAGGTCAGGACCGCTGCGGCAACGGCCGCGAAGAAGGTGACGGCGAAGCAGGCAGCCCCGGCGGAGGCCGCGCCAGCGAAGGCCGCTGTGAAAAAGGCAGCCCCGACGAAGACGGCTGCGGCTGAGGTTGTCCCGGATGCCGCCGCCAAGAAGGCGTCGGCCAAGAAGCCATCCGAGAAGAAGGCGTCGGCAAAGAAGCCATCCGAGAAGAAGCAGTCGGCGGACAAGGCGCCCGCGGACAAGGCGTCGGCAAAGAAGCCATCCGAGAAGAAGCAGTCGGCGGACAAGGCGTCCGCGGACAAGGCGCCGGCCAAGAAGGCCCCTGCGAAGAAGGCGCTGGCCAAGAAAGCGCCCGAAGAGAAGGCCGCGTCGACCAAGGCCGATGCAGCAGCGGGCACGCCGGCGAAGTCAGATGCGAAGAAGAAGTCCGAGAAGAAGGCTGCTCCGGAGAAGAAGAACACCGCCTGAGCAGGTCAGCGGATCCTCTCGCCAGCTCCGATCCCGGTAATCCATAACCGGATCACTGTGCGGTCGTCGCTGGCGAGGGCAACGCTGACTCGCTGACCGATGCGGAGGTGACGCAGGCCGCTGCTCACCCATGCGGCCGCGTCGAAGAACACCTCGCGGCCGTCGTCGAGCAGAGCACTGCCCGCATCTTCGTCCATCGTGTGGATGCTTGCCTGCACGAGTCGAAGGTTATCGTCGAGCAAGCATTGGGTGGACGCCCAGTCCGGGCGCGTCGAGGGCGAAACGAGAGATGGAGGCTCAGTGGAGCGGGTCCGACAGCGCCGGCCGCCGGCCTTCCGGTTTGCCGAGGCGATCGTCCGGCCGATCATGGCCGCCACCACCCGCCAGCGCTGGAGCGGGGCGGAGCACCTTCCTGAGCATGGTGGGTTCATCGTGGCCCCCAACCACCTGAGCCACATCGACCCGCTCGTCATAGCGCACTTCCTCGTCGACCAGGGCTACACCCCTCATTTCCTCGGCAAGATCGAGGTCTTCAACACCCCCGTCGTCGGCTCCATCCTGCGGGCTGCTGAACAGATCCCCGTCCACCGGGGGAGCGGACAGGCGGCCGGGGCATATCGGGCGGCCGTCGCAGCGGTCGAGGCGGGACGGTGCGTCGTCGTCTATCCGGAGGGGACGCTGACCCGGGACCCTCAAATGTGGCCGATGCGGGGCAAGACCGGTGCAGCGCGGATCGCGCTGCAGACCGGATGCCCGGTCGTGCCGGTCGCACACTGGGGGGCTCAGCAGATCCTCGCGCCCTACAGTCATCGCCCCCACCTGGTAGGTCGCAAGGTCATGGCCGTGCGGGCCGGGCCAGCCGTCGACCTGGCCGCCTTCGTCGGCCGCGCCGGCACCCACGAGGTACTCGAGCGCGCCACAGAGTCGATCATGACTGCCCTGACTGCGCAGCTTGAAGTCCTCCGTGGGGAGAGTGCCCCCCCGGTCCGCCACGATCCCCGGACCCGCCGCGAACCTCGCCCCGACCCCTCGCCCAAGGAGACGTCATGACCCGTGCCACCATCTATGGGACCGGAAGCTGGGGCACCGCCTTCGCGGCCGTTCTGGCCGACGCCGGAACTGCGGTGACGATGTGGGGACGCCGCCAGGAGGTGGTCGACCAGATCAACGCCGGCGTCAACACCGACTATCTCCCGGACCTGCGCCTGCCTGACCGGGTCCAGGCGACGACCGATCCGCACGAGGCGGCGAAGGGTGCCGACATCGTCGTGCTCGCGGTGCCGAGCCAGACGCTGCGGGCCAACCTCCAACTCTGGGGGGACGCGCTCCCGGGGTCGGCCTCGATCGTGTCCCTTATGAAGGGAGTCGAGCTTGGGACGACGAAGCGAATGAGTGAGGTCATCTCCGAGGTCGGAGGCATCGAGCCGGACCGGATCGTTGTTGTCAGCGGCCCTAACCTCGCCCGGGAGATTGCAGCGAAGCAACCCGCGGCCTCGGTCGTCGCCTGCGTCGACCAGGGTCACGCCGAGCAGGTCGCTGCGGCCTGCGCGGCGCCCTATTTCCGGCCCTACACCGGGCACGACGTCGTCGGAACCGAGATCTCTGGAGCCACGAAGAACGTCATCGCCCTCGCTGTCGGGATGGCACAGGGACTGCACATGGGGGACAACGCCAAGGCGTCGCTGATCACCCGCGGCTTGGCGGAGACGATGCGCCTCGGACTCGCGCTCGGCGGTGACCAGCGGACGTTCGCCGGCCTCGCCGGCGTCGGGGACCTTATCGCGACGTGTATGTCGCCGCTGTCGCGCAACAACACCTTCGGGCGCCACCTCGGCGAGGGTATGTCTGTCGCGGAGGTCGTGGCGGTGACGAAGCAGACCGCGGAGGGTGTCAAGTCGTGCACTTCCCTGTTCGACCTGGCGGCCCGGCACGGGGTCGAAGTGCCGATCATCGAGCAGGTCAATCTGATGATCACCGCGGGGCGCACAGCCATGGAGGTGTTCGACACGCTCATGTCCCGCCCACGCCGGTCCGAAGCAGAGTGACCTCGCCTGAACGACTCAGATGACGAGCGACTCCAGAGCGACCGCAAGATCACGCCAGAGGTCCTCGACGTCCTCGATGCCGACTGAGAGGCGAAGCAGGTCGACCGGCACCCGCTCCGGCTCCCCGGGCTGCCGACGGCGGCGCTCCAGCTGGCTCTCTACTCCGCCCAGGCTGGTCGAGTGCAGCCAGAGCCGAGTGGTGGTGGCGACCTGTTCGGCGCCGCAGGCTCCACCCACGGTCTCGATCGAGACGATCGCACCGAAGCCGGGGTAGCGCACCCGGGTCACCCCCGGATGACGGGAGAGGCGCCCCGCCAGTGTGGCCGCGCTAGCCTCTGCCCGCTCGAATCGCAACGGGAAGGTGCGGAGTCCACGCAGGGCCAACCAGGTCTCGAAGGGTCCTGGAGTCGCGCCGCGGATCGTGCGATGCCGGTGCAATCGCTCCCGCACTGCGTCGTCCCCGGTGACACACACGCCCAGGAGCAGGTCGGAGTGCCCGGCGAGGTACTTCGTCGCCGAGGCGACGACCACGTCGGCGCCCAGGGCCAGCGGCTGCTGCCGCAGCGGAGTGGCGAAGGTGTTGTCGACGACTGTCAGGATGCCGTGGGCGCGGGCGTTGTGCAGGATCACCGGAAGGTCCGCGACGTCGAGGAGCGGGTTGGTCGGTGACTCCAGCCAGAGCAGGTCGGCGCCGCGGAGGGCGGCCGTCACTGCCGTGGTATCGGTGACATCCTCCAGCCAGCGCACGTGCAAGGCCCCTGAGGCCGCCTGGTCGGTGAGCGTGGCGACAGTGCCGTTGTAACCCTCCCGGGGTGCGACGACGAGGCCCCCGACGGGGACCAGGGAGAGCACGGCGTCGACTGCGGCGAGGCCGGAAGCGAAAGCTAGGGCGCGACCTCCTTCGAGAGCTCCGACCGCGTCCTCGAAGGCCGTCCAGGTGGGGTTGCCGGACCGTGCGTAATTCACCGGGCCGTCGGCGACATAGGTGGAGGTGAGGACGAGCGGCGCCCCCACCTGGGCACCGGGAAGACGTTGCTCACGCCCGACGTGGACCGCGAGGGTACTCGCGGCCAGGTCGTCGCGGTTCACTGGCTCCACCGCTGCCAGGCGGCCTGCCGGGAGGTGCCGGCCAGGTCAGCCACCGAGGCCCACGACCCGTTGGCGGCCAGGTGGCGGGCGGAGACGCCGAGAGCCTGACCGACGTGGGCCGAGAGGGCAAGTAGCTCACTGAAGGCGGCAGGGTCTGGACTCGTGGCAAGTTCGTCGATGGCCCTGCGAGCCTGTGCTGCGTGCCCCGCGGTGGACCTGTCTGTCACCGCTCACCTCCTCGATCGCCCCTCCAGCGTAGAGGCCGGACCTGGCAGGCAGGGTCACTTCCCGATGGTCATCGGGGTCATCGAAGTGACGCACCCAGGGCTGCTGACCCGGCCAATGGTAGGTCACCGTCCCGGAGAGGGGTTCGTATGCGGCGGTGTAGAGCGTGCCGAAGCCGGCGTCGTAGTCGGTCGAGTACAGGGGTGGGGCGAGGAAGGCGTCGACGAGGTCCTGTCTGCCGCGGGCGGAGTGGCTGGCAGCCGTGGCGGCTTGTTGGCGCTGCGGGCTGCGCAGCACGCGGGCACTATCGGGATACTCGACGGTGTCGAGGCGATGGTTGGCAACAACGGCGAGGTGGCTGACCTCGGGTGCAGATCGTGGGGAGACGAAGACACTGCGGACGGTCCCGGAGCGATCGAGAAGGGTGAGGTTGTAGGCCTGTGCCACGGGTATGTCGCGCAGACGGGCGATGGCGGAGGGCACGTCCGGGCAGGTCTCGAGTAGTGCGCGTACGACGAGGGGAATCGCGAATCCTGGCGCGTGCCCGCGGCGACCGCCCCAGGTGAGGGAGACGACGAGACCGTCACGGTTCATCCCGTCGAGGAGCCCCCAGAGGAGGTCGGAGGTGCCGATGACTGGGCGTGAGCCTGACCAGTTCGTCGAGGCGACGACACCCTCGAGGAGGCGGGCGTCGTAGTCGTAATTGCGGACCAGGATCGGTCGGGGCTCGGCCACGGCAACCTGGGTGCAGCCCGTGACGAAGGGAGGGACGTCCCACATCGTCAGGACTCTGGCTGTCATCTCGTCGCCGTCCGCGAGGTCGACGAGGCGCTCCCAGACCCCGACGAGCTCAGGGAGGTATCGGGTGAGGGCGGCCCGCCCTGTGACCAGGGATGGCCGTGCGGACAGTCCCTCCTTCGCGTACCACCGATGCAGCGCTGGTGCGATGGCGTCATGAATCCGGGTCCAGGAGGGACCAGGCCGCGCCTCACGGACGGCATCGAGCCGGACGAGGGGGCCGGCGCCGAAGAGTGTGTCGGTGCGGACGGGCGTGTCGATACGGACGGGCGTGTCGGTACGGACGGGCGTGTCGGTACGGACGGGCGTGTCGGTGCGCGGGAGAACCCTGCGCCAGTCGCCGAGGTGACGTTTGTGCACGCCGCGGGTACTGTCGGCCGGGCGTGCGGGTGGCTCGGGGATCCAACGACGCCAGTCGGCCCAGTGGGCCCAGTCGGTCCAGTCGGGCATGGCCGGGGATCCCGTGTCGGGGTGGGGACGGTGTGGGCACCTGCAGTGGGGTGAGCTGTCGATCATGCGTCAAGGGAACCTTGTCACGGGACTGATGTCAAGCAAAACTTGACATGGTCGGTAGTGAAGGAC
>JBDIAO010000052.1:0-20347 GCA_039812375.1 Phycicoccus sp. | reverse complement strand
CATCCCTTCCTGGCCAAGGAGGCCAGTTCACTCGGCATCTCCGAGAGGAGACTGCGCAGCCCGGAGTATCGGCAGGTCCTGCACGGCGTCCTCATCCGAGCCGACGTCCCGGACACCCTGGTCGTGCGCTCGCGCGCTGCCCTGCTGTTGGCGCCCCCTGGTTCGGTCCTGAGTCACTGGACAGCCGCTCGGCTCTGGGGTGGCACCACTCCCGACGATCCGTGGATCCACCTGACCCTGCTCGCCAGGAGCCACGTGCGGGTCGGCGGCATCCGGCACCACCGTCACCGTCACCTTCTCGAGATCACCCGTCGTCACGGTATGCCGGTCACCTCACCACTGCAGACGTTCGGTCACCTCGCTCGGGGCACCAGCCTCACCGACCTCGTCGCGCTCGGCGACAGCCTCGTGCGCAAGCAGCGGTTCTCGATCCCGGATCTGCTCGCGTACACGGCTCTCTGGTCCGGGCAGTGCCGCCACGCGGCCGTTGCTGCCGCAAGACTCGTACGCGAGGGCGTCGACTCGGCTCCGGAGACACACCTCCGGTTGCTCATGGTCCTGGCCGGACTGGTCGAGCCCGAGGTCAACATCGTCATCCACGATGCCGACGGCCAGGTCCGCTACCGCCTCGACCTGGGGTTTCGCGCCCAGCGACTGGCCATCGAGTACGACGGGCGATGGCACAAGACGCCCGAGCAACAAGCCCACGACGAGATCCGCCGCGCCGAGCTCCGCGATCAAGGGTGGTCGTTCGTCGTGGTCACTGCCGATGATCTCTACGGCGACCCGGGAGTTCTGCTGCACTGTCTCGCCACCGCGATGGCTGAACACGGCATCCCAGTTCCCGCGAGATTCAGCGACGAGTGGCGGCCCTTCTTCCGGTGCCCGACGCACGTGGCCTGACGGACTCCGGATCCCGTGCCCGCCAGCGACCGTCGACCGTCAGCGACCGCCAGCCACCGTCGACCGTCGACCGTCCGGTTTTCGGCCTATTGGCCGATTCGTCGACACGAGCAGGGCGGCGAGTTCCGGATGCCGCGGCGTCAGACCGGGGGGATGTCGCGGCGCTTGGTGGAGAAGTGCCGGTCCCGACCAGCGGCATAACGCAGTCGCTGGAGCAGCTCGTCGCGCAGCAGCTCCGGTTCGACGACCTGGTCGATGACGAGGTCGGCCGCGAGGCGTTCGAGATCGACGTCGGTCTCGTACTCGGCCCGCCGCTGCGCGACATACGCGGCGCGCTCGGCCTCGTCGGCGATTTCGGCGATCTTGTTCGCGTACACCGCGTTGACCGCCGCCTCCGGGCCCATGACGGCGATCCGCGCGGTCGGCAAGGCGATCGTCGCGTCCGGGCCGAAGCCGGGCCCGCCCATCGCATAGAGCCCGGCCCCGTAGGCCTTGCGCACGACGACGCAGAACTGCGGCACCGTGGCCGAGGCGACGGCGGAGACCATCTTGGCTCCGTGCCGGATAATGCCGCCGCGTTCGACCTCGGAGCCGATCATGAAGCCGGGCACGTCGGCCAGATAAATCAGCGGGATCGAGTAGGCATCGCACAGCCAAATGAACCGGGAGGCCTTGTCCGCACTGTCGGTGAAGAGCACCCCGCCCTTGACCGCAGAGTTATTCGCGACGATGCCGACAGTGCGCCCCGCCATCCGGCCGAATCCGACGACAAGTTCGGCGGCATACAGCGGCTTGATCTCGAAGAAGCTGTCCTCGTCGACGAGGGAGTCGATGACCTCGTGGACGTCGAAGGGTTGGGACTCCCTCGCCGGCACGCTCTCCCGGGTGAGCGGGTGCTCCGGCTCCTCCGCGTCGTAAACCGGGGCCCCGCTGTGCCAGTTCGCCGGTAGGTAGGAGAAGAAGAGCCGGGCGAGCTCGATGGCCTCCTCGTCGTCGTGGGCAAGTAGGTCTCCGACCCCGGAGACGGTGCAGTGCATCCGCGCCCCGCCCATCTCCTCGAGGGTGACCTTCTCGCCGACGACCATCTCGGCCATCCGGGGGCTACCGAGATACATCGACGCGTTGCCCTCGACCATGATGATGATGTCGCAGAAGCTCGGGATGTAGGCCCCGCCGGCGGCCGAAGGCCCGAACAGGCAACAGATCTGCGGGACCTTCCCGGACAGGGCCACCTGGTTGTGGAAGATCCGTCCGGCCCCGCGCCGCCCGGGGAACATCTCGACCTGATCGGTGATCCGGGCCCCCGCGCTGTCGACGAGCCAGAAGACCGGCAGTTCCTCGCGCAGTGCCATCTCGGTGGCGCGCACGATCTTCTCGACAGTGCGCGCCCCCCAGGAGCCGGCCTTGACTGTCGGGTCGTTGGCGATGACGATGACCGGCCGCTCGTCGAGCGTGCCTCGCCCGGTGACCACCCCGTCTGCAGGAAGACCGTGCGCCATGGCGTTGGCATAGCGTCCGTCCTCGACGAAGGAGCCCTCGTCGAGGAGCAGCGCGATCCGGTCGCGCACGTAGAGCTTGTGCTGCCGCTCGAGCTTGGCCGCACCAGCGGTCGTGGGGCGAGCCGAAGCCGCGTATGCCGCCTCGAGCCTGGCGCGTACGTCACCGACGCGCGGGTCGGACCCGGCGAGCGGCATACCTGAGATGCTCATGACGACAGGCCGAGGTGGCGTGCGATAACCATACGCTGGACCTCCGATGTGCCTTCTCCGATCTCCAGGATCTTCGCATCCCGATAGAACCGAGCGACGGGATACTCCTCCATGAATCCGTTCCCACCGAAGACCTGGGTCGCGATCCGGGTCGCGGTCACGGCCGCCTCGGAGGTGTACAACTTGGCGATGGCCGCAGCATGCTTGACCTGGGCTGCGCTGCGACGCCCGGCCTCGAACTCGTCCTTGAGCCACGCCGCCCGGTAGGTGAGCAGCCGCGCGGACTCCTCCATGACGGCCAGGTCAGCCACCTGGAAGGAGACCCCCTGGTTGACCCCGATGGGGCGGCCGAAGGCGGTGCGGGTCTTGGCGTACTCGGTGGCCTCGACCCGCATCCGGCGGATGAGCCCGAGAGCCAGGGCGCTGATCGCGACCCGGCCGTCGTCGAGGGTCTTGAGGAACTGCTTGAAACCACTGCCTCGTTGGCCGAGCAGGTTGCCGGCCGGCACCCGGGCATCGGCGAAGGACAGGCCGTGGGTGTCCGAGATGTGCCATCCGAGCTTGTCGTAGGCCGGGGCGACCTCGAAGCCGGGTGTGCCGGAGGGGATCGTGATGGCCGAGATCTCCGCGCGGCCACGCTCGTCGGTGCCGGTGCGCGCGGTGACCGTGACCACCGAGGTGATCGGCGTGCCGGAGTTGGTGATGAACGCCTTGGCGCCGTTGACCACCCACTCGTCCCCGTCCAACTCGGCCCGGGTCCGGGTGGCCCCGGCATCCGAGCCGGCATCCGGTTCGGTCAAGCCGAAACCGGCCAGCGCCCGCCCGGCGACCAGGTCCGGGAGCCAGCGCTCCTTCTGTTCCGTGCTGCCGAAGGACAGGATCGGGTTGATCCCCAGGCCGACCCCGGCCGAGAGGGTGATGCCGATGGACTGGTCCACGTAGCCGAGCTCCTCGATGGCGATGCACAAGTTGGTGAACGCGCCCCCGTCGGAGTCCTCCAGGGAGCCCCCGAACTCCTCCGGAACGACGAGACCGAACAGGCCCAGGTCGCCCATCTTCGGCACGAGATCGACCGGGAAGTGGTGCTCACGGTCCCACCGCGCGACGTGCGGGTCCACCTCGGCGGCCGCGAACTCGCGCACAAGCGCACGGAAGTCCTCGTGGTCCTGGCTCAACTCAAACATCGGTGCTCCCTTGCGCGGGTTGTTGGGGCGGAAGGCGCCTGCCGATCACCGGTTCGGTCGCATCGCCACGTCTTGACGTTGACGTAAAGGTAAACCATACTGCCGGGTATGCCAAGCCCGACGCCAGAGCGAACGTGGACCATCGCCCAGGTCGCCGCCGAGTTCGGGGTCACCCACCGCACGATCCGCCACTACGAGGACATCGGCCTGATCACCCCCGAGCGACACGGCACCCAGCGCATCTTCCACCGACGCGACCGGACCCGGCTGAACCTCATCCTGCGCGGCAAGCGCCTCGGCTTCCCGCTCGAGGAGATCCGCACGATCATCGACCTCTACGACGCTCCCCGGGGGCAGCGCAGCCAGCTCGAGTACGTCATGGCCCAGATCGACGAGCGCCGCTCCGACCTCGAGCAACGCCGGGCGGACATCGAGGAAGCGCTTGCCGAGCTGGAGACCTTCGAGACTCGGTGCCGCACCGACCTCCACCAGCTCCGCCCGAGTCCGGCTGGGAACGGAAGCAGATGATCTCGACTCGCGGACGGCCATTCTCCGGCAGGCGCCGATGGCACCGCACTATCTCGAGAGCTCAGATCCCCAGGTAGTGCTCCAAGCCCACCGTCAGGCCGGGGTGGTCCGCTACCGCACGCACACCGGCGAGGACCCCGGGCATGAACGAGGCGCGGTCGAGGGAGTCGTGCCGGATCGTCAGCAGCTCACCGACCTGACCGAGAAGGACCTCTTGGTGGGCGACGAGCCCGCGAAGGCGTACGGAATGCACCGGTATGCCGTCCACGCGAGCACCGCGAGCTCCACCCGGGTCCTGAGTGGTCGCGTCCGGGACCGGGCCAAGGCCGGCCCCCGCTCGAGCCGCAGCGACGAGGGATGCGGTGCGCGCGGCGGTGCCGGAGGGCGCGTCGACCTTGTCCGGGTGATGCAATTCGACGATCTCGATCGACTCGTAGAACCGCGCGGCCTGCTGCGCGAAGCTCATCATGAGGATGGCGCCGATCGCGAAGTTGGGGGCGATGAGGACCCCGACACCACGATGAGCCCGCACCGTTGCCTCGATGGTATGCAGTCGCTCAGGGGTCCATCCCGTGGTGCCGACGACGACGTGCACGCCGCGCTGGACACAGTGAGCGACGTTGGCCGGCGAGGCATCCGGGACCGTGAACTCGACCGCGACGTCCGCGCCGGACACCTCACCGAGATCGTCGGCGACGTCATAGCGCCCCACGAGCACCAGGTCTTCGGCGGTCTGGACCGCCCGGCATACTTCGCCGCCCATCCGACCGGCCGCTCCGATCACGGCCACTCTCGTCACCTCGGTCACAGCCCCGACCCTACTGCCGCAGCGCCCCACCGTCGCGGCAGCCCACGGGTCGCGACAATCCACCAACGCGCCCGCTCACAATCACGGGGACAAGCAGCCGGAGAGGATCCTGGCCGCCCGCGGCGAAAAAGGCGGCCATAGGTGCCGGGTTCCGGTTGCGAAGTCCCGCCCACCCTGTAGGTTCGGACTGTGGTCGACCCAAGGCATCTGCACATGGTCAATCGGCCCGTGACGTCGGCAGTACCGCTGGCGACGGCAACAGCCTGGATTCTCACCCACAAGGTGCATTCAACGGGGCCAGCGATCCCTTGCACGAGGCGCGGAGCCACTGAGACACACGTGCCGCGACGACAAGGGGACTCGGTGGATACACCGCACAGATATGCAATATGCCATACGCAAAAGAATGACCTGGCGGCATCGTGAGTTCGTGGCTTCGAATTCGGCCCTGGACGTGTTCCAGGCTGGAGCGCACGCGCCTGGTTCGCCGTCCGGATTGGCGGCTGGACCGGAAAAACAATAGAATAGTCATTCACATTTCGAAATCCCGACAGAAGAAGCCGCGACACGTGGAGTCTTCTGTGAATATTCCGATGTCGAGGAGGAACTGTGCATATCACCCCACGGGAGCAGGAGAAGCTGCTGATCGTCGTGGCTGCCGATGTCGCGCGACGCCGTCGCGAGCGCGGTGTCAAGCTCAATCACCCCGAAGCGGTGGCACTCATCACTGCCGAGCTCATGGAGGGGGCGCGCGACGGACGCACCGTGGCCGACCTGATGAGCTGGGGCGCCACGATCCTCACTGAGGACGACGTCATGGCCGGCGTGGCCGGGATGATCGGATCGATCCAGGTGGAAGCGACCTTCCCGGACGGCACGAAGCTCGTCTCGGTGGAGCACCCCATTCGAGCCGGAGCCACCAGGGGGGGTTCCGGTGAGGCCGTGGCGCAACCCGGGGAGCTCGTCCTGGACGACAAGCCCATTGTGATCAACGATGGCCGGACCACCGTTACCGTCCACGTCGAGAACACCGGGGACCGCCCGGTCCAGGTGGGCTCGCACTATCACTTCGCCGAGACGAACTCGGCCCTGGTGTTCGACCGCGCGAAGGCAGCAGGGTTCCGGCTCGACATCCCGGCGGGCACCTCAGCCCGCTTCGAGCCCGGCGACGCCCGGGAGGTCGGCCTCGTCGCGTATGGCGGGGCCCGAGCCGTCTACGGGTTCCGCAACGAGTTCGACCGCGCGCTGGACGCGGTCTCCGTCGACGCCACCGAAGCCAACTAGGAGCAGCACACCATGAGTCAGAAGGTTCAGCGGCGGCAGTACACCGACCTCTACGGCCCCACGACCGGGGACGCCATCCGGTTGGGTGACACCGACCTCTTCGCCAGGGTCGAGCGCGACATGACGACCTACGGCGAGGAAGCGGTCTTCGGCGGCGGCAAGGTCATCCGCGACGGCATGGGCGAGAACTCTCGGGTTGCCCGGGCGCACGACATCCCCGACACCGTCATCACGAACGTCGTCATCGTCGACTACACCGGGATCTACAAGGCCGACGTCGCATTGCGCGACGGCCGTATCTTCGCGATCGGCAAGTCGGGCAACCCGGACACCATGGATGGGGTGGACATCACCATCGGGGTTTCGACCGAGATCATCGCGGGGGAGAACAAGATCCTCACCGCCGGCGGCATCGACACCCACATCCACTTCATCGCCACCGACCAGATCCTCACTGCCCTCTCCTCCGGGACCACCACCCTGATCGGTGGCGGCACCGGGCCGGCCGAAGGCACCAAGGCGACGACCATCACCCCCGGCGAGTGGTGGATCCACCGGATGCTCGAGGCTACGGACGACTTCCCGATGAACATCGGCTTGCTCGGTAAGGGGCACGGCTCGGACGTCTCCGTGGTCGGCGAGCAGATCCGCGCCGGCGCGATCGGGCTCAAGGTCCACGAGGACTGGGGAGCAACCGGAGCGGCCATTGACACGGCCCTGAAGGTCGCCGACCTCTACGACGTCCAGGTGGCCATCCACACCGACACCCTCAACGAGTTCGGGTTCGTCCAAGACACCATCGACGCCATCGGTGGCCGGGTCATCCACACCTTCCACACCGAAGGTGCTGGCGGTGGGCACGCCCCGGACATCATCAAGATCGCTGGCCTGCCGAATGTGCTGCCAGCCTCGACGAACCCGACTCTGCCCTTCACGCAGAACACGATCGCCGAGCACATGGACATGCTCATGGAGACGCACCACCTGCGGAAGAACATCCCCGAGGACGTCGCCTTCGCGGACTCGCGGATCCGCAAGGAGACCATCGCCGCCGAGGACGTCCTGCACGACCTGGGAGTCTTCGCGATCACCTCCTCCGACTCCCAGGCCATGGGCCGGATCGGCGAGGTCGTCACCCGCACCTGGCAGGTCGCCGACTCGATGAAACACCAGCGCGGCCCCTTGGCAGGCGACTCGGAGCACAGCGACAACAACCGGATCAAGCGGTACGTCGCCAAGTACACGATCAACCCGGCCATCGCACACGGCATCAGCGAAGAGGTCGGCTCCGTCGAGGTGGGCAAGTTCGCCGACCTCGTGCTGTGGGAGCCCCAGTTCTTCGGCGCCAAGCCCACCCTGATCATCAAGGGCGGCATGATCGCCATGTCGGTTATGGGTGACGCGAACGCCTCCATCACGACGCCCCAACCGCGCACGCTGCGCACCCAGTTCGCCGCTCACGGGCACGCCCGGGCGAAGACGAGTCTGGTCTTCGTCTCCCAGGCGGCACTCGACGCCGGCGTGCCGAAGTCGCTGCACCTGACCAAGCGGGCGTATGCCGTGCGCGGGATCCGCGGGGTCACCAAGGCGGACCTGAAGTTCAACGATGCCACGCCAGACATCGTGGTGGACCCACAGACCTACGAGGTGTCCATCGACGGCGAGGTGCTCACCGCCGAACCCGCAGAGCAGGTCGCCCTGGCCCAGCGGTACTTCCTTTTCTGAGGAGACACATTGCTCGTCACCACCGTGCAGGGGAACCTCCACGAGGTTCCCCTGCCGGACGGCATCCACGTCGAGACGATCACCTTGCCCAGCGCTGAGTTGGTCAAACGGATCCAGCGGGTCCGCACCGATCACGGCCGAGAAGTCGGCATCCGGCTCGACGGCGGCGCACCCGACTTGCGGGACGGCGACATCCTCGACTTGGACCCGCAGAACGCGCTCGTCGTGCGAGTGGCCGCCACCGACGTGATTGTCATCGAACCGCGATCGATCGTGGAGATGGCGGTGGTGGCCCACACACTGGGCAACCGCCACCTCCAGGCGCAGTTCTTCGGTGCCGACTCCGAATACGGCGCCGAGGTCATGGTCGTGCAGTACGACCACACAGTGGTCCAATACCTGGATTCCGTCGGAGCGCCCTACCATCGGCAGGACCGGGTCATGCCCAAGCCCTTCCGACACAGCGAGCACACCCACTGATGATCAACCCCCTGTCGCTGCTGATGCAGCTGAGTGACTCGGCGCTGCCGACCGGCGGTTTCAGCCATTCGTTGGGGCTTGAGCAGTACCTCTCACGTGGTGAGGTCCATGACGAGGAGACCTTCTCCCGGTGGCTGCACATGTTCGTCACAAGTCAGCTGACCGACACCGACGCCCTGCTCATCCGCCTGCTGTACGAGGGCGAGGACGAGGCTGAGTTGGCTGATCTGGTCTTGGCTCTGACCATGCCGGCCCAGGTCAGGGCCGCCGATGTTGCCATGGCCAAGCGGTTGCGAGCCATCGGACAGGACGCCCTCGGGGTCCCGCCTAGCGACGTCGAGCACGCGCACCCGGCCTGGGAGTTCGCCAGGATCACCCGGCACTTCGGGGTGCCGGCCGAGGATGCGATCCGGGCACACCTCACTGGCACCGTCGGCACCCTGGTCCAGAATGCGGTGCGCGGGATCCCCATCGGCCAGGCCGCCGGCCAGCGAGTGCTCACTGCCGCCCACCAGTGGATCGACCGGGCCTGTCGCGAGGTGCACCTGCTCGAGCTTCGCGACCTCGGCGTGACCGCCCCCGGGCTCGAGATCGCCCAGATGCAGCACGAGCGACTGCGCCAACGCATGTTCATGAGCTAGGAGAACGCCCTGATGACCACGCAGAACCACCAGCGCCACGGCGGCCCGGGAGTCGTCAAAATCGGAGTCGGCGGCCCCGTCGGGTCCGGCAAAACACAACTCGTCGAGCGGCTCACCCGCAGGATGGCCGGGGAGGTATCGATGGCGGCGATCACCAACGACATCTACACCACCGAGGACGCGAAGATTCTCGCTCGCAACAGCGTGCTCCCGCTGGACCGGATCATCGGTGTCGAGACTGGCGGCTGCCCGCATACGGCGATCCGTGAGGACACCTCGATGAACGACGCAGCTGTGGAGGAGCTCCTGGCGCGCCACCCGGACCTGGAGATCATCTTCATCGAGTCCGGCGGCGACAACCTGTCCGCGACGTTCAGCCCAGAGCTCGTCGACTTCGCCATCTACATCATCGACGTAGCCCAGGGCGAGAAGATCCCGCGCAAGGCCGGACAGGGCATGATCAAGTCTGATCTGTTCGTCATCAACAAGGTCGACCTGGCGCCCTACGTCGGCGCTGACCTCGAGGTCATGAGGCGCGACTCCGAGGAGTTCCGAGGCCACAAGCCGTTCGTCTTCACCAACCTGATGACCGACGACGGGCTCGACGAGGTCGTCGCGTGGATTCACCGAGATGTGCTGATGAGCGACCTGGTATGACGGCAAGCGCCCTCGGGTACCGCCGGGCCACACCGACCCTGGTCGCGGGCCATCTGACTCTGACGGTGGCCCATGACGGTCACCGCACCCGACCGGTGACCACGGACGGGCGGGGTGTGCTGCAGTTGAAGCAGCCGATGTACCTGGACGACTCCGGGCAGCTCACCTACCTCCTGGTCAACCCGGGGGGCGCCTACTTCGGGGAGACATACCGCTACCTCGTCGACGTGGGGCCGAGCGCCAGCCTGCTCCTGTCCACCCAGGGGGCGACCCGCATCTATCGGACGCCGCTGGAACCGGCGGTGCAGGAGTCGATCTTCACCCTGGCGGCAGGCAGCCGGCTGGAGTACGTCCCAGACCAGACCATCGCCTACCGCAATGCGACCTACCGGCAGTGGACCCGCATCATTGCCGATCCGGACGCCCAGGGCTACCTCTCCGACATCATCACCCCCGGTTGGGACCCGGACGGGGCGAAGTTCACCTACTCCGACATCCATCTGCGCTTGGAGATGCAGTGCGCTGGAGGTTCACCGGCCGGCGAGTCGGACGAACCACGCACCAGGTCGGTCTGCGTGGACAACGTGCGAATCCAGCCGCGAGTCCTCGGCGACGCCGTGCACGGGGTCGGATACCTCGAGGCGCATACTCACATGGGCACCGTCCTCGTCTTCGGCCCGCACACCCGCGGCGACTACCGTGAGGGCATCCAGGAGATTGTCGACAGGAGGCCCCACCTCAGGGCCGGGGTGACCACCGGGACCAGGCACGGCGTGTCCTGGCTCATGGTGCGCGCACTCGCCCACTCCACGGATGCGCTGAAGCAGCTGGTCCTGGCCTGCAACGAGTTCGACCGCTCAGTGGCCACGGGTCAGGCCATGCTGGACCTGCGCAGGTACTGACCGCGCCAACGGCGACGATCTCCGTAGCTCTGGCCATCTCCATCGCGTGCAACACCCCCGCCCCTTGTGCTCACCCCGAGTGCCCGCCCTGGGCCCGTTCACCCCACACCCGCGCCAGGTACTCGAGATCGCCGCCAGTGTCCTGGCGGTAGCCGAGGTAGTGGGTGTCGAACGGTGTCTGGGCGTGATAGCAGACCATCGCCGGGTCGGTGACGCAGACGATCTCGCCAGCTGCCCGGGAGAAGAAGTCGCGGTGGTCGACCATCCGCAGGTTCGGGTCCCAGCGCACCCTCCTGATCGCCTCGCTGCGCGCAACGTAGCACTGCGGGACCTTGAGTCGCACCAGCAGCCCGTCGATGAGCTCGCCAAAGGGCCGTTTCGGAGGTCGATGGCCCGGAAACAGTGCATCCGCACCGTCCGTGGTGATCCGCAGCTCCGGCAGCCCGACCAAGGTCATCCCGACGAGGTCGACGTCGGGGTTGTCCTGCAGGTAGGCGATCGCTCCGGTCACGTCGCTTCGTCGGGTATAGACGATGTCGTCGTCGGTGACCCAGACGAACTCGGTCTCGATCGAGTCCAGGGCGGCATTGCGTCCCACCGAGACCCCGGAGTTGAACGGCAAAGGTATGACGTCGACGAGCGGATCGTCGATGCGGACGGAGACGCGAGAGTCGTCGGCGATCACGATCCGGCCGTCGAAGACGGACCGCGCGGACCGCACGAGCCGGCGCGCGGCCCTGGGACGTTCGAACGTCTTGGCCGCCATCGTCAGCAGGCGTGCCGCCTCAGCACGCTCACCGGCTGGACGCTGCTGGCACCCCACTGCGTCGTATGCCGCCAGAGCGACCAGCTCGACACCGCTCGCAACTCGGTACGCCACCCTGAGCGGCGCCCCGAACCGACCTCGCATCACGTCACGAATCCGGTGGCGATGCATCAGCACGACTCTCCCTAAGGGCAGGACTGCCCAGTTCGGCACAGCGTAGCGAGGGCGCATGGGCGACAACCCCAGGTGCTGATCCAGGGACGTGCTGATCCAGGTCAGGGCCCAAGGTCGTCTGCTCGTGGCTCCCGACAGCGAACGGCGCGGCATCCGGATTCGCCCGGATACCGCGCCGCCGTTGGTCAGGGGCCCGTGTGGGTCAGCCCTCGTGCGAGCCGCCCTCACCGTGGCTGTCGCTGCCCTCACCATGGCCTCGTCTTCCACCGCGGCGACGGTTGCGGTGGCGCCGCTCGCCACCCTCACGCGACTCGCCACCCTCGCGCGACTCGCCACCCTCACGCGACTCGCCACCCTCACGCGGCGCGCCACCCTCACGCGACTCGCCACCCTCACGTGCCTGGTCCTCGCCGGCGGAGCGGGCGCCCGGACGCTCCGGTGCGGAGGATCCCTCCGCACCCTCGGGCAGGACCGCAGCAAGGGAGAGCTTGCCGCGCGGGTCGATCTCCTTGAGCTCAACCTGGACCTTCTGGCCGATCGAGAGCACATCCTCGACGGCGTCGATCCGCCTGCCGCCGACCAGCTTGCGCACTTCGGAGATGTGTAGCAGACCGTCCTTGCCCGGCAGCAGCGAGATGAACGCTCCGAAGGTCGTCGTCTTGACGACGGTGCCGAGGAAGCGTTCGCCGATCTCCGGCATCTGGGGGTTGGCGATCGCGTTGATCGCCGCCCGCGCCGCCTCCGCTGACGCACCGTCGGTCGCACCGATGTAGACCGTGCCGTCGTCCTCAATGGAGATGTCGGCGCCGGTGTCCTCTTGGATCTGGTTGATCATCTTGCCCTTGGGGCCGATGACCTCACCGATCTTGTCGACGGGCACGGTGACCGAGATGACCCGTGGGGCATGCACGCTCATCTCGTCGGGGGCATCGATGGCCTCGTGCATGACGTCCAGGATGTGCAGCCGGGCGTCCCGGGCCTGAGTCAGCGCCCGGGCGAGCACGTCGGCGGGGATACCGTCGAGCTTGGTGTCGAGCTGGATGGCGGTGACGAACTCCCGCGTGCCGGCAACCTTGAAGTCCATGTCCCCGAAGGCGTCCTCAGCACCGAGGATGTCGGTCAGCGCGGCATACTCCGTCTGTCCGTCCACCTCGGCGGAGACCAGACCCATCGCGATCCCCGCCACCGGCGCGCGCAGTGGCACCCCGGCGTTGAGCAGCGACAGGGTCGAGGCACACACCGACCCCATCGACGTCGACCCGTTCGAGCCGAGCGCCTCGGAGACCTGACGGATCGCGTAGGGGAACTCCTCGCGGGTGGGGAGCACCGGCAGCAACGCCCGCTCGGCGAGCGCCCCGTGGCCGATCTCCCGCCGCTTGGGCGAACCGACTCGGCCGGTCTCACCGGTCGAGTAGGGCGGGAAGTTGTAGTTGTGCATGTAGCGCTTGCGCGACTCGGGTGAGAGTGTGTCGAGCTGCTGCTCCATCCGGAGCATGTTGAGCGTCGTCACTCCCATGATCTGCGTCTCGCCACGTTCGAAGATCGCCGAGCCGTGCACCCGTGGGAGCACGTCGACCTCGGCGGATAGAGCCCGGATGTCAGCGAGGCCACGCCCGTCGATCCGGACCTTGTCGCGCAGGATCCGCTCGCGGACGAGGTCCTTTTGCACACTACGGAACGCGGCGGACACCTCCTTCTCCCGACCCACGAACGGGCCATCGACCTGACACAGCTCGGCCTTGACGGCCTCCTTGATCTGCTCCAGCCGCCCTTCACGCTCCTGCTTGCCGGCGATCCGCAGTGCCTGGGCAGCATCGTCGCGGGTCGCCGAGGCGACCATTGCGTGCACGTCGTCGCTGTAGTCGAGGAACAGCGGAAACGCCTCGACCGGCTTCGCCGCCTTGGCGGCAAGCTCGGCCTGGGCAGCGCACAACACCCTGATGAACGTCTTGGACGCCTCCAGACCCTGGGCGACGACCTCCTCGGTCGGGGCGGTCTTGCCCTCGTGCTTGACGAGGTTCCACGTGGAGGTGGTCGACTCGGCCTCGACCATCATGATGGCGACGTCCTCGGAGCCGTCCGCTGCGGTGACGACCCGGCCGGCGACGACCATGTCGAATATCGAGCGCGCGGCATCGGAGAAGTCCGGGAAGGCCACCCATTGGCCGTCGATGAGGCTGACCCGCACCCCGCCGACCGGCCCGGAGAAGGGCAGTCCGGAGATCTGTGTCGAGGCCGAGGCGGCGTTGATCGCGAGCACGTCGTACTGAACGTCGGGGTTGAGCGCCAGGACAGTGATGACGACCTGGACCTCGTTGCGCAGACCCTTGACGAAGCTGGGCCGCAGTGGCCGGTCGATGAGCCGGCAGGTGAGGATCGCATCGGTCGAGGGACGACCTTCGCGGCGGAAGAAGGAGCCGGGGATCCGGCCCGCGGCATACATCCGCTCCTCGACGTCGACGGTCAGCGGGAAGAAGTCAAAGCCTTCACGCGGGGACTTCCCGGCCGTGGTGGTGGACAGGAGCATGGTGTCCTGATCCAGGTATGCCGCGACAGCGCCGCCGGCCTGACGGGCCAGGCGCCCGGTCTCGAAGCGGACCGTGCGGGTGCCGAAGCGGCCGTTGTCGATGACAGCTTCGGCGAAGGTGATTTCGGGTCCCTCCATGTGGGGGCCCTCCTTTTCTGGTCTTTCGTACACATACCGCGGGCATCGTCGTTGTGCCGCGGACGTCGCGAAGCGGCCCCCTGAGCTCTCAGGGGGCCGCTTCAACGGGGTACGTCAACGGCGCAGGCCGAGACGCTTGATCAGCGAGCGGTATCGCTCGATGTCGACGCTCTCCAGATAGCGCAGCAGCCGGCGGCGACGACCGACGAGGAGCAGCAGGCCGCGACGACTGTGGTGGTCGTGCTTGTGGGCCCGCGAGTGCTCGGTGAGGTCCTTGATCCGCTGGGTGAGGAGGGCGATCTGCACCTCCGGAGAGCCGGTGTCGCCCTCGGCGGTGCCGTACTCGGCGATGATCTGCTGCTTGACGTCGGTGCTCAACGGCATGGGGGGTCAGACTCTCCTTCTTCACTGATGCTGCGCGGCGCACCCGGGCAGGTCCACCGGGGCTCTCTGGGTCCGCGGCCGTCGTGACGGCAGTGGTCCACGATACCGGAACAGAACAACCCGGCACCAATCGCCCCAACCGACCGCCACGACCAGCCGCCACGACCGGCACCGTCCGTTCTCCTGTGCTCCGGGTCACCTTCCCCAGGGGCTTTGTGCGTACCATGGGCGAACTGACCCACCTTCTGCACGGGAGGATTCCGGTGCGACGCACGCACAACCCGAGTGGCACGAAGCTGAGCACACCGAGCGACCCGGAACGGGCCCGTCGGGTGCGTGAGATCACCGAGGCGGGAGCCGCCGAACCCGGCCCGCTGCTGGAGATCCTGCACGGCGTCCAGCACGAGCTGGGCCACATCGATCCCGAGGACATTCCGGTGATTGCCGACGTCCTCAACCTCAGTCGCGCCGATGTCCACGGGGTGGTGACCTTTTATCCCGACTTCCGGATGACACCGCCGGTCGCGCACACGATCCAGCTCTGCCGCGGCGAGGCCTGCCAGGCCCGAGGCTCCGAGGAACTGTATGCCGCGACTCTCGCCGGCTACGCAGACCGTTCGGACGTCGAGGTCTCACCGGTGTTCTGCTTCGGCAACTGCGCGCTCGGGCCCTCAGGAATGCTCGACGGCCGGCTCTACGGCCGCCTCGGTGAGGAGCAGCTCGCCGACCTGACGAAGGAGTGGACGCGATGACGACGGTCTGGGTGCCCTGTGACGCCGCGGCGTGCTCTGTAGGCGCGGATGACGTGGCCCGGGCCTTCGCTGACGCCGGAGTGACCGTCAAACGCAACGGCTCCCGCGGCATGCTCTGGATGGAGCCGCTGGTCGAAGTCGAGGATGAGGCCGGCCGCCGGGTCGGTTACCCCAACGTCACCCCCGGTGACGTGGCCGCCGTGCTCGACGGCTCCCACGAGGACATCGGCGACGTCGCCGCGCACCCGTGGCTGACCGGACAGAACCGGGTGACCTGCGCTCGGATGGGTGTCATCGAGCCGACCGACCTGGCGGCATACGAGGCCGCCGGGGGTCTGGCCGGACTGCGCCGGGCCCTGGCCCTGCACCCAGCAGACATCGTCGCCGAGGTGACCACGTCCGGACTGCGCGGACGCGGCGGCGCGGGCTTCCCGGCGGGGATCAAATGGGAGACCGTCCGCAAGGCTCAGGCCGACCAGAAATACGTGTGCTGCAACGCCGACGAGGGCGACTCCGGGACGTTCGCGGACCGGATGCTCATCGAGGGAGACCCGTTCACCCTGATCGAGGGGATGCTCATCACCGCGATCGCAGTAGGAGCGACCCAGGGCTACGTCTATCTGCGCAGTGAATACCCCGACGCCGTGAAGACCCTGCGCCGGGCCATCGACATCGGCTACGCGCACGGCCTGCTCGGTCACGACGTCCTGGGCAGCGGGCACGCCTTTGACCTGCATGTGCGGGTCGGGGCCGGCGCCTACATCTGCGGCGAGGAGACCTCGATGCTGGACAGCCTCGAGGGTAAGCGCGGCGAGGTGCGGTTCAAGCCACCGATTCCCGCGCTCGTCGGACTCTTCGGCAAACCGACGGTGGTCAACAACGTCCTCACCCTGGCCACCGTCCCGATGGTCCTGGCTGACGGCGGCCAAGCGTATGCCGCCTTGGGCGTCGGCCGCTCCCGCGGCACCCAAGTCTTCCAGCTCGCCGGCAACATCGCCCGCGGCGGCATCGTCGAAGCCAGCTTCGGCATCAGCCTCGGCGAGCTCGTGCAGACCTGGGGTGGCGGCACCGCGAGTGGCCGCCCGGTCAAGGCCGTCCAAGTCGGCGGCCCGCTCGGTGCCTATATCCCGCCGAGCCAGTTCGACCTCCCCATGGACTACGAGGCGTTCCTCGCCGCCGACGCCATGGTCGGTCACGGCGGTCTCGTCGTCTTCGACGACACCATGGATGCTGCGGCGATGGCTCGATTCGCGATGGAGTTCTGCGCCCGCGAGTCCTGCGGCAAGTGCACCCCGTGCCGGATCGGCTCGGTGCGCGGCACCGAGGTCATCGACCGGGTCATGGCGGCGCCGGACGAGGACAACCGCCAGAGCGAGCTCGCCCTCCTCGAAGACCTGTGCGAGACCATGACGAAGGGCTCATTGTGTGCACTGGGCGGCTTGACCCCGATGCCGGTCCGCAGCGCGCTGCAGCACTTCCCCGACGACTTCGCCCCACGGACCGCTGCGCGGCAGGAGGACCAGTCATGACCCAAGCACCCGAACGCGACGAACTGCTCATCGAGCCTGATTTCGGCACCCCCGCCGTGGCCGGTCCCGCTGACGCGAAGGTGACGATCGACGGTCGTCAGGTCACCGTCCCCTCCGGAACCTCGGTCCTGCGTGCGGCCACGGAAGCCGGAGTCACCATCCCGAAGCTGTGCGCCACAGACTCCCTCGGCGCCTACGGGTCCTGTCGGCTCTGCCTCGTCGAGGTTGAGGGCATCAAAGGAACCCCGGCCTCGTGCACGACCCCCTGCGCCGACGGGATGGTCGTGGCCACCCAAACCGACCAGCTCCAGCGGCTCCGGCGTGGCGTCATGGAGCTCTATCTCTCCGACCACCCGGAAGACTGCGCTGGTTGTGCCCGCGGCAACTGCGAGATGCAGGGCTGGGCGGTGAGCACGGGTCTGGCTGAAGTCCGCTACGGCCGGGACGGCGCGAACCACCTGCACGACGCCGTCGACGACTCCAACCCCTATTTCCAGTACGACCCGAGCGCCTGCATCGTCTGCTCACGGTGTGTGCGAGCGTGCAACGACATCCAGGGCACCTTTGCCCTCGACATCATGGGCAAGGGCTTCGACTCCCGGATGACCGCAGGCGGAACGTCCTATCTGGACTCCGAGTGCGTCTCCTGCGGCGCCTGCGTCCAGGCGTGCCCGACCGATGCCCTCGCCGAGAAGCCTCTGGTCCAACTCGGTATGCCGACGCGCACGGTGCTCACGACGTGTGCCTACTGCGGGGTGGGGTGCTCGTTCAAGGCCGAGGTGCAAGGCAGCGGCGACGACACCCGGGTCGTGCGGATGATGCCGTGGAAGGACGGCGGCGCCAACAAGGGCCACTCCTGTGTCAAGGGACGATTCGCCTACGGCTACACCGAGCACCGGGACCGTCAGCTCACACCCCTGGTCCGCGACTCCATCGACGACGAGTGGCAGGAGGCCTCCTGGGAGGAAGCCATCGCCAGGGTCGCGGAAGGCTTCACCGCCATCAAGGAGAAGTACGGCCCCGGGGCGTTGGGCGGTATCTCCTCCTCCAGGTGCACTAACGAAGAGGTGTATGCCGTCCAGAAGATGGTTCGGGCGGCCTTCGGCAGCAACAACATCGACACCTGCGGGCGGGTCTGCCACTCCCCCACCGGCTACGGACTCAACCAGGCCTTCGGCACCTCGGCCGGCACCCAGCCGTTCGCCTCGGTCGACCACGCGGATGTGATCCTGCTCGTCGGCGCCAACCCGACCGACGCCCACCCCGTGTTCGGCTCCCGGATCAAGCAACGGCTCCGTGCCGGAGCCACGATGATCGTGGGTGACCCACGGCGGATCGACCTCGCCCGCAGCCCCCACATCGAGGCGGCATACCACCTGCCGGTCCGGCCGGGCACGAACGTGGCGTTCATCAACGCGATGGCGCACGTCATCGTCACCGAGGGACTGCACGACGAGGCGTTCTTGCGCGAGCGCTGCGAGGGCGTCTCGGAGTACCTCGACTTCATCGTCCGGCCGGAGAACTCCCCAGAGGCCACGCAGGAGGAGACCACCATCCCTGCGCAGGACCTGCGAGCCGCCGCCCGGCTCTACGCGAGCGCACCCAATGCGGTCATCTACTACGGGCTGGGCGTCACCGAGCACAGCCAGGGTTCCACGATGGTCATGGGACTGGCCAACCTCGCGATGATCACCGGCAACCTCGGGCGCGAGGGTGTGGGGGTCAACCCGCTGCGCGGGCAGAACAACGTCCAGGGCTCGTGTGACATGGGATCCTTCCCGCACGAGCTGCCCGGATACCGGCACGTCTCCCGCCCGGAGGTCCGGGAGATCTACGAGAAGCTGTGGCACGTGACCATCCCGCCGGAGCCGGGACTGCGGATCCCGAACATGTTCGACGCCGCTGTCGGTGGATCGTTCCGGGGCCTGTACGTCCAGGGTGAGGACATCGCCCAGTCCGACCCCAACACCAACCACGTCCAGGCGGCGCTGCGCTCGATGGACCTCGTCGTCGTGCACGACCTCTTCCTCAACGAGACGGCTCGCTTCGCCCACGTCTTCCTCCCCGGTGCGAGCTTCCTGGAGAAGGACGGGACATTCACCAACTCCGAGCGGCGGATCAACCGGGTTCGTCCGGTCGTGCCGAACCGGGTCGGCAGGGACGAGTGGCAGGTCGTGTGCGACATCGCGACCGCGATGGGCTACCCCATGTCGTGGGACTCAACGGCGCAGATCATGGACGAGATCGCCGCGACGACCCCGACGTTCGCCGGAGTCTCGTTCGCCAGGCTCGACGCCGAAGGGTCGATGCAGTGGCCGGTCAATGACGACGCGCCGAACGGCACCCCGATCATGCATGTCGGTGAGTTCGTCCGTGGTCTCGGGCACCTCACCCCCACCGTCTACGTCCCGACGACGGAGCGAGCCAACCGCAAATTCCCGCTGCTGCTCACCACAGGCCGGATCCTCACCCAGTACAACGCGGGCACCCAGACCCGACGCACCGGGAACCTCACCTGGCACCCCGAGGACGTCCTCGAGATGCACCCGTCCGACGCCGAGCTGCGGGGTATCCGCAGTGGCGACGTCGTCGATGTCAGCTCCCGGGTCGGCTCCACCAGGCTCACGGTGCTCGTCGCAGACCGGATACCGCCAGGGGTGGTCTACACGACGTTCCACCACCCCGTCGTCGGTGCCAACGTGCTGACCACGGAGAACTCCGACTGGGCGACCAACTGCCCTGAGTACAAGGTGACCGCCGTGGAGGTGACCGTCGCGACGGCGACAGCGCAGGCGGAGTACCGCGACAGCGTCGCCCAGGCCAGCCCGGGTGCCCATCCGGGCGTCGAGCACAGCAACGACCGGGTGGGAGCGCAGCGGTGACCGGCCATCCTGAGGAGTTTCCGGCTGGTCGGACCGGAGCGCTACGGATGGGAGCGGACCTCGTCCGGGCCTTCGAGGTGATGGGGCCGGAGCAGGCCCCCGTGGAGATCGCCACGCACATCAAGAAGTTCTGGGACCCCAGGATGCGTCACGAGTTGATGGCGCACATCCGGCTCGGTGACATGTCACTGCCGCCACTGCTGGTCTCCGCCGCAGAGCATCTCATGGACGAGGACTACGACAAGGCCAAAGCACGAGCCTCCTCCGGTGGCGGCTGACCTGACCGGTGGTGGCTGACCGGACGGGCTGCCGCGACAGGCCAGAGAGGGACGATCTCCTCCCGGGCGACCTCTTCCCGGACGACCTCCTCCCGG
>JBDIAO010000051.1:0-20361 GCA_039812375.1 Phycicoccus sp. | reverse complement strand
GCGCTGCACGGGATGGAAGAGGCCGCTGGGGTCCGCTACACACGACGCGACCCGCTGGGCGCGCACGTGGCAAGGGACTCACCGGTGCTGGTGCGATACGCCGACGACTTCGTCGTCATGTGTCACACCTTGGAACAGGCAGAACAGGTCCGGCACCGGCTGGCTGGGTGGCTGGCCCCGAGGGGGCTCGCGTTCAACGAGGACAAGACACATATCGTCCACGTCGAGCGGGGCTTCGACTTCTTGGGGTTCAACGTCCGTCGCTACGACGGCAAGCTGCTGATCAAACCCAGCCAAGCGGCCGTGAGGCGAATCCGGGAACGGCTCGCCGCGGAGGTGCGCTCCCTCACCGGGAGCAACGTCATCGCGGTGATCCGCAGGCTCAACCCGATCATCCGGGGTTGGTCGGCCTACTACCGGGGAGTGGTTTCCAAAGAGGTGTTCTCCGCGATCGATCACTACCTGTGGGGACGCCTCTACCGGTGGGCACTACGTGCCCACCCGAACAAGTCGAAGCACTGGGTCGTTGACCGCTACTTCGGCAAGTTCAACTCGTTCAGGGACGACCGTTGGGTCTTCGGTGACCGCGACAGCGGCGCCTACCTGCGGCAGTTCGCCTGGACAAAGATCGTTCGCCACAAGATGGTCATGGGCACAGCGTCCCCGGACGACCCCGCCCTTGACTGGTACTGGGCTTCTCGTCGGCGCAAAGCACATGCGCAACTCGGCGGGCGCACCGCGTCCCTGCTGCTTCGGCAGCGGGAGCTCTGCCCCGGCTGCGGAACGCTGCTGCTGCACGCCGACCACGGACCACAGTCCCCACCGGAGTGGGAGCAGTGGACCCGTGCCCTGACGAAGACACTACGCAAGACCGCCATCGTTCTGGGAGAGGTCCACGGCGACGATCAGACCACGCACCTCATGCACCCCGACTGCCGACAACGTGAACAACGACAACGGCAGACGGTCCAGCGACAACAGTAGAACCGACGTTCTTGGGACTTGCTTGAGCCGGATGCGGTGAAAGTCGCACGTCCGGTTCTGAGGGGGCCCGGGCGCAGCAATGCGCTCGGGCTACCCGACCGAGTCTCTCATAACCTTTCGGCTTTGTCGGTCAGGTTCGACGAGGCGAACCTGGTGTCGTGCGCGAGCCTGGCGCCAGCCATGGCTTTGGCGCAGCGGGCCGGCTGGCTGCCCTGGTCAGGACGCACGTATCGGTGCACGGGGAGGGTGGGGCGAACCCGCACCTGAAGATCCCCGCCCTGATCGTCGGCATGCTGGCTGAGGCGGACAGCATCGATGACATGGACCTGCTGCGCCACGGCGGGATGGACCGGCTCTTCACGCAGGTACGGGCCCCGTCCACGTTGAGGGGTCTTCCTGCGCACCTTCACCTTCGGGCACGTCCGGCAATTCGACGCGGTCGCGGCCCGGTTCCTGACCGCGCTGGCCCGGCAGGCACCGGTCCTGCCCGGGGTCGGGCAGGTCGCCTACGTCGATGTGGACGACACGATCAAAGCCACCTACGGCTACACCAAGCAAGGCGCCGGGTACGGCTACACCAAGGTCAAAGGACTCAACGCGCTGATCGCCACCCTCACCACCCCGATCAGTGCACCAGTGATCGTGGGCACCCGGCTACGCAAGGGGAGTGCGAACTCCGCCCGGGGAGCGGCCCGGCTGGTCGCCGACGCCCTATCGACCACCCGGGCCATCACCACCAGCGACCCCAAGAATGAGGGTGCCGGGCTGGTGATCGTGCGCGCAGACAGTGCCTACAACGGCCGTGACGTGATCGCCGCGGCACGCCGGGCCGGGGCCCGGTTCTCCGTCACCGCCCGCATGACTCCCACCGTGGTGGCAGCGATCTCCTCGATCGCCGAACAGGCGTGGACCCCGATCCGGTACCCGAACGCGATCTGGGACGAGGACGAGCAGCGGCTGGTCTCCAACGCTTCAAGTCGCCGAAGTACCGTTCACGGCCTTCACCTCCCGCAAGAAGGACCAGCACGTCCACGCCCGGTTGATCGTGCGCCGCGTCAAACGCCGGGGCCCTGGCAGTGTCCCGGCCGGGCAAGGCGTACTGTTCACCACCTACCGCCACCACACCCTCTTCACGCAACTCGCCGCTGCCGATGCTCGACGCCGAGCAGGCCCGGCCCCGCGCGACGGCCTTCGGGGCCGATGCGTACCCGACGCTCGAGGAGAAGTCGGCCGCGCTGCTTCACTTGTTGGGGCGCTACCGCGCCTTGGTCGATGACCACAAGCGCCTCGCCCTGGCGGCCACCATCGCCCTTTTCGGCATCGACGGCCGGCGACTCGTCCTGACCAACGAGGAGGCCTACGACCTCGTGATCGCCGTGGCCACCGCGAAGCTGGACGACGTCGGCGGAATCGCCGAGGTACGGCGATCGGGCAGCCGCCCCCCGCGGTCCACCGGTGGACCGCCGGTGGGCCGCGCCTGCCAACCTCAGCGTTCGCACTCGGCCCACCACGCGAGCAGGCGCCGCCTCGCCGCATCCTTGCCGATGACACCCTCGTCGAGGCGCAGCGCGAGCAGGAACTTGTAGGCGGCCCCCACCTCGCGCCCGGGTGGGATGCCGAGGATCTCACCGATCTCGTTGCCGTCCAACTCCGGGCGCACCTTGCCCAGTTCCTCGGCGGCCTGCAACGCGGCGATCCGCTCCTCGAGGGCGTCGTATGTCGCCGCGAGCCGGCGTGCCTTGCGCACGTTTCGGGTCGTCGAGTCCGCCCGGGTGAGCCGGTGCAAACGCGGCAGCAACTCCCCGGCATCGGTGACATAGCGCCGCACCGCCGAGTCGGTCCACTGCCCGTCGCCGTAGCCGTGGAAACGCAGGTGCAACTCGACCAAGCGAGCGACTGCCTTCGTGGTCTCCTTGTCGAACCGCAACGCCCGCAACCGTTTTGCCGTCAGCTTCGCTCCGACGACCTCGTGGTGGTGGAAGGAGACCCCGCCCCCGGGCTCGAAACGCCTGGTCGCCGGCTTGCCGATGTCGTGCAGCAGCGCCGCCAGGCGCAGGACGAGGTCCGGCCCGGGCACGTCGGATGCCGCCGACCCCGGGCGCCCCTCGAGGTCGATCGCCTGCTCGAGCACGGTCAGGGAGTGCTCGTACACGTCCTTATGCCGGTGGTGCTCGTCGACCTCGAGCTTGAGTGCGGGCAACTCCGGCAACACCCGGTCGGCCAGGCCGGACTCGACCAGCAGGGTCAGCCCCGCTCGTGGATGCCGCGCCAGCACCAGCTTGACCAGTTCGTCGCGCACCCGCTCGGCCGAGACGATCTCCAGCGAAGGGGCCATCGCAACCATCGCGGCATACACCTCAGGGGCCGGGACCATGCCGAGCTGGGCGACGAACCGGGCAGCCCGCATCATCCGCAGCGGGTCGTCCCCGAAGGAGACCTCGGGACCCGACGGGGTCCGCAGCAGCTTCTCGCCGAGGTCAGCCAGCCCATCGAACGGGTCGACGAACGCAAGCGCGGGCAGCCGCAGGGCCATCGCGTTGACAGTGAAGTCGCGGCGGGCCAGGTCGTCCTCGAGGGTGTCACCAAAGGCGACGACCGGCTTCCGGGTCACCCCGTCGTAGGCATCGGCCCGGTATGTCGTGACCTCGACGATCGTCGCGCCCCGCCGCGCCCCGATCGTGCCGAACGCCCGCCCCAAGTCCCAGGTGGCATCCCCCCAGGCTGCGAGGATCGGCTCGCTCTGCTCGGGGCGGGCCGATGTCGTGAAGTCGAGGTCGGGGCTGGTCCGGCCAAGGAAGGCGTCACGCACCGGCCCGCCGACGAGAGCGAGTTCGTGACCGGCATCCGCAAACCGCTCGCCAAGCTCGGTCAGGACCGGCAGCACCGGAGCCAGGTGGGCGACGGCCTGCCGCATGAGGGCAGTCGGCGACGACGGGGAGGAGGACGGGGACGACACGGAGGACGAGAACGGCACGGAGTCCAAGGGTAGGCGGGAACTCAGCGCGCGACGCACGCCACTGCCCACCGGATGCCGCGTCCGACAATCGGCCTATAGGCCGAAAGTTCGACGGATCGCTGGCTGGTGGTGGTGTCGACGAATCGGCCTGATCCGAGAATGACCCAGCCAGGGGGCGGCGAGGCGGGCGCGAGCTGCACGTTTGCCGCACCCATTCCGTCTCCAGACACCTCACGTACCGCGCGAGCTGCACGTTTGCCGCACCCATTCCGTCGCTGTGCGCACGGTACGGGGCGACGGTCAGCACATGCGGCCCGGACCAGGCCCGACCGGCCGCACCTCGGCTGTTGCCTGGCGGCCCGACCAGCCGCAGCTCGGCTGTTGCCCGAAGATCCGACCGGAGTGGGTCAGCTGGAGCCGAAGCGAAACGCTCGGATGATCTGGGCTATGCCGAGCACGACGAGCGAGATACCCAAGAAGAGCCACAGCAAAGCTGCCCCCCACATCGGTGAGGTGATCAGCACGATCCCGGCGATGATCGACAGGACGGAGTAGATGACGGTCCAGCCTTTCGACGGAGAGCGCCGGATCATGGTGAAACCCGCCAGCCCCTCGACGATCCACACGATGCCGATCATGATGGCCACGATCATCGCCAACGAGGCGGCCGTCGCTCTGAGGTTGGCGAGGGCGAACACGGCCGCAGCGAGGAAGATGATCCCGAGGATGGAATAGCCGATCCGTGGCCAGGCTCCCAGTGCTCGCGAGAAGACTCCGACGGCGAGGTTGACCACCCCGGCGAGTGCGGCATACACGGCGATAAACCCGGCGAGAACGACAGCGGTCTTGAGTGGAAAGACCAAGATGAGGATCCCGACGACCAGGGAGACGACTCCGCTGGCTCCCAGGACTGTTCGAATCCCGCTGGTGACCGACGCGTCGATCTCAGCGGTGTCAGGCGTGGTCTCGGTGCTAGACATGCGAGGTCCTCCCCAGTGCTGGTGTGATGCTCACGCGGGCGGCGCCGACGTGCATGGATGGACTCACCACACCATTCAGTCTATTGAGCGCACGTCAGCATATCGGGCGCACGCGAGCCTGTTGCGTGAAGGTCCGAGGGCGTCGCTGAGGCCGGGTTCGTGACTTCATGGGCCGTGCGAGATCGCTGCCGACCAGGTCACGCAGCCAGCGGTATCTCCTCGTGTGACGCCGCGAGGTAGCCCATCGGGGCTTGTAGCGGCACATGGAGCGGCCCCTGGCGGCGGTTCAGGCGGTGGCCGGGGCCGCGATCCGGCTGTAGGGCGCGACCATGGGGTCGGCCAGCGCTCGCCGGTAGAGCTTGAGCAGGTTGTGGGTGCCGCAGATCAGCTTCCACTCCGAGTCCGCCGCGGTCTTGCCCCGCCGGGAGAACCCCCGGATGCCGCGGGCTTGCTTGATCTGCCCGAAGACCGGCTCGATGATCGCCTGTCGCCGCCGGTACAACGCGTTGCCCTTCTTGCTCGACACCTTGCGGTCCATCCGATCGACCAGGGTCGCGTTCTTCTTCAACGGTCCCCGCGACCCTGTCCTGGGCTCGGGGTTCTTCTTCATGTTCCGCGTGGCGACGTAACAGTCAGGATCATCGTCGTCGAGGGCGGCGAAGTTCTCCTGCGAGGCGTAGCCGGCATCGGCCAGCAGCTGCTGGGGCCTGTCCTGGATCCCGGCCCCGGCAAGGGAGGTACCGGTGGCCTCGATCATCGGGTGGAGCTGTCCCAGGTCGTTGTGCTCACAGGTGACCTCCGCGGACACGATCACCTGCTCGTCGTTGGCGACGGCCTGGGCGTTGTAGCCCTGCACGAACCCCTTCTTCGTCGACATCATCCCCGACTCCGGATCGGTGGTGTTGACCGTCTTCTGCTTGTGTCCCGCCTTGTCCTGGGGCGCCTTGGGCTTGCGGCCACGCAACTTCGAACCACGCTGGGCCTCCTCGGCCGCACGCCGAGCCAGATGCTCGGCATGGGCTGCCTGCTCGGCCTCAAGTTCGGCGTCCAGCCGCTGCTTGGCCTGCTTGAACCGGCGCTGCCGGTCGGCCCGGCCCCGCAGCACCGCCGGCGGCTCATCGCCACGATCCGGGCCGTGTTCGACGTCGTCGGCCGCATCGGCAGCCCTCGCGTCGGCGAACATCCCATCGACCGCCTTGTCGAGGCTGTCCCTGGTGCGGTTGCGTGCCATCGATGCCGGGGCAGCCATCTTCGTGCCATCGAGTGCGACCAGCCCAACGCTGGTCATCCCCGCCTTCGCGCACAGGCGCAGCGAGGCGGTGAACAACGTCTTCAACGCCTTCTCGTGACACGCCCGGAACCGGGCAATCGTGGTGTGGTCAGGTGCGACGTTGCCGCACACCACCCGGAAAGCAACATCCACCGCACAGGCCTGCTCGATCTTGCGGGAGGAGACCACGCCGGTGCAGTAGGCATACATCAACAACGCGACCATGGTCTTCGGATGACGTGCCGCGCCACCCCACCCATCGGCACGGTAGCCCGCGTAGAACGCGGTCAAGTCGATCTCGTCGACCGCGTCCAGCACGAAGTAGGCCAGGTGGTCCTCGGGCAGCCACTCAGTCAACGACAGCGGCATCAAGAAGAACTGGTCACGGACCTCAGCCACGAAGTTGTACCCCACGACGAGAATCCTGCCGTCTCACGCTGCCGCGCCCACCAAGCGACACCCATGATCCACGTCAGGGGTTCGTGCAACAGGCTCACGCGAGCCCGATATCAAGGGTCCTCGAGGCCCCGCTGGCTACAGTGACCACATGAGTCACGCGGCCGTGGAACCACCCCGGGTCCCCCGGTGGCTGCCGTGTGTGGAGGAACGGTCCGCAGGTGGCGTCGTCGTCGACGTCCATGAGGGTCGGGCTCGGATCGCTGTGATCGCCCGCCGCAACCGCGCCGGTCGGGTCGAGTGGTGTCTGCCCAAGGGGCACATCGAGGGCGAGGAAACCTTGCCACAGACCGCAGCCCGAGAGGTCGCGGAGGAGACCGGCATCGTCGGGCGGGTCCTCATCGAGCTGGGGACGATCGACTATTGGTTCGCGATCGGCGACCGGCGGATTCACAAGTACGTCCACCATTACCTCCTCGAAGCGATCGGCGGCACCCTCACCATTGAGAACGACCCCGATCAGGAGGCCATCGACGTCGCGTGGTTCCCCCTCGCCGATGCCCACCGTCACCTCACCTTCCCCAACGAGCGCCGGATCGCGCGCGCCGCGTGGCGGTGCCTCGCCGGGGACCCCTAATGCGGATGCGCCCATCGCGGCGCACCCGAGCCGCCCCATCGAGGCGGTGGGTCGCCGCCCTCGCAGCGGCCCTGTTCATGTCCACTCTCGCCAGCCCCATACCTTCCGCTGCCAGCGCCGGGCCGTATGCCGCCCCCGGGCCGTATGCCGCCCCCAACACCGCCCCGTATGCCGCCCCCAGTGAGGACGCCACCTCACCGGTCACCGTGAGCTTGACCGACGTCGCTCCTGCTGTGGCCACTGGGGACGCCGCCACCACGATCAGCGGTGCTGTCGTCAACGGCGGCGACACCCTCCTGCCCGCTGGTGAGGTCGAGGCCCGACTCGACACCGCCCCACTGCGCACCGACGCGCAAGTCCAGCAGTGGTTCACCGGCACTATCCCCGGAAACGGGCTCCAGGTCGCAAGCACCCCGCTGCCCCAGATCGCCCCCGGGGGGCACGCCGAATTCACCCTCACCGTCCCCAATGTCGTGGCCCTGGGCCGAGGGTCTTTCGGGGCGCTTCCCGTGGCCGTGACCATCCAGGCCGAAGGTGCGCAGACAGCGGCCGGACCCGCCGGCGTGCACACCGTCCTGGGCTACCAGCGCAAACGCGAGTACCAGCAGCTCAGCGTTGCAGTCCTCGCAGCACTGACCCCCGATCCAGATCCGGCTCTATTCGGCCCGGCCGGCGCTGTTCGCGAGAAGGCCTGGACCAGTGCCTTCCAGGCCGGGTCCCGCCTGGACCACCTGCGCACCCTGCTCACCAACCCTGCCGTCGGTGCCGCCATCGACCCGACCCTGCTCGGACCTGACCTCGACCCAGTGACCCCCACGTCGGCGGAGGTCTCCGTGCGCACCGCATACGCAGACGCCCTGGCCACCACTCTGACCGATCGCAACCCCATCGTGCTCCCGCTCGCCGACGCCGACGTCACGGCCGGCACCGCTCCCGACGCTGGAGCCCCGACGCTCGAGCGGATGCGCACCCTGGTCGCCGGCGCCCGCCGGGGCGCCGCACTCATCGACGGCCATGCTGGTGTGCTGTGGCCGGATGACCCGACCTGGACCACGCAGCACGGGACCCGGTATGCCGCCCTCACCGGCCCGGCGAGCACCTCGAGCGTCGTCGTGGATCGCTCCTCGCTGGACTGGGAGGTCACCCAGGGTGATGCCGGACGCCGCGACATCGGCGGCACCCCGCTGCTCGCCTACGACGGGCCGCTGAGCCAGGCCTTCGCTGAGGCCATGCGGGCCGACGGCGCGGCGAACGGACGACAGCGCATCGTCGCCGCCAGCCTGGTGCGGTTGCGCGAGGCCCCCGGCCTGCCCCGCACAGTCCTCGTTGTCGGCCAACGAGGGTTGGACCCCGACCCGCAGGCGGGTCGAGCAGCGCTGGGCCTGCTCACTGCCGTCCCCTGGCTCACTCCAGGGACTGTCAGCCAGATCGAGGAGCAGGCGGTCACCGCCCCGGCGACCTCCCGTCCACTCGACGCTGGCTCGGCCGGCACTGGCTTGACCAACAGCGCACCAGCCAGCGCCGAGCCGCTCACCCCCTCCGCTCTGGCCAGGGTGGAGCAGTGGCGCGCCGACGCTAGCGGCGCTGCACGGATCCGGGCCGACCGGGACGAGGTGCTTCCGCAGTGGGACGGTCGCCTGGACCAGCTGATGTCGACGCGGTGGCGCATCGACCCACCAGCCTGGCAGCAGGCCGCCGACACTCTCGAAACCGAGATCCAGGCGAGCAGCCGGGCCGTGCGGGTCGCGCCGCAGACAATCACCTTCCTTGCCGACCGGGGCCGGCTCCAGGTGACCCTGCTCAACGAGCTGCCGGTCGCCGTCCACGACGTCCGAGTTCGGCTTGTCTCGGATAATGCTCGCCTCGTCGTCCCTCGCAGCAGTACGGCTGTGGCCATTGGCGCGGGAAGTCGTGCCACGGTGACCTTCGACGCGACCGCGTATGCCGCCGGCCGAGTGGAGCTCCAGGCCCAGGTCCTCGGCCCGGACGAGACACCAGTGGGGCCGACGACAACCCTGGAGGTGACCGTGTCCCCGACCGCGGCCTGGGTCTACTGGGCTCTGGGCGCGCTGGCGTTGCTCGTCCTGGCCGCGGGCATCTGGCGTCACCGGCGGCAGCGCCACCTCGGGAAGGCCTGAGGTGAGCGACGGCACGGCCGACCAGCCACCCCGCGCCGGGGACCAGCCAGCCCAGGTTGGCCGAGTCGAGGGCATCGCACGGTCCAGTGTCGTCATGGCCGCCGGAACCTTGACCAGCCGTGTCCTCGGGCTCTTCCGGACCACCCTGCTGGCCAGCATCGTCGGCCTGACCGGCTACACCGGTGACGCCTTCGGGGTGGCGAACACCTTGCCCAACCAGTTCTATCTCATCCTCGCCGGCGGGGTCTTCAACGCCGTCCTGGTCCCGCAGATCGTCAAGGCGTCGACTCACGCCGACGGCGGGCGAGACTACGTCAACCGGCTCCTTACGCTGGGGATCACCCTCCTCGTCGTCGCGACCACTGCGACCACGCTGGCTGCCGGACCTCTCGTACGGCTCTTCGCCCGGTTCGACGATCCGGACGCCCTGACCCTGGCGACCGTCTTCGCCTACGTGTGCCTGCCGCAGATCTTCTTCTACGGCCTCTACACCCTGCTCGGCCAGGTCCTCAACGCCCACGGACGGTTCGCGGCATACATGTGGGCCCCGGTCGTGGCGAACATCGTCTCCCTCGCAGGTCTGGGAGCCTTCCTCGTCCTGGGGTTCGAACGGGAGGCACCCCCCTCCCAGTGGTCACCGGCGATGGTCGCCGTGCTCGCTGGGTCGGCGACCTTGTCCATCGTTCTCCAGGCGCTGTTCCTGGTCATTCCGCTCAAGCGGATGGGGTTTCGCTATCGGCCGGTGTGGGGTTTCCGCGGCGTGGGTCTGGGCACTGCTTCGCAGGTCGCCAAGTGGTCCTTCGCCGCCGTCCTGGTCGCCCAGCTGGGATTCGTGGTGACCTCCCGGGTGCTCACCGAGACGACGACAGCTGCCAGCCTCGCCGGTGTGGTCGCGCCCGGGCGCAACGCCTATGACAACGCGTTTCTGCTCTTCATGCTCCCGCACAGCCTGGTCACCGTCTCACTGGCGACCGCGTTGTTCACTCGAATGTCCGGTGCCGTCCACGAAGGTCGCACCGACGACCTGCGCGCCGACCTGCTCCGGGGGCTGCGTGCGCCGGCCGTGCTGCTCGTCCCCGGCAGCATCTTCGGCGTCGTCTTCGGTCCGGTGCTGACCCGCGCCTTCTTCTTCCGCAGCTCGGCTGCCGACACCGATGCGGTCGCCTCCGTCATGGTGGCCCTCTTCGTCGGGATCATCCCGTTCGGCTGGCTCTATCTGTCGGAGCGGTTCTTCTTCGCGCACTCCGATGCCCGCACCCCGTTCTTCATCCAGACTCTCGTCACGGCACTCGCAGTCACTAGTGCGCTGGTCGCGTCCCGCTTCGACCTGGGCGTTGTCGCCCCCGCGCTCGCTCTGGGCCAGTCCCTGGCGTATGCCGTGGGCGCGGCCGTCGGCTTCACCCTCGTCCGGCGACGGCTCGGCCGGATCGGCCTCCGCCCGGTGGCCTCGGCATACCTCCGCCTGGGGGTGCCCGCCCTCGCTGCTGCCATCGCCGGGTTGGCCGTCATGCACGCCACCCTCGGTGATCCAGTGACTCGCGGGCCACTGGTCTGCATCGTCCTCACCGTCGCCGCCGGGGTGCTCGTCCTTGGTGCGGCCCTGATCGGTGGGCGCTTGCTCGGGGTCAGTGAGGTGCACGACCTGACCAGCCGCGTCTCCCGACTGCTCCGGCGCCGCCTCAGGCGCACCGCTTAGCATGGTGCGCGGACGACTCGGACCGGGTCGCTTGGAACCGTGAGTTGTGAGCCGTGAAGGAGAGCGTGTGGAGGGCGTGGGTCCGGGGACGACTCTCGATGGTCGATACCTCATCGAGGACCGCCTGGGGCAGCGGCTCGGGGCGGAGCTCTGGTCCGCACACGACCAGGACCTCAACCGCGACGTGAGCATGCTCGTCCTGCCGGCCGTGGACCCACGCAGTCCGGCAGTGCTCGACGCCGCCCGGATGGCCGCCGGGCTCACCGCCCCCGCGCTGGTTCGAATCCTCGACATTGGGGAGGCCAGTGGAGTCGCCTATGTCGTCGAGGAGTCCCTGGCCGGGTCTCGCTCGCTCGCCGAACTGGTGCGCGCCGAGGGCCTGCACGGCGACGAAATCCGCCGAATGACCGGGGAAGTCGCCAAGGCCCTGGAGACGGCGCGCCAGCGCGGCGTCCACCACCTTGACCTCAGGCCGGACGACGTGTTCCGCACGAGCGAGGGTGAGATCAAGGTCCGAGGCCTGGGAACGTCTGCCGTGCTGCGTGGGCGTCACGAGAGGGAGCAGGACGCGGTCCGCACGGACACTGTCGGGGTCGTCGCCCTCGCGTATGCCGGCCTCACCGGGCGCACGGCACTCGCCGACCCCGACGGCTCTCTGCCGCCTGCCCCTCGGCTGGGCCGGGACGTGGCGGCACCCTCGGAGATCGTCGCGGGTGTGCCTCGGGACTTGGATACTCTGTGCCGCCTCACCCTGTCCGAGAATGGCGGGCCGACCAGTCCGGGTGACTATGCCCGCCAGATCGCACCCTGGCCCTCCCGGCCGGTGCTGAGGGGGTCGGCTACTCCGCCGAGCTCTGCAGCATCACCGGAACCATCGATATCAGCAGACCTGTCGACGCCACCGGACGTGTTGACGTCACCGGGGCCGTCGACCTCACCGGACCTGTTGACGTCACCGGAACCGTCGACCTCACCGAAACTCGCAGCGCCACCGGAACTTGCCACGCCATCGGAGTCTGCCGATGAGCCGAGTAGCCTGCAGCCGACGCACCCGCTGGCCCCCCCGGAGTCGTTGGAGCCCCCAGAGACGCTGGATCCCCCGGCTCCTCTCGTCCCGGCCGGGCCACCACTGACCCGGGACGAGTCCAAGCTCGCCCTCGCCCTCGTCGCCGTGTTCGTCGTGCTCTCTCTCGTCGTGGGACTGTGGGGCCTGTCCAAGATCGGCTCGAACACCCACCTCGACCTGGGGTCGGGCGTCGTTGCCAAACCGTCGCACTCGCCGGCGCCCGATGCCGCAACCTCAACGGATTCGCTGCACAAACTGGCCATCCTCAGTGCCGACGGCTTCGACCCCTATGGCGATGGCACCGAGAACAGCTCCCTTGCGCCCAAGGTGTTCGACGGTAACCCCGACACCGCCTGGGTTACCGAGGGTTACAGCACCGCGAACCTCGGCGGACTCAAGCCCGGAGTCGGTCTGCTTGTCGATCTCGGCCCCAACGTCGCGCCCCGCCGGGTCGACTTGCACCTCCTCGCCCAGGCGGACGTGTCGGTATACGTCTCCGAGGAGCGGTCCCTCAACAACGCGACGAAGGTCGGCGAGCAGGCCGGAGCCAACGGCGACGTCTCGTTCCCCGTCCCGGAGGGTACGTCCGGGCAGTACATCATCGTGTGGTTCACCCAGCTCTCCCGAGACTCCGACGGGTACTACCGCGGCAAGCTCGGCGAGGTGACCGTCTACGGCTGATCCATGCCTCCATCCCCCGGACCCGGTGAGCCAGCGGAGTATGCCGTCCTCGACGACCGCGCCCTGCTCACCCGGCACGTCGCCGGAGACAGTGACGCCTTCGGCGAACTCTTCCGCCGTCACCGGGACCGGATGTGGGCGGTGGCGCTGAGCACCCTGGGCGACCGGGAGGGCGCTGCCGACTGCGTCCAGGACGCGTTCCTGTCCGCCTTTCGCCGGGCCTCCTCGTTCCGCGGCGAGGCTGCCGTGACCAGCTGGCTGCACCGAATCGTCATCAACGCCTGTATCGACCGCATGCGCTCAGAGCGGTCCGGTCCGGGTCGGGTTCGTGTCCTGCGCAGCGGGGACGCCGGAGGGCTCGAGCGCGCGGATCCGCACGACCGGCACGCCGAGGCCGAAACCGCCCACGTCGTGCGCGCGGCGCTGGCCAGGATGCCTGAGGCCCAACGCCTCGCGCTCGTCCTCGTCGACATGCATGGCTTCTCAGTCGCCGAGGCATCGGCGATCCTCGACGTGCCCGAGGGGACGGTCAAGTCACGGTGCTTCCGTGGTCGGGCCGCCCTGGCCGCCCAGCTCGCCTCCGTGGATACCTCACCGGTTGCCTCCGGCGAAACCGGCACCGACCTCTGCGTGGGCGGGGCAGTGCGGGAACCACGGCACGCTTTGGAGCGTCAGACGAGAGGCGGAACCGGTGCCGAACTTACCCGGTCCCCGACCACGCAGACCCTGCACTTCCCTCGACCCGGAGCGCGACGTGAGCACTGAGGCAGACCAGCCCGAGCGCACGCTCGATCCCGACCCCACCGGGATGCGAGCTCTGCTGCGCTCGTTGCCCGACCCCGGCCCGATGCCTGAGGGCCTGGTGGAGCGCATCACCACCTCGCTCGCTGCAGAACAGGTCCTCCGGGACGCCTCGCCGCCGGTTGCGGCAACTCGAGTGCCACACCCGGGGGGCGACATGTGGCGGCATACCGGCCACGCGGCTGGAGACCTGACGAGGAATCGCCGGATCGCCATTCTGGTGGCCGCTGCAGTCGTGGCCGGCGTGGCCGGGATCGGGGCAGTCATCGCCTCCGGGGTGCCCGGCACGGTGGTCGCCGCGGTGAGCGGAAGCCGATCCGGGGCCGCCGGCAGCGCGTCGAGGGACGCCGCCGCCACCGGTGGACAGGACCGAGCTGCCGCCCCGGCCCCCGCTGAGTCGGCCGCCGCCGAGTCGGCCCCTGCTGGATCGGGCCTCGCCGATTCTGCTCCGGTCGGTGGCACCGGACTCCCGGAGTCATCGACGGCTGGCGCAGCGGCGACCGCCGGGTCGGTTGCGCCGGTGATCTCGGCCAGCGGCACCGACTGGACCGCCGCCAAACTCGCCGCCGCAGCGCTACCACTCCTCGGGGCAGACCCACACGCCAGCCGGATGTCGTTGCCACAGAACGTCCAGCCGATCGCTACCGATGCCGGAGCGCGCGCGTGCGCCGGGGCACTCGGTCTCGACGCCTCTCGTGGCCTGGCGGTGGACCTGGGCACGCACGCTGGCCTCCCCGTCGCTGCCGTCGTCGCCCGAGCCGGCGACGGGGCCGTCACGGTGGTCGTCGTCGACCGCACCTGCACCATCGGTAGCACAAGGATCGTCGACGGCCCCATGCCTGCGGCCGGGGAACAACCCAGCCCCTAGGATCGGTTGCAGCGAGAGGCCGACTGTCCGGCCGCACATGTGGGGTCCACCCCCAGCGACGACCACTAGGGAAGGCATCTTCGTGAGCACGCCCACCGACACGGTGCACGACGTCATCATCATCGGCTCTGGCCCTGCCGGATACACAGCGGCGCTGTATGCCGCTCGCGCCAACCTCGCCCCGCTCGTCTTCGAAGGGGCGGTCACCGCCGGTGGCGCCTTGATGAACACCACCGAGGTCGAGAACTACCCGGGCTTCCCGGAGAGCATCATGGGTCCGGACCTCATGGACAAGATGCGGGCCCAGGCGGAACGATTCGGCGCGGTCCTCGTGCGCGACGACGCCGAAGCAGTTGATCTGACTTCGCAGATCAAGACGGTCACGGACGCTTCCGGGCAGACCCATCGAGCCCGGGCGGTCATCCTCGCCATGGGATCGGCATACCGTGAGTTGGGCCTCCCCGACGAGAAGCGACTGTCAGGCCACGGGGTCTCGTGGTGCGCGACATGTGACGGATTCTTCTTCCGCGACCAGGACATCGCCGTCGTCGGCGGGGGCGACTCCGCGGTCGAGGAGGCGACGTTCCTGACGAAGTTCGCCCGGTCCGTCACTCTCGTCCACCGCCGCGACGAGCTACGGGCGAGCAAGATCATGGCGGACCGCGCACACGCGAACGACAAGATCGCTTTCGCCTGGAACTCCACCGTCGAGACCATTCACGGTGAGGACAAGGTGACCGGGATAACGTTGCGGGACACCCTAACTGGCGAGATGCGTGACCTCGACGTGACTGGTGTCTTCGTGGCCATCGGACACGACCCTCGCAGCGATCTGGTCAAGGGTCAGGTCAGTTTGGACGATGACGGCTACGTCGTGGCCGAGGGCCGTACAACCCGGACCAACCTGACCGGAGTCTTCGCGTGCGGAGACCTGGTCGACCACTCCTATCGGCAAGCGGTAACCGCCGCCGGGTCTGGTTGTGCCGCAGCGCTGGACGCCGAACGCTTCCTCGCGCACCAGGGCTAGACGACCGACTAGGGCTAGACGACCCAGCCCAGCTGAGACGACCCACCACGACCACAGCGCGGCCAGACGGCCGCGAGGAAAGGAACCTTCCATGGCCCAGCTCAAGGCGACATCGGACGCGACCTTCGATGCCGATGTCCTCCAAAGCACCAAGCCAGTGCTCGTCGATTTCTGGGCACCATGGTGCGGCCCATGCCGAGCGATTGCCCCGATCCTCGAGGAGATCTCGCGCACCCATGGTGACAAGCTCGAGATCGTCAAGCTCAACACTGATGAGAATCCGATGACCACTGGCCGTCTCGGCATCACCTCGATTCCGACGATGCACCTCTACAAGGACGGCACGATCGTCAAGACTCTCATCGGTGCCATGCCCAAGCCCAAGCTGCTCCGGGAGATCGAGCCCTTCCTGGGCTGACCATCTTGAGTTCGCCTCGCCGGACTCGAGTGGGCCTCACCGGACGCCTCCGGCTGAGGTTCCATCCGCCCTATGCTGCACCTATACCCACGGTCCCGGCTCGGCTCGCTGGCATGGCCGACGGGGTCGGGGGAGATAGGTCAGGTGTCGGAACCCAAGTGCATGACGTCGAGGATGCGGTTCAGGTCTTCCACCGACGCGAACTCAACGGTGAGCCGGCCCCTGCGAGCACCTAAAGCGATGGCGACCCTGGTGTCGAGGCGATCGGACAGCGAGCCAGCAAGTTCGTCTAACTCGGGGTTTCGGCCGCCTGGACGCACCCGCCGGCGGGCTTGGGGTGAGGTCTCGTCGTCTCCGAGGGCAACGTCTCCGAGGGCAACGACCTCCTCCGTGGTCCGCACAGACATCCCCTCGGCGACGACCCGCTGGGCAAGACGCTCCATGGCTGCCCCGTCAGGAAGACCCAGCAGAGCACGGGCGTGCCCGGCGGAGAGAACTCCCGCGGCGACTCGGCGCTGGACCAGTGGAGGCAGTTTGAGCAGTCGCAATGTATTGCTCACCTGAGGTCGAGAGCGGCCGATCCGAGACGCCAACTCCTCCTGGGTGCACCCGAAGTCGTCGAGCAACTGTTGGTATGCCGCTGCTTCCTCCAAGGGGTTGAGCTGCGAACGGTGCAGGTTCTCCAGCAGCGCGTCCCGAAGAAGCGAGTCGTCCTCGGACTCCTTGATGATCGCAGGGATGGTGTCCTTGCCTGCGAGCCGAGATGCCCGCCAGCGCCGCTCACCCATGATGAGTTCAAAGCGGACCGCATCTCGATCCGGCCCGGCATCGGGGGTCGGGCGCACGACGATCGGCTGGAGAACCCCGATCTCTCGGATGCTATGGACGAGTTCGGCCAGCTCGTCCTCGTCGAAGACGGTTCGTGGCTGGCGTGGGTTGGGCCGGATCGCATCGAGCGGAATCTCCCGGTATGCCGCACCCGGGACCGGCACGAGATCAGCCCCAAGTCGATCGCCATCGAGCGCCTCAGGATTGGGCGCTCTCCAGTTGGGTTCAGCGCCGTCGGCCTCGACTGAGCGCACCGCGACCGAGCCCGCCGCGACATGCCCGGGTGTGCCGTAACCGGGTGTGCCATAGCCGGACGTGCCAAAGCCGGATCCACCCCACCCAGCCTCGGCTCCAGGTTCCGTGACCGGCGGCATACCGATGTCCGGAGGGTGGGCCTGGCCTCCCTCTGATAGGTGCACGTCCTTAAAGAAGACGTCGACGGGGCGCTCCACCGCCGGGGCGGTGGGGATCAGCGCACCGAGGCCACGGCCCAGGGCGCGGCGCTTGTCACTCACAGGTGCTGCTCCTTTCGGCCACGCTCGGCCATTTCACTGGCGGCCTCGAGATAGGAAAGGGCGCCACTGCTGTTGGGGTCATAGGTCATCACACTCTGAGCGTGGCTCGGAGCCTCACTGACCCGCACCGATCTCGGAATGGCCGCGTTGAACGTCTGCTTCGGGAAGTGGGAGCGAACCTCGTCAGCAACTTGCGCGGACAGGCGGGTCCTGGCATCGAACATCGTCAGCAGGATGGACGACACGTGCAGTCCCGGGTTGAGGTGGGCTCGCACCAGTTCGATGTTCTTGAGGAGCTGCGAGAGACCCTCCAGGGCGTAGTACTCACACTGGATGGGGATGAAGACCTCACGAGCGGCCACGAAAGCGTTGATGGTCAGCAGGCCCAGACTTGGCGGGCAGTCGATGAAGATGTAGTCGATCTGCTCGGTGGCTTCCTCACGGTTGGCGAGGTATGCCGCGATCGCCTTGCTGAGCCTGGTCTCTCGGGCGACGAGGCTGACGAGCTCGATTTCGGCACCGGCCAAATCGATGGTCGCCGGCGCGCAGAGAAGGCCGTCAATGTCGGGATTAGCCTGGACGACATCGACGAGAGGGCGATCATCGACGAGGACGTCGTAGACACTCGGCACTTCCGCATGGTGTGCCACGCCCAGGGCAGTGCTCGCGTTACCCTGCGGATCGAGGTCGATGACGAGGACCCTCGCTCCTCCCTGAGCAAGTGCCGCCGCAACGTTGACCGCAGTAGTTGTCTTGCCGACGCCACCCTTCTGATTGGCCACCGTGAGGATTCGGGTCCGGGGTGGACGGGGTAGCACACGCCCAGTGAGCACGATGCGTTTGCGGGCGTCTCGTGCAACTGCACGAGCCAGAGGTGAGTCAGCGTCGCCCTGGGGAAGTGACTCAGCAAGGGCGATACGCTCGGCCGTACCCAGATCAGCGGCTGTTTCACGTGAAACACCGGGCCCCACTGCGTCTGACACGGCTATCGCCAACCCTTCCCGCTCTGTTTCACGTGAAACACACACGGTAGCGGGGTCGTTGAGCGATCCCAACGACATCCGATCAGCAGAACCCGACGTCTCCGGAGCGACTGAGCGCTGCCGGCCTTGGGGAATCGAACCTCGTGCCTGGTTAGGGCTTGAGCCCACGGGGTCTTGGTGGCTGACCACCGGTGGTGCGTGTGAGCCAGCGTCCAACCTCCCATCGGGGTTGACGACGTCCACCGAGGCGTAGGTGCTCGTCCACGCTCTCGGATCTTTCCCCCACGGTGCGGCTGCTAGCGCCCCCGGAGATGTTTCACGTGAAACAGTCGCATCATCCACCGGCATGGTGGGCATCACCACACCCGGCCAACCCAGAGTGCGGTCAACGAGAGGTGAACTCGCAGGAAAACCCAGTGACTGCTCGCTGGGGGCGGTGGATAGCTCGAAGCGTGAAGACACGGATCACCTCGTGTGGTCGGGGGCTGACCCATCAAACCCCAGGACCGGACATCAGGCCAAAGCGTCCCGGCGTCTTGTGGAGGAACCCGCCAAGGGCACCGACCTGTGGATAAGGACGGGGGCTGTCCACGGCCATGCAAAGCCCCCGCTGGCGGCCAAGCGAGGTCCCAACTGGTGGCCGAGTAGGAGTCCCCACTGACGGCCAAGTGGAAGTTCCCACCCTCTGCTCGTCGTGTCATCAGAGCGCCAAGGACCCCCAGCCTTCTATCGACTTTGACATTCGGGCCAACACCGGCACCACCAAACCGGCGCCACCAAGGCCGGCACCACGCACCGACACCCCCTACTCCCGTTTCGCTCGCACACCCGGGTCCACGCACCCCTGAGCGCATCGGATGGGCACCCTGGAGCCTCCAACCCGAGGGGTCCATGCCCGTGAGGGCCCCGTCAGTCCGCCCGCGCGTCGTCAGCTGCGCAGTCGGAGGCTCGTCGTCAGCTGCGTCGTCGCCCCCGGGCCCCTCGACGCTGCGCACGTGGGTCAGAGGCGATCCACTCTCGCGCTGCTCCCGGCTCGGGTGGCAGGGCAAACGTGAGGTCGACCGTGCGGACTGGCTCGCTGACAATTCCTTGACCATGTTCGGTGATCGTGACGGAGCGGACGCCGAGTTGGGCCAGCTCTGCCCGATCCTCTTCCAACTCCTGGTCCACCGACCGGCCCTTCAGCGCCACCAGCGTGCCGCCCGGTGAGAGCAGTGGAGAACACCACCGGGCCAGTTTCCCCAATCGGGCGACTGCTCGGGCGGTCACCCATGGTGCCCTCATGGTTCCGGCGAACTCCTCGGCACGCCCGCGATGGACGGTGACATTCTTCAGACCCAGATCCCGGACAACCTCATCGAGCCAGCTGGTCCGTCGCAACATCGGCTCGATCAACCGCACGGTGAGGTCGGAGCGGACCAGTGCCAGGGCAATCCCCGGCAAGCCTGCACCAGAGCCGACGTCGATAATCTCGGCGCCCGTCGGGAAGGAGTCCTCGACGACGGCGCAGTTGAGGACGTGACGGTCCCAAAGTCGCGGCACCTCGCGTGGCCCGACCAAGCCGTGGCTGACGCCGGTGTCCGTGAGGATTGCCACGAACCGGACAGCGAGCGGCATACGGTCGCCGAAGAGGACAACCGCACCGGTCGGTGGCACCGGTGCATGCCGCGGCGGTGCCAGGTCGGGTGAATCATCTTTGCTGGTCTGGCTCAACCCGGAGATCCGCTCGATCGTGGGGTCCTCAGCGGGCATGTTTCACGGGAAACGGCTCACGCAGGGAGGATGACGACGAACCGTCGTGGTTCGGTACCCTCGGATTCTGAGACGAGTCCGGCCGCGAGGACCTCGTCATGGACGACCTTGCGCTCGAACGCCGTCATCGGGTCCAATGCCTCCCGGACGCTACCGTCTTTCACCCTCGCGATGGCCGATCGGGCGACGTCGACAAGGACGGCCCGCCGTCCTGCCCGGTGCCCAGCGATATCGAGCATCAACCGTGACCGTTCACCGGTGTGGCTCTGCACGGCAAGCCTGGTGAGCTCCTGGAGCGCCTCGAGCACCTGTCCGTTCGGCCCGACAAGACGACGGGGCACCCTCCCCTCGTCAGAGTCGACGAG
>JBDIAO010000050.1:0-20411 GCA_039812375.1 Phycicoccus sp. | reverse complement strand
CTGACCACCCGAGCGACCTCCTGGGCGGGATCTCGGTAAAGGTCGACCAGATGTACTCGCATCGTGCGCCACCCGAGCCGTTGGAGCTGTTCGGGATAGAGCCGTTCGCGGTCCCGCCCGCGAGGGCGGGCGGCATACGCCAACCCATCGGTCTCGACGGCCAGCGCCAACCGTCCCCGGTTGGCGGGATCCTCGATGGCGAGCTCGATGCGCCCCTCTCCCGCACCGACATCCTCGCGGACGACGAGCCCCTCAGCCCGCAGCCGGGTCGCGAACTCCCCAACAAGCCCACCGTCACCGGATGCGCCGTCGTCTCCGGAAACCGCCGTCGCGGCCGCTGCAGTCGTGCCGTCCGGGGCCGGCAGCGGTGCCCCGGCCGCATGCTCGAGGATCTCACGGAGCAGCTGGGCACCGGGGGCCCGCAGGCGGGACGGGTCCAGGTCGGCGGCGGTCAGCGACGACACCACCGTCATTCGGCGACGTGACCGGGTCAGTGCGACGTTGAGGCGACGCTCGCCGCCGGCGCGGCTCAGCGAACCGAATCGGTGCAGCAACCGACCGTGCGGAGTCTTGCCATATCCGACGGCAAGGATGATGGCGTCCCTGGTGTCCCCCTGAACTTGCTCGACTTCCTTGATGAAGAAACGCTGCCTGAGAGTGTCGTCGAAGAACCCGGCCATCTCCTCCGTGAGGCCGCCGCTGATCACCCGGCGCAGAGCATCGTCGATCATGGCTGCGTGCACTGGGGTCAACGTGACCACCCCGAGGCTCTGCTCAGGATGCACCCGCGCGTGGTCGAGGATCAACTCGACCACCCGGTCGACCTCGGCTGATGTGGACTCCACGGCATCACGTCCGTCGGCGACTACTCCAGAACCATCGACGTGTTCCAGGGTGATCACCGGCTCCGAGGTGGTCCCGGGAAAGGTGAGCAGCGTCGAGTCGTAGGTGTGGAGGTTCGCAAACGCCATGACCCGTTCGTCGAGCGAGCGGTGGTCCCAGCGCAGTCGCCGGGTAGGCAGCACCGACCCGAGGGTGTCGAGAATCGAGGCCGGCTCGCTGCTCGGCGAGGTGGATCCCGACGGGCTGCCCGCGGATGCCGCAGCGGCAGCGAACGTCGCCGGGGGCAACTGGTGGGGATCGCCGACGAGAACCACCTGCCGGGCTCGGGAAATCGCCGAGATCACGTCCGCGGTCGGGACCTGTGAGGCCTCAGCGACAACGACGACGTCGAAGAGTCGTCGCTGGGGAAGCACCGCAGCAACAACGAGGGGGCTCATCAACCAACAGGGACGGGCCGCGGTGAGCACGTCGCGGCACTCCTGCACTACAGCGGGCAGGGAGCGACGTCGGTCGGGTCCGTCCCGGCCGGGCAGCGCCCGCAGCTGCGACACCTGCCGAGGGTGGGATGCTGCGACGGAGTCGAGTCGAGCCCGCACTTTCGTGTGCACTTCAGTGGCACCGTCCGCGATGACGTCCCGGTCGGCTTGCGCATACTCGCGTGCACACTCCCGCAGCCGGTCACCAGAGTGTTCCCCGACTCTCTTGTCCGACATGGCGATCTCGTCTGCGAGTGAAGACCACCAGGCGAGTTCGCACTCCTGCGCGACTGCGTCCGGCTCGACGCCACGAGCCGCGAGGTCGGTGATGAGCGGGCCCAGACCCGCCTCCTCGAGGGCATCGAGGGGGCCGCGCACGTCCGGGACGACAGCCAGCCGATCCGGTCGCGCGGCCAGCGCCGCCAGCCGACGGTGCAGTTCTTCCCGGTCGGTGTCCAGAAGCGAGGTGGAGTTCGCATCAGTCGGCAGGTGCTCGTCGAGCCAAGTGAGGTCCTCGGCCAGCCGGTCGTATGCCGCGATCGCCTGGTCGAGGTCGACGGGGATCTCCGGCCGGCCGCCTGCGCCGGCGAGCTGACGCCACGCGGTGCGCTGCTCGGCAGCCCGAACGACAGCCGCGTGCAGGTCCGCCGGAGGCCGGCCGGGGCGGAGGAGGCGCCGCACTCCGGCCTTGATCCTGCGCTCCTCCCAGAAGCCCGGCCGCTCTCCTCCGACGTTTCTGCCGGCCGTGGCCGCGATGGCGAGGTCGAGCGGCTCGTCGAAGATCTCCGGCCGGAACGTCTCCAGGGTGGCCCGCACAGCAGCCAAAGTCCGCAGGGTGCGGCCCCAATGCCGAACCGTTGGGGCCGGCCCCATCGTGAGCCCCTCGAGGACGCGCGCCACTTCTGCCCCCACCTGGTCCACAGCATCCCCGCTGACCCGAGTGAGGCACTCCTGCGCCTCCTGCGCCTGCGCGCTCGTGGCGATCCGAGCACCGAACCAGGGGTCGGCTGAGCCGTCTCCATCGCCGCCAGGCGGCCCGGTCACCCACGCCCCGAGGCGGGCGAGCCGGACGAGCTCGGCGCGGTGAGCCACCCAGGTCGGCCGGTCGAGGCTGGTCAGGACGCCACCCGACAGGCGCACGCGCGTCCGCGGCGGGTGCGACCCGCGGGCGAGCGCACTGACCGCCTCGAACACCTCGGCGGCACTCACCCCGAAGGGTTCCCGCACCGCATGGGTTGCGTCCGCGTGTGCGTTCAGTGTGGCCAGTGCTCGGTCGCGGAGTTCTCGAACCCCCCGCAGGGCGGGCCGGTCCGCGGCCGGAACACCGAGCGAGCCGATCGTCTCGACCACCGCCTCGATCAGCCGATCCTGGTCTTTCGGTCCGTTCGGCAGGTCGATGGTGAGGTCCCCGAGTCCGACGGAACTCAGCCGGTCGGTCACGGCCTCGAGAGCAGCCCGCTTCTCGGCCACGAGCAGGACGCTCTTACCGTCGGCGGCCAACGTTGCCAGAAGGTTGGCGATCGTCTGGGTCGCCCCAGTTCCCGGAGGGGCATCGATGACGAGATGGTCACCGTCGCGCACGGCCTCGATGGCGTCGACCTGGGCCGAGTCTGCGTCGAGGACGACATGGTCGCTGCGCAGTTCCCTGTCTCGGATCGCCAGGGGCGCCGTCCGGCCGGGCTTCGCGCCGGTCTGCACTCGGGTGAGCGCGTCGGGGTCGCCGGCAAGGGTGGCGATGACGTCGTGACCGGCGAGGGTGTCCCCTTGGGACGCAAGGTCGGCCACCATCTGCAGCTTGGTGTAGGGAAAGGTTCCGACGATGATCCGCGACGAGATCGTGAACCCGGGCAAGGCGCCGCATGCCTGGGTGAGCGCGACAAACGCCGGATGGGGGTCGAAACCCGTGGTGCCGCGCGCAGCCGCCTCAATCCCGGCTCGGTCCACGTCGATCCCCGCCTGGGTGGTGAGGTAGTGCGCCAGCACGGGGTTGAGCTCGACGTCGTGGCCGAGGTCGAGATCAAAGTCCGTCTGTGCCGGACTCGTGGGCCGTATCGCCACGGACCGCAGCAGGACCGGCGCCGCCGGCGTGCTCGCCCCAGGGCTACCCGCTTCGGTCCCCGGCAGCTGCCACGTTGCCATACCGAACGCGACGAATGCGGTCTCGAGGCCTCGCTCCTCGGCCAGTTCTCGAGCCCTGGCAGTGATGGCCCGCAGCCGACGACGACCGTTGTCGAGGGCCCCATCAGCCCGCAGCAGACTCGACAGCCGAGTGCGTCGGCCGGTCATGAGCAGGGCCACTCCGCTGGGGTGCGCCGTGGTGAGGTCGAGCGTGCCGGTGGGCAGGTCGCGGAACCACAGCAACGTGTTGCGTCCACCCAGTGCAACCAACTGCCTGGTCCAGTCCTGTGCGGCCACGCGCACTCTTTCGGCGCGCTGGTCCGTCACCGGTCGGGCAGAGGAGCTCACGTCCAGCAGGCTAACAACTTGCAGCGGCATCCCCTGAGGAGTCTCTCGGCGTGCCCCCCGATCTGCCTCGTCGGCCGCCACAGTCCCGCGCAGGAGCCCACGATTTCCCCCGGCTGGTCACGGACGGGTGATCAGAGCGGCCAGTCCCATGAGCAGCGCGAAACCCAGGGCGACGAGAGCGAGCACGTGGAACCCCGCCAGGTCGACGATGACGCCGGCGATGGCCCCGCTGCCCGCTGCGGTCAGGCCCATGACAACATCCGATGCACCCTGGGCTGCAGCGCGCCGTTCCAGTGGCACGGCAGCAGTGAGCAGGGCTGACCCGGAGACGAGGGTGCACGACCACCCCAGCCCGAGGAGAAACAGGGCCAGGGTCAGTGGTCCCGACGCACCGTGTGGAGACAGCGCGGCGAGCCCTGCCGCAGCCGACTGGATGATCGACCCGGCGATGGCGACAGTCTTGCCGCCGAACCGGTCGGTGGCCAGGCCGGTGAGCGGCGAGAAGGCGTACATCCCCACGATATGCAGACTGATGACGAAGCCGATGACGGTCAGGCTCGCGTCACCGTGCCTCATGTGCAGCGGCGTCATGACCATCACGCTGACCATGACCGCATGGCCGAATGCGAGGGTGAGCAGGCCGAGCCGGGCAGTCGGCGAGGCCAGGCATGCCATGAGGCCGCCCCATACCGAGCGATGCTCGTGCGGCGCGTCGGCCAGACTCGTCCCGGCCCGACGGTGCGCCTCCAGCAGCGGGTCTGGGCGCAGCCGGACGGCGATCACCAGAGCGGCCAGGACCAGCCCGACGATAGAGAAGGCGAAGGGTGCGGTCAGCCGCGGGATGTGCAACCACTGGGCGACGATGGCGCTCGGGCCGACAAGGTTGGGGCCCAGGACGCTACCGATCGTCGTCGCCCAGACGACGATGCTCAGTTGACGGGCTCGGTGGTCCGGGGCAGCGAGGTCAGCGGCGACATACCGGGCCTGGTTGTTGCTCGTCGTCGCCCCGCCGAAGAGCACGCTTGAGGCGAGCAGCAGCGGGAAGTTCCGGATGACCCCGCTGACGATGAGCCCGACGCCGCCGAGGACGGCAAGCAGGTAGCCGGTGGTCAGGCCGGGACGCCGGCCCCAGTGGGCCATGATGCGGGCAACCGGTATCGCGAGCAGGGCAGAGCCGAGGACCTGGAAGGTCGAGCCGAGACCGGCATACGTCGCCGAACCACTGACATCCTCGGCAAGCAGTGCGCCGACGGCCACACCGGCGGACAGGCCGACCCCGCCCAGGACCTGAGTGCTGACGAGAGTGGCTATGGTGCGCCCCTGGACCGGGTCGTGCGCCGGCCCTGCCGCCTCGGGTGGAGTTGCCCTCGGAGCGCTCCCCGGGAGGGGGTCGGCGGCGAGGGTGACCGCGTCGCTCACCCTCGCGTCGCCGGACGTCGGTTCTGCTGGCACGAAGATCCAGTATGCCGCTGCCGGTATGCCGCCGCTCCCTCGGGGACCTTGCTCCGGACTGCGGCGTCCAGTCCCGTCCAGGTCCGGTGTCGTGGGCTGCTGGCGCTCCCAGGCCGCCACTCGCCTAGGCTTGGCCCGGAGCCCCGCGCCGACGGCATGAACGCGCTGCCGACGTCACAGCGAGGATCCAGCCCTCGTAGCTCAGGGGAAGAGCACTTCTCTCCTAAAGAAGGTGTCGCAGGTTCGAATCCTGCCGGGGGCACTGCCGGGGGGCACTGCCGGGGCACGCCCGAGTGCTCAGGGGTGGAGCCTGCCAGCGATACTCAAGCTCATGCGGGCTGTGGCGCCGTTGACCGTCATCGCCAAAGGCAGCGGATCGCGGCTGATCTCAGTAACGAGCGTTGCTTTCTGCGGACGTCGAGAGCCATCTGTGCAGATGGGCATACACGCCGTCATGGTTGAGAAGCCCCAGATGGGTGACTCCGAGCACCGCCGCGACATCCTCGTCGGCGAACCTCCGGGTCACCGACGGACCCTCAGCGTGCGAGGCGGATGCCACCGGCACGACGACATCACCGACGACGTCGGCGAGTGGCCCCGGCAGAGCACTCCCCGCGACTCCGACGATGGCCCGGTGCCGTGCACCTGGCCATGGCGCCGGGTGCGTTCGATGATCTGCCGGATCGTCGGGGTCGTGTTCCTGCCAGTCGGCGGGGACGACGTCGCCGTGGTTCATGTCGCGCACGCCGGCACTGCGCCACCCGAGAACGTTCGCCAAGGGGCGGGCCCGCTCGACCGCTGCCAGCCGCCACGCCACGCGACTGACCCCACGAGCGATCGGTGAGCCGTGGTGCGGCGAACCGAGCGTCACGGTGTCAGTGACCAGGGACAACCACGGGGCATCCGCAACACCATCGCCCTGCGCCAGTGCACTGTGGATCACCAGCCCGCCCATCGAGTGCCCGATGAGCACGACCCGGGTCAGCGGGACCGGCCAGGCGCCGGCGAGAACCGACAGCAGGCGGGCGAGCGCCCGCCCGTTGTCGGAGACGTGCAGCCCGGTGTTGTAACGCACTGTGACCGGGGTGAAGTCGAGGTCCGCGGCGAGGCGTTCGGCATACGGCGCTCGCTCGCTGGCGCGAAGGCGCCACGCAGCCTCGGTCTCGAAGAGTCCGTGGACGAAGACCGCAACCTGCGGTGAGACCCTGCCGTATGCCCGGGCCAACCCGGCGGTAGTCGACTCGACTGCTCGCCCCGCGAGGCGCACGTGCATCGCGGGAGCGACCGACGCCGCGCCGTCTACCAGCGTGTCGCCGACCAGGCCGAGTCCCACGCCAATGGTGTGCACCGCACGGCCATCGTGGATACTCCCCCGTTCATGGTCCTGCGTGCGCAGCCGAGCTTCGGCGACGAATCCGGCGACCCGGGCCGTCGCGGACAGGGCGAGCCCGGTGGCGGCGTATGCCGTGGTGGTCACCGCGTCCTGAGCGGCCCGGACCGGCGTTGATGCGGGGCCGATGGTTGCCCCGATCACGTCGTAGACGGTGTCGCTCACCATGGCGTGGGTGCCGCGAACAGCACTGGTGCCCTGGCTCAAGGCCCGACTCGCCATCCAGCCGAGATCTCGGGCCTCCGTCGATTTCATTGGGCCATCATGCTCACCGCACCTGATGGTGCAAGCCATCGGGGCACGGCGCAAGCCATCGGGGCACGGCGCAAGCCATTGGGGCACGGTGCAAGCCATCGGGGCCGGGCCGGGTGCAGGATCGCCGCAGCGGGCCGATCGCGGCCGGCATACCGTCTCGCTCCCGCAATCAGGTCCTGGGCCTTGGGCACCGCCTGGGACCTTGGGCACCGCCTGGGACCTTGGGCTGTGCGACTCAGTTGACCCTCCCTGACGCAGGCTCCTTCTGCCAGGGCCAGCGCCCACTGACCTCGAGCTCGAGGGTGAAGCTGAGGAAGGTCCGGATGGTGACGATGAGGGCAAGGATGCCGACGTTCTCGAAGGACGGTTCGACCGCCACCGTGCGGATGATGTCGGCAGCGACGAGGAACTCCAGGCCCAAGAGGATCGAGCGGCCGAGGAGCCGCCGGTACTGCTCGTAGACCCCTGTCTCGCGGCGCGCCAGACGCAGCCCAGCCTGGACACTGGCTGCAGCGATCCCAAGAGCCACCACGAGGACGCCGGCACCGTCCAGGACCTGGCCCATCAGATCCATGGTCTCCTTGAAACCCATCCAGCCCACCACCTTGCTCCGCAGCCCGTGACCCGCCCCGCCATCATCCTCCGGTGGTGCCCAGTCTCGGCACGCTCCATGGCTGGGGTCACTGCGGTCAGCCCATCGCATCCTCCGCGACGACGTTGGGGAGCGCTCAGACCTACCGTCGGGTCGATCCGCCCCCGCTGTGTGCGGTTGAGCGCACCTCGGTCACGGCTCAGGGCATCTCGTCCAAGGCGGCCCGCATCGCGCACACGACCTCGCCCGAGGTGACGACCCGCTCGCCGGTGTCATACAGACCCGCCGTCAGTGAGGACCTCGTCGCGCTGGCATACGCGGCGCTCGCCACCGGCGCGCCGGCGCGCAGATGCACCTCGCTGACCCCAGTGTCGCGGACGAGGTCGGCGACGTGGTCTGGCCGGATGCCGCCGCCGGCGAGGATCACGATCCGCCCGCCGGCGTGGGCCACGAGCTTGGCGAGCTGCCGGGCGCCCTCGCGCGCGCTGAGCTCACCCCCGGAGGTCAGGACCCGGCCAACCCCGAGCGCGACGAGTTGATCCACGGCGACGACCAGGTCTGGGCACTGGTCGAACGCCTTGTGGAAGGTCACCGGGGCGTCACCAGCGGCCTCGACGAGGGCTGCCACCGCGGGCCCGTCGATGCCCCCGGACGGCTTCAGAGCGCCGATGACGAACCCGAGCCGCACCCCCTGTGGTCGCGGCAGGGCACTGATCGCGGTGATGTCCGCGACCATGGCGTCGATCTCGACCCGGCTGTAGACGAAGTCGCCGGCCCGCTGTCGGACCAGCACCTGCACACCGAGGTGGCGTGCCATGGCCAGGGCCGCGGTGACCGTACCGATGCTCGGAGTGAGGCCACCCTCGCTCAGCGCCGCGCACAGCTCGACCCGGTCGGCGCCGGCCGCCTCGGCGACAGCGACGCCGTCGAGGTCGTCGAGGCAGATCTCGAGCACGGTCATCGCACGTCACGCACCCGAGCCAGTGCGCCGGCGAGGTCGGCTCCGATGTCGATCTGCCCCACAGGAACGCCCCCGCCGAGCACCGGTACGCGGGCGAGCTCCCCGGCGGCGGACACCTCGACCCCAACGGCGGCCAGCGCCGCCAGCGCGAGCATTGTCGTGGCTCGAGGGCTGCCGTCGAGGATCTTGGTCGCCACGCTCGTGCCGTCCGGGGCCGCCACCGCAATGACCCCCTCGGCGCCGCCCTTGGCGAGGGCTCCGGGAACGCTGTCCATGAGTGTCGAGTTGGGGTGCCCCGGGCCGGCCACCATGGTGGGGTAGCGGCGCATCGCGCTCGCCACGGATTCTGCAGCCGAGCCGGGTTCGGCCAGGACCAGGGTGCGGAACGCTCGGGCGAGTCCACGCACCGTGGTGCTGAACAGGGGCGCACCGCAGCCGTCGACGGCGATGTGCTCGACCTCGACCCCGGTGAACTCGGCCATCGTCTCGCGCACGAGCCGTTGCAGCGGATGGGCCGGATCGAGGTAGCTGCCAGTCGGCCAGCCGTTCATCCGGCACGCGAGCAGCATTCCGGCATGCTTGCCCGAGCAGTTCATCCGAATCGCCGAGGGGGGCTCGCCCGCGCACAGCATGCGCCGGAGGGTCTGCTCGTCCTCGGGATACTCGGCCGGACAACACAGTGCGCTCTCGTCGAGCCCAGCATGCTCGAGGATGCCGCGGACCACCCGCACGTGCTCGTCGCGGCCGGTGTGGCTCGCCGCGACGACAGCGAGCTCGGCCCCCTCTAGCGCTACTCCCGCTCGCAGGCAGGCAACCGCCTGCACTGGCTTGGCTGTGGAGCGGGGCAGGATCGCGGCATCCGGGTCCCCCAGCTCGACCTCAAGGTTCCCGTCGCCGGCGACGAGCACGAGCGAGCCGAGGTGCGCACTCTCGACGATCCCTGAGCGGGTCAGCACCGCCAGCTCAGCGAAGGGACCGATCGCTGTCACGACAGCGATCCTGTCACGACAGCGATCCCGTCACGACAGCGATCCGGTCATGGCTGCGATCCGGTCATGGCTGCGATCCGGTCCCACCTCGACGGCCGCGCTGAGCCGAGGCCGCGTTACCCAGTCTGGAAGGCTGGATGGCATGACTGTCCTGCAGGCGATCCTGGGCGACATCACCACCCAGGACGTCGATGCCATTGTCAACGCGGCGAACTCCTCTCTCCTTGGCGGAGGCGGGGTCGACGGGGCGATTCATGCTGCGGCCGGCCCGGAGCTCCTCGCGCACTGCCGCCGGCTCCGCTCCACGTCGCTGCCGGACGGTCTGGCTGTCGGTGACGCGGTGGCCACCGGTTCCGGATGGCTACCGGCCCGCTGGGTCATCCACACCGTCGGCCCGAACCGACACCGCGGGCAGACCGATCCGGCGCTGCTCAGTTCGTGTTTCACCCGGAGCCTGCAAGTGGCTCGCGATTTGGACGCCACTTCGGTGGCCTTCCCGGCCGTGGCGGCCGGGATCTTCGGGTGGGACGGCGCGGACGTGGCCCGGATCGCGGTCGACGCGGTACGTGCCGAACTCGCCGAGCAGGACCGGATCGAGTTGGTCCGCTTCGTCCTGTTCTCCGAGTTGCTCCTCGACGCCTTCGTGGCCGCGCTGTCGACCTGAGCGCTCTCGCGCGGTCGGTGGCGGGTCAGAAGCGGCCGAAGGTGGCGCTCGAGTCCCAGATGGCGCGCACGCTGGTCAGAGTGCCCGTCCTCCCGGAGTCGGCCATCATGCCGTTACCGACATAGATGCCGACGTGGTAGGCGGGGTAGCCGAAGAAGACGAGGTCTCCCGGCTGCGGGTTGGACACGCGCGTGGCCGCGGCCTGCTGCGCCGATGCGGTGCGCGGGATGGAGATGCCGGCCCGGGCGTAGACGTATGAGGTGAAACCGGAGCAGTCGAACCCGGACGGCGTCGCGCCGCCGTAGACGTAGGGGATGCCGAGCAGCGACTGCGCGATCCCGGCGATGCCACTGTTGGCAGCGATGGTGACGGCCTGGGCTGGGGCAGCGGCAGCACTGCGCCCGCCAGTGTTGGTGGCCGGGATGACGACGACCGGCGGCGGGGGCGGCGGGGGCTTCTCCTCCACGGTGACACCGGTCAGACCCACGGTCATGGGGGCGGCCAGCGCCGGGGCGACCACGGCGGGCTCGGTGACCACCCGCTGGTGGACCTGGGCGAGCTTCTCGACGGTGAGCGTCGCAGTCGACGAGGCTTTCGTGACGGCCGGGGCGGCCTGCGCCGGAAGTGCGAAGGCAGCGACGAGGCCACCGGAGGCCGCGAGCACGGCAGAAGCCTTGACTCCGGTGTCGCCAGCGCGGACGACGATGCCAGAGATCTCGGCAAGGGGATTGTGACGTCCGGGCGTGCGGTGACGTCCCTGACCGGCAGTGTGGGCCACGGTGTTACCTCTCGACGCCTGCGGAGTGAGCTGTCGGGTTCGGGCAGAGGTTCGCCCGGCCGGGACGGCGTATGTCGCCCTCGGCTTCACCCCAAGGTTCGTCCTGAGACGATCCGGAAGGTGGGTCCCCCGCTCCTGCCAAGCGGTGGTGTGTCGTGACTCGGCGACGGTGGCAGGACTCGGCGTCCGCCGCGAGAACCCGGTCCAGGGGAGATCGGGCCGGGGACCACGGTACACACCCCCTGCCCGAATGTCACATTTGGGTTACGGAGGGGTCGCCAACAGGTCACGACGGGCCAGTCGACCGAGGTGTGCGGGTTCAGCCGACCGACCCGAGACGGGAAGTCAGTTGACCGAGCCGAGACGGGAAGTCAGTTGACCGAGACGTGCACGTGGTCGTAGTGGTTCTGAGTGGGGCTGCCCCGGTCCGCCATCATGGTCCACCCACGACCGGGGAACCAGATCCGCTGCTGCCAGATGACGTAGTTGACGTTGAGTTCACCGGCATGGGCCTGGACGAAGGCAGCAATGGCGTTGCCGGTCGCCGGGTTGCACATAATGTCCACGGCCCGCCCGGCTCCGTGGTCGCCGGAGTCTCCGGCCCGATAGCCGCCCATCGTCAGCGCCCCGAATGCGGCCCGCACCGAGGAATAGACCCGCTGGGCGTTGTATCCGAGGCCGAGCCCGGCGCCGGCACTGGCGAACGATGACGGGTCGAACCCACTGACTACCCCTCCGGCCGAACCTCCAGCCGCCGATGAGGACGTGCCCGACGTGTCGACGACGGGTTTCGCCTCTGCGGTGATGCCGGACAGTCCGGCCGGGCTGGGTGCCTGGAGCGTGGCTGGCGCGGTGACCGCGACCTCGTTCCCGGACTGCGCTCCCAGCGCCGCACGAGCCCCGGCCCGAGAAGCCCGGTCAGTTGCCAGACCCCGGGTCGCACCGAGCGCCGCCACAGAGGCCGCGGTCTCAGCGGAGGCCGAGGTGGCGGCCGCTGCCGGCTCCGCCGCGACCCCCGGCAGAGTGGTGGCCAGCCCGAGAGCTGCGACGAGCCCCAGCGCGGAGCCGCCCTTGACAACAGAACTCTTCGTCAGGGCCGTCAGGACGTCGGCGCGCAGGGAGGGCTTCGCCGCGCGGCGGCGACCGGCATAGGGACGGCGAGCAGCAGGGAGCACGAGTAACAGCCTTCGGTTGCCAGCAGGGATCGCCTCACGGTAGCCGAGGCCGACCCCAAGTGTCACATTCCGATAACAAGCGGCCCTCAGGGGACCAGTTGGGCGAAGACGTGGGCCGCAATGTCGGCTGGCAACGAGACGCCATTGGACTCCGTTGTGTCGGAACGGAAGACGATGATGCGGCTGCCGTCTGCACGGACCTGGGCGGGCTGCCCCGGGAGCAGTCCGGCCGCCGTGAGGAGAGCCAGTGCCTCGTGGTCCGCCTGGAGTGGCTCCCCGATCCGTCGCACGACGACCTCGACGACCTCATCCCCGGCGATGTCTCGCAGCGTCGCCAGGCCTGCCCGGAAGTCGTCCGGTTGCTCGGCCGGTCCGAGCTCGTCCAGTCCTGGGATGGGGTTGCCATAGGGCGAGGTCCGGACATCGGGCAGCAAGGCGACGATCTTGCGTTCGACCCGGTCAGACATCACATGCTCCCAACGACAGGCCTCGTCGTGGACATACTCCCACTCCAGTCCGAGGACGTCGACGAGCAACCGCTCGGCGAGGCGGTGCTTGCGCATCACCCGGGTCGCGCGGCGTCGGCCCTGGTCGGAGAGCTCGAGGTGCCGGTCGCCGGCCACCGACACCAGGCCGTCCCGCTCCATCCGGGCGATGGTCTGGGACACCGTTGGCCCGGAGTGCCCTAGCCGCTCGGCGATCCTGGCCCGCAACGGGACGATGCCTTCCTCTTCGAGTTCGAAGATCGTCCGGAGATACATCTCCGTGGTGTCGATGAGATCGGTCACACTGGCCAGCCTACGGTCCCGGTGGCGCCTCCCGTGGGCTGCGCACAGCCCTGGACACCCCGTCTCGGTCATCGGCCACAAGGGCCCGGCGAGGGTCATACTCGGGCAGCCAGCGCCACAGCCACCCACCACCGGCCAGGGCGAGAACACCGACGGTCACACTGGCCGCCCCGATCGAGGCCACCGCGGCGATCGCACCGACGACGATGGCCGCACCGTTCTGGCCGACAAGAACAAGCACCCGCCAGACACCGAAGAACTGGGCCTGTCCGTGCTCGGGAGCCGCATCTGCGCCAAGGGTCATGACGATCCCCGAGCCCAAGCCGTTCCCCAGGCCCATGATCACCGAGACGACCCCCACCCCGACGAGGGTGTGGGTAAGCGGGAGGGCCACGAGGCAGGCACCGAGGATGACCGCCATGGGCACGGCCACGAAGACCCGTCCGCGGCGGTCCATGACTGACCCGGCGGGATAGAACAGCAGCGCCTCCACGGCAAACGCGAACCCGAAGACCAGCGAGGTCTGCGCCGCCGTCAGGCCGATGTGTTCGGCCCACAGCGGCACCGCGACCGCGCGGGAGGAACGAGCCAGGCCGATCGCGAGGACACCGACTCCGACGGTGAGGAAGACCCGTCGATGGCCCGCCACGACGGCCCGCACGGTGGAGCGCTCGCGGGTGCTCTCCTCGGCTGTGCGCGTGATGCTCAGATCCGCAGCGAGCGCCGCCAACACAGCGGCGAGAAGGCTCGTGACGGCCTCGACAGCGAACCCCGCCTGTGCATCCCATCGGGCGACCACGGGTGCACCGATGAGGGGTCCCAGGAACAGGCCGATCCGGGTGACCCCGCCCAGGGTAGACAGGGCCCGGGCTCGCAGGTGCGGTGGTGCAGCGGCGGAGAGGTAGGTCTGCCGGGCGAGGAGGAAGACGGCTCCGGTCGGGCCGAGGAGGAACAGGGCCGCACCGAGTACCCACAGGTCCCGGGCCAGCAGCGCCAAGGCCGACGCCACCGCATCCGCGAGGCCGGCGATGATCAGCGCGCGCGTCTCCCCGACCCGGTCGACGAACACCCCCGCGGGCACGGCGCAGGCGAACTCCGCAGCGGAGACGATCCCGACGAACAGGGCAGCGACTCCGACCGAAGCGCCCAGCTGACGCGCGGTCAGCGCGATGATCGGGAGAGTCGCCCCGTTGCCGACAGCCCACAGCGTCGACGGGCCGTAGGCCGGGACTGCGATCCGTCGGAGGGAGAACTCCTCGTGCTCTCCGTCCCTCACGGCGCCATCGTCCCATTGACGAATCGGACCGTCAGCTAGCCGGTGTCGCTAGGTTGTTGGGATGGACATCGTCGTCGACGCCGTGCACTGCGGACCGCCGGAATCCGGCAACGGCGGATGGACCAGCGGCTCGCTGGCGGCATACGTGCACACAACACCCGCCGAGCCCGCGGTGCGGGTTCGGCTGACCTCCCCGCCCCCGCTGGGGCGGGCGATGACGGTGACCCACGACGGTCAGGCCTGGGAGCTGCGCGACGGCGAGCATGCTGTCGCCTCCGCCTGGCCGGCACCCCGGCCTGACGTCGAGGGTCTGGAGCCGGTGACCGCCGCTGTGGCCGCTGCTGCGGAGGAGCGCTTCGAGGGGCTCGCGGACCACCCCTTCCCGACCTGCTTCACCTGCGGCACTGACCGGTCGCCGGCGGAGGCCCTCTGCCTGCGTCCGGGTCCGCTCGGCGACGGCACCGGCCGGTATGCCGCCCGCTGGACGCCTCGCGTGGCTGTTCCGACATTGGTGTGGGCGGCTCTGGACTGCCCCGGCGGCTGGTCTGCGGGAATCGCCGGTCGGCCCATGGTGCTCGGGGAGATGACCTGCCTGGTCGAGGCGCTGCCCGAGCCCGGCCTCGAGCACGTCGTCATCGCCCGGCATACCGGCGGGACCGGCCGCAAGCACTACTCGGCGAGCGCGCTCTACGCCCCGGACGGGCGGCGCCTTGCTACCGCGACCGCGACGTGGATCGCCGTCGACCCCACCGCGGTCCGCCCCACGCGATCCACGAAGGAGCAGTCGTGAGCGACTCCCGCAGCAGTGACTCCCGCAGCAGTGACTCCCGCAGCAGTGACTCCCGCAAGGTCGCCGTCGTCACCGGCGCGAGTAGCGGCATCGGCGCGTCGAGCGCCCGTCAGCTTGCCGCGGCGGGGTTCCGGGTCGTCTGTGCGGCCAGGCGCACCGAACGCATCGAGACCCTCGCCGCACAGATCGACGGGCTCGCCGTGACCTGTGACGTCACCGATCCCGAGGCGGTCGCCGCGCTCGCTCGGGCCGCCGGTCCGCTTGTCCACGTCCTGGTCAACAACGCCGGTGGGGCGCTCGGCGTCGACCCCGTCGGGCAGGCCGACCCCGAACAGTGGCGCGCGATGTACGAGATGAACGTCCTCGGCACGCTGCACGTAACCAAGGCTCTGCTGCCGGCCCTGGAGGCCAGCGGCGAGGGTGTCATCATCAACGTCGGGTCCATCGCCGGACACGTGGTCTACGAGGGCGGCGCGGGCTACACGGCGGCCAAGCACGCGCTAGCTGCGGTCACCGAAACCTTGCGGCTTGAGTTGTGGGACAAGCCGGTTCGGGTCGAGGAGGTCGCTCCCGGGCTGGTGCACACCGAAGGATTCTCGCTGGTGCGCTACGGCGGGGACCAGGCGAGAGCCGACGCGGTCTATGCCGGGGTGGTCGACCCGCTCGTGGCCGAGGACGTCGCTGACGCCATCACCTGGATGGCCACCCGTCCCCCACACGTCAACATCGACCTGCTCGTGATCAAGCCGCGCTCCCAGGCTGCCCCGCACAAGATCCATCGAGTGCCGCCGACCCAGTGAGTTCCTGGTGCTCCGTCCCGGCAACACCACCATCCCCACGATTTCGGGGTCACCCCGAAATCCAGCCGAGACCCCGCAAACCTTCCGGGGTTTGGCCACCTATTCGGGGTCATCCCGAAAACCCGTATGCGAGTGGGGGCGGGCTCACCGGGCCCCAGCACACCCGGGCAGGGCACAATGGCAGCCGCGCCGCAGAGGGCACGAGAGGAGTGGGAGACCCCCATGACACAGACGCAACAGGACAGCACCGCAACCCCCGATCCCGACTTTCGTCCCGGGCTGGAGGGGGTCGTTGCTTTCGAGACTGAGATCGCCGAGCCGGACAAGGCGGGCGGGGCGCTGCGTTATCGCGGCGTCGACCTCAAGGATCTCGTCGGCCAGGTGTCTTTCGGACAGGTGTGGGGCCTGCTCGTCGACAATGAGTTCGGGCCCGGCCTGCCTCCGGCTGAGCCGTTCCCCCTACCCGTGCACACCGGGGACATCCGAGTCAACGCGCAGTCCGCACTCGCCCAACTCGCTCCGGTGTGGGGTTTCCAGCCGCTACTCGACATCACTCCCGAGCAGGCCCGCGAGGACCTGGCCCGCGCCTCGGTCACGGCGCTGTCCTTCATCGCCCAGTCCGCACACGGCCTGGGCAAACCGATGGTCCCCCAGCGAGAGGTGGACAAGGGCGAGACGATCGTCGAGCGCTTCATGATCCGGTGGCGCGGAGACCCCGAGCCTGCCCACGTCGAGGCGATCGACGCCTACTTCACCTCCGCCGCCGAGCACGGCATGAACGCCTCGACGTTCACGGCCCGGGTCATCGCCTCGACTGGCGCGGACGTGGCGGCCTGCTTGTCCGGAGCCGTCGGAGCCCTCTCTGGGCCGCTGCATGGCGGAGCTCCCTCCCGAGCCCGGCACATGATCGAAGGCGTGGAGCAGATGGGCGATGCCCGCCGCTACGTCAAGTCGGTCATGGACCGCAGGGAGCGGCTGATGGGCTTCGGGCACCGGGTCTATCGTGCCTACGACCCTCGGGCCGCGGTGCTGCGAGATACCTGCCGGCGGCTCCAGGCTCCCCGCTACGAAGTGGCCCTGGAACTGGAGAAGGCGGCGATCGCCGAGCTCGCCGAGCGCTACCCCAACCGCCGGATGGAGACCAACGTCGACTACTGGGCGGCTGTTCTGCTCGACTTCGCGCAGGTGCCCGCCCACATGATGACCCCGCTCTTCGTCTCTGCTCGCACGGCGGGCTGGTCGGCGCACATCCTCGAGCAGAAGCTCACCGGGCGCCTGGTCCGACCCAGCGCCCGGTATATCGGGCCCGGCCCGCGTCGCCTCGAGGACGTCAAGGGCTACCGCCCATGAACAAACCACCCATGAGCAAACAGCCCCTGAGCAATCAGCCCCTGAGCGCGCAACCCCTGAACATCCCCATCGACCTGCTGCCTGCGGACGGCCGGTTCGGCTCCGGCCCGAGCAAAGTGCGCGCCGAGCAAGTCGACCGTCTCGCCGCCCTCGGCCGCACGGTCCTGGGAACGTCACACCGCCAGGCGCCGGTGCGCGCGCTCGTCGGGGCGATTCGCTCAGGGCTGCGGGACCTCTTCGCGCTGCCGCCGGGCTACGAAGTGATCCTCGGCAACGGCGGAGCGACCGCCTTCTGGGACATCGCGGCCTTCGGACTGGTCCGAGAGCGGGCCCAGCACTTGGCCTTCGGGGAGTTCTCCGCCAAGTTCGCCTCGGTAACCAACCGAGCTCCGTTCCTCGCCGAGTCGAGCATCATCACTGCTGCTCCGGGCACGCTCCCCACCTCGCGCCCGGAGGCCGGTGTCGATGTCTACGCATGGGCGCACAACGAGACAAGCACTGGGGTCATGGCTCCGGTGCAGCGGGTGGAGGGGGCCGACACCGACGCGCTGATGGTCGTCGACGCCACCTCCGCCGCAGGCGGGCTGCCACTCGACCCGGCTCAGGTGGACGTCTACTACTTCGCTCCGCAGAAGTGTTTCGCCGCCGACGGTGGGCTCTGGCTCGCGCTCTTCTCCCCCGCGGCCCTGGCCCGAGTCGACGAGATCGCCACGTCCGGACGGTGGGTGCCGGACTTCTTCTCCCTACCGACGGCGATCGAGAACTCGGCCAAGGACCAGACCTATAACACCCCGGCGGTGGCGACCCTGGCACTCCTGGCCGCACAGGTCGACTGGCTCAATGAGCACGGCGGCCTGGCCTGGGCCAGCGCCCGGACCGCCGACTCCTCCTCCCGACTCTATGAATGGGCACAGGCCTCGTCGTATGCCACTCCGTTCGTCGCCGACCCGGCGCACCGCTCGCAGGTGGTCGCCACGATCGACTTCGACGACTCCGTCGATGCTGCGGCGGTGGCGAGCACGCTGAGGGCCAACGGAATCGTCGATGTCGAGCCGTATCGCAAGCTCGGGCGCAACCAGTTGCGGGTGGCCTGCTTCCCCGCGGTCGATCCGCTGGACGTGACTCGGCTCATCGGCTGCATCGAATACGTCATCGAGCGGAGCTGACCGCCCCAGCCCAGACAGTCGAGTGAGGAGAACACGCCGCGACCAGCACACGGCATACGGCGCGTCCTCCTCACTCGAGTGTTGGGCAGCCACGGTTCAGGCACGTTGGTGCGTTATCGGATCCACACCGCATAGCCCACCGTGAGCAGCACGACGACGGCGAGCACCCCGAGAGTCATCCGACGACGGAACCGGGCGTTCACCGGGCCGCCTCCGGCACCGGCTCGGTCGCCTCGTCACGCGGGGTGCGAACGATGACGAGCGTCGGGCGGGGGGAAGTCCTCAGGCTCACCCGGACATTGTCGTCCTTGGTGAGCACCCGCCAGGCAACGACGAGCGAGAGTGCGACCGCGATGGAGCCAATGAGGATCGTCCAGCGCGCTCCGAACTGCTCACCGATCCAGCCGATGATCGGAGCACCGATCGGGGTGCCGCCGATGAAGATCGCCATGTAGAGGGCCATGACGCGACCGCGCATGGCCGGATCGATGCGAGTCTGCACGAGAGTGTTCGCGGTAGTCATCGCGGTCAGGGCGGTCAGTCCCACGGGCACCAGAGCGAGAGCGAAGAGCGCATAACTGGGGGCGAGTGCGGCGAGCACGGTCGACGCGACGAACCCGAGGAGTGCCGCGAGAATGATCCACAGTCTCGGCTGGCGGCGGCGGGCGGTCATCAGGGCCGCCGTGAGTGACCCCAAGGCCATGATGGACCCCAGCAAGCCGTACTCTCCGGCACCCTTGTCGAAGATCTGGGTCGCCATCAGAGCCGTGGTGATCTGGAAGTTCATCCCGAACGTTCCCAGGACGAAGATGAGGAACATCACCAGTTGCAGGTCGGGACGGTGTCTGACGTAGACCAACCCCTCGCGTATGCCGCCTCGCCCGGTGAGTCGGGGTGCGCGCAGCAGGTCGGCGGGGCGAATGAGGGCCAGTGAGACCAGCACGAACGCGAAGGAGAGGCTGTTGAGGAGTAGCGCCTCACCGGTCCCTGACGCGGCGATGACCAGGCCGGCCAAGCCGGGCCCGATGAGTCGACCGCTGTTGAACGACGCGCTGTTGAGCCCCACCGCATTGGGCAGCTGGTCGGAGGGCACGAGTTCGGCGACGAATGCCTGACGAGTGGGGTTGTCGACGGCGGTGAAGAAGCCCTGAGCCAGGGCCACGGCATACGCGTGCCAGACCTGGGCCTGCCCGGTGATGGCCAGGACTCCGAGCAGGGCGCTGGTCAGGAGCAGTCCGGTTTGGGTGATCGCCAGTACGGTCCGCTGCGAGTAACGGTCCGCGATCGCCCCACCGACCGGGGCCAGGAGGAGGACCGGAAGGAACTGCAGCCCGGTGACGATCCCCAGTGCGGAGCCGCTGTTGGGGGTGAGCACCGTCAGGACGAGCCAATCTTGGCCGACGCGGCCGGCCCAGGTGCCGACGTTGGAGACGAAGCCGCCGAGGAACCAGATCCGGTAGTTGCGGACCGACAGGGACGCGAAGGTGGGGCTCACTCGGACGCGATCCTCCCCAGGATCGCGCTGGCCTGGGCGAGCACCAGGACTTCCGGGTCGCTCAGACCCGCGAGCCGAACGGCCATCCAGGCATCCCGGCGCTCCCGGACCTGGGCGAGGACCTGCGCTCCGGCCGGGGTCAGCGACAGGATGACCCGGCGGCCGTCATGGGGATCGTTCGCCCGCTGGACCCACCCGGCGTTGGTGAGCGAGCTCACCGTGCGGGTCATGCTCGGTGGACTGACCCGCTCGTGCTGTGCGAGTTCACGAGGGGTGCACGGACCCTTCTCCACCCGAACCAGGGCGGTCAGCTGGTGCGGCGCGACCTCGTCGGTACTCTCGAAACGGACCCGGCGGGAGATTCGCATACACGCCAGACGCAGGTCGATGGCGATGCGGGCGCGCTCGCTCCGAGTCAGTGGCACGCGATCTGCGGCTACGGGTTGCTGTGTCGAGACGGGCATTCCCAGTCAACTCATTACCTTGGCTAACTATTTCTTCCCGCCTGCCAGCCCTGCCGGCCCACACCGACCAGCCCCACCGGCTCGCTCCCACCAGTCCCACCAGCTCTACCAGCCCCACCGGCTCGCTCCCACCAGTCCCACCAGCCTCACGTTTTCGGGACCATCCCGAAACTGGGGCGAGACCCTGGAAGGTTTCCGGGATCTGGCCACGGTTCCGGGGTCTCCGTGCTTTCGCCTGTTC
>JBDIAO010000049.1:0-20728 GCA_039812375.1 Phycicoccus sp. | reverse complement strand
AGCTAGCGCCTCCTCGTTCGGGGTATTCCGCGGCACCCTGACGCCGGGCAATACCCCCGAACGAGGAGAGAACGAGGAGTCAGCGGCGCCTCAACTCGCACGGAACGGGCACTGCGGACGCGCTGCGGGCACTGAGGCCGCGCTGCGGGCACCGCCGCCACGACGCTACCCCGCGTCGGGTGCCTCGCCGGCTCCCTCGCCTGCTCCCTCATCGCCAAGGTGCGGCTGTGGGGTGATCGGCGGAGCCCGGAAGCCCTGGATCGGCCGTCGATACGTGGCTTCATACCACCGGGCGTAGGCTGCGACGGCGGTCGGCAAGGTCGGGAAGATCCGCTCGCGTCCCACCTTGTCGATGAATCCAGCTGCCTCGAGCGAGTCCCTCATATCCTGCTTGACCCGCGCCATAGCAAAATCGATACCCTTGTCCTGCAACGCTAGTCGGAGATTGTCCAACGCGTCTACTGCGGTGAGGTCGACCTCGGTGTTGGCCTCGGCGTTGAGCAGGAACCACCTAACCCGGCCACGTATGCCGGCGCGGTCCACCTCGGCCAGCGCGCGCCCCACGAAGTCGGCCGCATTGGCGAAGAAGAGCGGGGAGTCGTAGCGATAGACGACGAGCCCAGGCACCTGAACCGCGTTCGGGTAGTCGTCGATGTCGTGCATTCCGGCGACGTCGGGCACGTAGCCGAGCACACCGTCGTGGGGATGCACGATCCGGCGCAGCAGGTCGAGAACCGACAGCCCGATCGCCACACCGATCCCGGGGAGCACCCCGAGGACGACGACGGCGACGGCTGTCGAGAGCCCCAGAACGAGTTCGCTCCGCCGGAACGCCGCGATTCGCCGGAGCTCGGTCACGTCGACGAGCCGGAGCGCGGCATAGATGACGACAGCACCAAGTGCCCCGTTCGGGAACGCCCCGAGAACCGGCCCCAGCCACAGCATCGTCGCTCCAAGGACGACAACGGAGACCAGGGAGTGCAGCTGGGTCTGCGCACCCATCGTGGCGGCGAGCACCGTTCGGCTCCCACTCGAACTCACCGGGAAACCGGAGACGACCCCCGCGCCGAGGTTCGCTGCGCCGAGTGCGAGGAACTCCTGGTTGCTGTCGATGGTCTCGCGGCGCTTGAGCGCGAAGGCCCGTGCCGTGATGACGTTGTCGCTGTATGCGACGATGGCCACCCCGATCGCTGCTGGGAACAGCGCCCACACATCCATACCATCCAGGGTCGGCACCGTCACCCGAGGCAACCCTTGGGGCACGTCCCCGATGACGGCGACACCACGCTCGTGGAGTCCGGTGACCTTGACGAGGACCGCCGCCGCGAGCATCGCGATGAGGGGCCCGGGCCAGCGCCGTGCCCACCGCGCGAAGAGGAGCAACGCCGCCAGCACTCCCGCCGAGATCCCGAGCGTGGGCCAGTGCACCTGGTGCAGATGGGTCATGACGAACCACAGGTCAGCGAGGGAGGCGTGGCCTCCGCCCTCGATTCCGGTGACCTTGCCGATCTGGCCGACGATCATCAGTGCGGCGACCCCGGCCATGTAGCCCACGAGTACCGGCTTGGACAGAAGTTCCGCGAGAAACCCCAGGCGGGCGAGCCACCCGAGGACACACAGGGCTCCCACGGCAATGGCGAGCAGAGCAGCAACCTCGCTCCGCCGCTCAACGCCGACCACGCCCACCAGGGCCCCGACCCCAGCAGCGGTCATCAGCGCCGTCGTCGACTCCGGGCCCACCGACAGCTGCCGCGAGGAACCCAGCAGTGCATAGATGGCCAGTGCCGGGGCGCACGCCCACAGCCCAGCGATCGCCGGCATCCCGGCCACCTCGGCGTAGGCCATCACCTGCGGGACGAGGTATGCCGAGACGGTCACCCCCGCCAGGACGTCTCCTCGAACCCAGCTCCGGTCATACCTCAGGAGCACAGCCGCACCAGGAGCGAACTGCTCCCACCGTGCCGGTCGTCTCCCGCTCATCTGCCGAAAGTACCCACACACCGGGCACATCCGCCTCTCGATCCGCCACACTGGCTTATCGGTGTTCTTCCGAACGCCCCCGGATGAGGAGGATGTCATGAGGCGTCGTCGTTCTGTCCTCGCGTTGGCCTTGGCTAGCATTCTGGCCTTCGTCTTCTTGGGCGCTTCACCGGCCCAGGCAAATGGCGCAGGTCCGCTGAGCCAGAGCACGTATGTCGCGCTCGGCGACTCCTACCCTGCCGGGGCACTCCTGCCCAGCCCGGACTACGCATACCCAGCCGTGCTCGCGAACGGCCTCGCGAACGTCAACTTGCAGGCCCACAGCGGCGAGTCCGTGTCGTCGCTGCTGAGCAGCTTGCAGGCCTCGTCGCCCGACCCGACCGTGCGGTGGGTGACCCTCACCGTCGGCGCGAACGACACGGCCTGGCAGCAAGAACTGGCGAACTGCGTCGCCGCCGGCTCGGCGTGCAACTACCTCGGCGTCATCGCGACCCTCAACCAGGGGGTCAACACCGTGAGCCCGAAGCTGCCCCAGGTCCTCACCGAGATCAACCGGGTCTACCCCCGGGCCACGATCTACTGGTCCGGCTATGTCCGCCCGTTCGTCCCCTCGTCGCTGCGGTCAGTGTGCCAGGTGCCGCTTGGCGGCGGAAACTCCGCACAGGTGCCCGCGCTGATGGGCGTGGCCATCGACGCCACCATCGTCAACTTCAACTCCCGAGTGATCTCCGCAGTGCTGCAGGCCAACTTGCAGAGAATCCCCGCCCGCTATGTCGCCGCGGACCCCCAGTTCAACGGCCACCGGTACTGCAACCCCGAGCCAGAGCAGTGGCTCTTCCTCCTGCACCCGACCATCGAGGGTCAGAAGGCCTACGCCAGGGCTTTCACCCTCGCGGGGATGGCCTCGAACTGAGAGTGTCGCCGCGCCAGCGTTCGTGCGCAGCCCTACGGCGCCAGGGCGATCGCCTCGCATCGGGCGCGGGCTCGGCTCAGCGAGGACCGGTCGAATCCGAGCAGGGTGGTCAGCCATATCCCGTTCTGGATGATCGTGACGTCATTGGCACGTTCGAGACATTCGGTCTGGGAGGCCTGCGGACGCGCAGCGGCAATCAGGCTGGCCAGCTCCGCCCGATACCGCATGTGGGCACTCGTGTTGATCGCGGCATACTCCGGCTGCGCAGAACCCAACGCCCACAGCTGCAATCGCAGGGTCAGGTACTCGGGGCTCAACAGCTCCGGGTCCGTGCCCCGCTCCAACGCCGCCCGGACCTGCTGCTCTGGCGGGAGGCTGGGGTCCGGATCGACCAGGGACACGTCGTCCTGCTCGATGCGCTGCAGGGCCGCCTGGATGAGGCCGCTCTTGTCCTCGTAGTAGTAGTTGACCAGCCCGAGGGCCACGCCGGCCTCGCGGGCCACCGCGCGCATGCTGACCCCGGAGATCCCATGTCGCGCCAACAGGGTCAGCACGGCGTCAAGGATGCGCTCCGGGCGGTCCTTCCCGGTCGGACTCGGCTGCTGCTGGAGCACGAGTCCGAGTGTAGGCGCCCGGGTGCCCGGCCGCTGGGTGAAGCTACCGACGGGTCACTCCGGCGCCGATCCGGCCAGGAGCAGTAAGGGGGCGGTTTAGCGTTGGGCGGGTCTAGTGAGAGGGCGGGTCTAGTGAGAGGGCGGGTCTAGCGTTGGGGGTGTGCTGAGAGTCCGCGGCGTGCGCAAGACCTTCACCACCGGACGTCGCCTCACTGTGGCTCTCGACGGCATCGATCTCGACGTGGCCCGAGGCGCCTTCGCCACCGTCCTCGGGCCCTCAGGCTCAGGCAAGACCACGCTGCTGCGCTGCATCGCCGGCTTCGAGACACCTGACGCCGGCACGATTACCCTCGGCGAGCGCGTTCTCGATGCCCCAGGAGCGACGGTGCGGCCCTTCGACCGTGGCATCGGCGTGGTTCCGCAAGAGGGTGCGCTCTTCCCCCACTTGAGCGTGGCCCGGAACATCGCCTTCGGCATCGCCGACCGCCCGCGGGTGGCACGCCTGGAGCGGGTCGACGAGCTCCTCGAACTCATTGGGCTCACTGGGCTGGCGGAGCGGCGGCCGCATCAGCTCTCCGGAGGCCAGCAGCAGCGGGTGGCGCTCGCGCGGGCACTCGCCCCCGAACCACGGCTGGTCCTGCTCGACGAGCCGTTCAGTGCACTGGACGCCCAGCTGCGCGTCGAGCTACGCGAAGAGGTCCGGGACGTCCTCACCCGGGTCGGCACGACTGCCCTCCTGGTCACCCACGACCAGGCCGAAGCGATGAGCTTGGCCGACCACCTCGTCGTCATGCGCTCTGGGCGGATCGTCTCCGGCGGCGACCCACACGCCGTCTACGACACCCCGGTGGACGTCGAACTCGGCCGATTCCTCGGTGAGGCCGCAGTCCTGCCAGGGCAGTGGGAACACCGCGACGGTGTGCTCGTCGTCCGCTGCGCCCTCGGGCGACTCGACGTCGCCTCCGCTAGTGCCGTCGAAGGCGCCCACGTGCCCGGCGCGTGCGAGGTGCTCGTGCGCCCCGAGCAGCTCACCCTGCACCCCGCAGCCTCCGCTGGGGTTCTCGAGCCCCGCCCTGGCACCGCAGGCCTCGGTGTCGTCCTCGCCCAGGGGTATGCCGGCCACGCAGCCCTGGTCCGGGTGCGCCTCGACGCCGGGCCCGTCGTCGGCATACGCGTGGCCGGGACCCAACGCCATGCCGTCGGCGAGCGGGTTGCCGTGGCCGTGACGACGCCGGTCCTCACGTATGCCGTCTCAGCCACCGGGCCCAGCGCCACCCCTGTCTGAGTCGCCGGCCAGCCCTGGTCGCGACCCCGATCGCATCTAGTCTTAGGTTAGGCTAACCTCATTTCACAAGGGTCTTAGCTGTGTCCTGATCCGGAGCCGAGAGGTAGCACCGATGACCGTTCCGACGCCCCGCTTCCGCATCGGCCGGCTGCGCCGACGCCCCGCTCCGGCCCGACGCGCACCTGCGCTGCTCGCAGTGAGTGCAGCGGCGGCTCTGACCCTGGTCGCCGCCTGCGGCGGGTCCCCGACCCCGGCGGACACCGGAGCGTCCAGCGGAGCGGCCACCACTCCCGGCACAGCGACGACACTGACCGTCTATACCGATCAGCACGCTGCACTCGTCGAGGCTCTGACCAAGGCCTACACCGCCCAGAGCGGGGTGAAGTTCAACATTCAGAACGATGCGACCGCCGGACAGATCCAGGCCGAGGGTGCCGCGACGAAGGCCGACGTCTTCCTCTCCGAGGACCCGACCCCGGTCGCGGTGCTTGGCAAAGAGGGCCTGCTCGCCCCGGTCGAGGCGGCGACACTCGACCAGGTCCGTCCGGGGCTCAGTTCGGGTAAGGGCCTGTGGGTGGCCTATGCCGCGCGCACCCGGGTCCTGCTCTACAACCCGTCCCTGATCCAGGAGAGCGCCCTCCCAGCGACCTTGGCCGACCTGACCAAGCCCGAATACACGGGCAAGTTCGCCTGGGCTCCGTCCGGGGCGTTCGTGGCGACCACCCAATACCTGCTCTCCGCGTGGGGTCAGGAGCGGACCACCGCGTTCCTCGAGGCCATCAACACCAACGGGGTCAACGAGCACAAGAACGGCAACGTCCGCGACACGGTCGAGGCCGGCAAGCATGCGATGGGCCTGACCAACCACTACTACTGGTGGATCCTGGCCGGTCAGAAGGGCGGCCCGGACAAGCTCGCCTCGAAGATCTACCACTTCCCCACCGAGGACCCGGGCAACCTCGTCCTCTCCTCCGGGGCCGGGATTCTCACGTCAAGCAAGAACGCGGACGCGGCTCAACGGTTCCTCGCCTGGCTCACCTCGAAGGACGGCGGTCAGAAGATCATCGCCGGCCCCATCGACGTCTCCGGCGCCCAGTACCCAGTGGCCACGGGGGTGGCGAGCACCGTGGTCGGTGACCTCAGTGCGATCAAGTCTCCGACCTTCGACATGGACTCGCTGGCGAACTCCCAGCAAGCCGAGGATCTCCTCAAGAAGCTCGGCATGTCCAGCGGATGAGCCGCACGAAGCACGCGCGCTGACACCCGAACGATGACACCTGAAGGAACTTGGCCGTGACACACAGGCCGCGCCCGGCGACGGCGACAGCACTGGCTGCGGTCGCCGTCGCCGCCTTGTCCCTACTGCCGATCGGCTACCTGTTCCTCTCCGGCACCTCACTGGCAGACCTCACCGCCCAGCTCGCCTATCCCGCCACCACCGGTGCCCTCGTCCAGACCGTCGTCTTGACGGTCCTGGTCAGTGGACTGGCCGCAGTGCTCGGTGCGAGTGCTGCGGTACTCGTCACCCGGACGACGATCCCGGTTCCCCGGCTGCTCGCCGTCCTCTTCACCCTGCCCCTGGCCGTGCCGGGCTTCGTTAGCGCCTATGCGACCTATTCCACCGAGCTCGTCTACGCGCCCACCCTGGGGGTGGTGACCAGCCTGCCCGGCGCCGTCATCGTGCTCGCGCTCTCGCTCTATCCCTATGTCTTCTTGCCGTGTGTCGTCGCCCTGAGGTCCGTGGACCCTGCGCTCGAGGATGTCGTCTCCTCCCTGCGCCGCAGTCGATTCGCGCCGTTCGCGGTGGTCGTCATCCCCGCGCTGCGGCCCGCACTGGCGGCGGGCCTGCTCATCGTTGCCCTACATGTCCTGGCCGAATACGGCGCAATGGTGCAGCTCGGTCGCAGCACCCTGACCACGAAGATCCTCGCCGAGATGATGGACTATGCCGACTATCGCTCGGCTCGTTCGCTCTCACTCCTGCTCGCCGTGTTGTCCCTGGTCGTACTCCTGGCGACGCGGTGGCTCTCGGGGCCGAGTGTCATCGGGGCCATCGCCCGCGGCGGAGCTCGCCCACCTCGCCGCCGCTCGCTCGGTGCGGGGGGCGTCCCGCTGCTGCTCGGCGCACTCGTGATACCCCTGCTCGCAGTCGGCCCCACCGTCCTCATGACCACCCGCGGCCTGGTCATGGGGCAGTCGGCGTTCACCCCGGGCTGGGGAGTGGTCGGCACAGCCTTCTCCTCGACGATCGGGTATGCCGTCTCGGCTGCGATCGTCGCAACCCTGTGCGCGGTGCCGGTGAGCTGGTGGGTCACCCGGCACCCATCGACGACATCCCGACTCACCGAACGGGCGGTCTGGCTGGCACACGCGATCCCCAGCGCCATCCTCGCTCTGGCCCTGGTCTTCCTCGCCACCCGGCTCGCTCCGGCGCTGTACAAGACACCGGCCATGCTCGTCGCGGCATACGTCATCCTCTTCCTGCCGCTCGCAGTGGCGAACCAGCGGGTCGGGCTGCAGACTGCCCGGCGCACCTACGACGATGTCGCGGCGTCACTAGGCAGCCGACCGGGCCGCACATTCCTCCGGGTCACATTGCCGCTCGCAGCGCCGGGATTCGCGGCGGGGGCGATCCTCGTCGCCCTCGACGCGAGCAAAGAGCTGACGACGACGCTCATGCTGCTCCCCCTCAACGGGAGCACCCTGTCCAGCCAGCTGTGGGCAACGACGAACGGGGAGTCCCTCGACTTCACCGCGGCCGCGCCGTATGCCGCGCTACTCGTCGCGCTCGGCGTGGTTCCGGTCTTCTTCCTCGTGCGGCACACCCTCGCGCAACTCGCCCCCGTCCGCCCGGCCGGCACTGCCGCACCGGACGTGGATGCGCGCACCCCCGCTGATGCTCTATCGTTACCTACGGTTGCGTAGGTTACGGCACCGTAAGTTTTGGTTGCGGAGGTTGCAGCATGGCCGGTCCCCAGAACCCCGTCATCATCCAAGGTGGCATGGGCGTCAACGTCTCGTCATGGCAACTGGCCCGGGCGGTGAGTCGGCACGGCCAGCTCGGGGTGGTCTCCGGAACCGCTCTCGACGCGGTGCTCGCCCGTGGGTTGCAGGACGGTGATCCCGACGGGCACCTGCGCCGCGCCCTGGCTGCCTTCCCTGACCAGGAGATGGCGATGCGGGCGCTGTCCCGCTACTTCATCGAGGGTGGGCGCAGCGCTGACACCCCGTACCGGCCGAACCCGACCTTGACCATCGGGCTATCGAAAGCCGCGGCCGAGCTCGCCATTCTCGGGAACTTCGTGCACGTCTGGCTGGCCAAAGAGGGCCATGACGGCCTGATCGGGATCAACTTCCTCGAGAAGATCCAGATCGCCACACCCTCAGCCGCACTCGGCGCGATGCTTGCCGGCGTCGACTACGTCCTCATGGGGGCCGGGATCCCCCGCGAGATCCCACAACTGCTCACCGACCTCGCCGCCGGGCGCACCGGCACCATCAGCGTCGAGGTCCACGGTGCCACTCGCACCCACACGACCTCGGTCGACCCGGTGGCAGTCCTCGGGGCACACCTGCCCGTACTCACCCGGCCCACGTTCCTGGCGATCGTGTCACTGCACAGTCTGGCCACCTACCTCTGCCGCGATGAGGCGATCCGCCCGGACGGGTTCGTCGTCGAAGGCTTCACCGCCGGCGGTCACAGTGCGCCCCCGCGCGGCAAGCTCGTCCTCGACGAGGACGGCGAGCCGGTCTACAGCGCCCGGGACCAGGCCGACCTCGCGGCCATCGCCAGGCTCGGCCTGCCCTTCTGGCTCGCCGGCGGCTACGCCACCCCCGCCAAGGTCCGTGAAGCACCGGCCAGCGGCGCAACCGGCGTCCAGTGCGGCACGGTCTTCGCGCTGTGTGACGAGTCCGGCCTGAGCACGCAGTTGCGTCAGCAGGTGCTCGACGAACTCACTGCGGGGACCCTGCGCGTGCACAACGACCCCCGAGCCTCGCCGACCTCGTTCCCGTTCAAGGTCGCCGCCGTGCCGGGGACCCTCTCCGAAGACGAGGTGTATGCCGCCCGCCCCCGACTGTGCGACCTGTCCTACCTGCGCCAGCCGTTCGAGCGCGTGGACGGATCAGTGGGCTACCGCTGCCCCGGCGAGCCCGTTGACGCCTATCTGCGCAAGGGCGGCTCACTCGAGGAGACCGTCGACCGCAAGTGCCTGTGCAATGCGCTGATGGCCAACGTGGGCATGGGCCAGCACCGACGGGACGGCTACGACGAGGCGAGTGCGGTCACGCTCGGGCAGGATCTGGACGGCATACCCGATCTACTGACGGCCCACCCGGAAGGGTTCACCGCCACGCAGGTCCTCGACTGGCTCCTCCCAGCCCCGGTCCCTGCCGCCTGAGGGGGAGGGGCTTGGCGGCCCGCTCACGCAGTCGCGTGCTCTCAGGCGGGGGATCAGCACACCAGCTCAGCCGAAGAGGTCGAGCTTGCCGTGCTTCTCCGCGAGCAGATAGTAGAAGGTCACCCGGTTCTTGTGGTTCGACGCCTTCATCGTCGCGCAGACCTCGTCGACGCTCTTCTGCAGGGCAGCATCGTCGTCGGTGAGCGCGAGCTTCTTCTTGAGGAAGCTCGCGATGACCCGGTCCGTCTCAGCCTTGTCGCTGCACGAGACGAGTGAGGAGTCGACCTTCTGCAGCGCGATGCCACAGTGCCGGACGATGCCCTTGATGTGCTCGTCCTTGGCGTGCGGGGCGTACTTCTTGACGTCGGCAGCCCAGTCGGTAGCCATGTGTTGGTGTCCCCTCTTGTGTGGGTGTGCGGGCGGTTGCGCCCGTCCTGAGCGAGGTTAGACCCTCACCCCGGGATTGGGGAGGGTCCGCTGAGGGCCTCCAACCGATCCCCAGCCCACTCACAGCAATCGCGCTGCCGCAGCCTCAGTGCCGTTTGCGGTCAGCCCTTGGCTTCCTCGTGCCGTATGCGGTCAGCCCTTGGCTTCCTCGGCGGCGTCCTCGGCGGCGTCCGCAGCGGCTTCCGACACCTGCCCGACGGACTCGTCCACCTGCTCAGCGCTCTCGTCGACGGTCTTCTCCGCCGCGCCCTCCGCCTGCTCGACCGTCTCGTCGGCTGTCTCGTCGGCTGTCTCGTCGGCAGCATCGGCGCTCTCCGCGGCAGCAACCGACGACTCGGGAACCGGCGGCGCCGGCGGGGTCCACGTGCCGGCGGTGGCCCACGGGTCTGGCTTCGTCGTGCTCCGGCGGTAGGCGATCGCTGCTGCCCCCGCCGCGAGAGCTCCCAGCAAGACCCACTTGCGCCGCCGACGGCACCCCTTCTTCGGTGCGCCAGCCCCCTTGCCCTCGACCGTCGTCACTGCCTTGGGCTCGGTCACAGCGGCCGCGGCGAGAGCCGGAACCTCATGGGCGGCCCCCGCTGCGGCGTCGTGAACGGCCTCGGCTGCTGCCGCCACACCCGCCGCCGCGACCTTTGTGAACTTCTCCATCCGGCCTCCACAGCGCTTCACCGGATACCTCCTCGTTGTCACCGGACTTTTCACGCCCCATCCTGCCCTGTGCCACCGTCATCGTGTCACCGGGTGGCAGGCATTCGGGTGCACCCGGCATACCGTGAAACACTGGTGGCCATGAAGGCGACCTTCCACACCAGCCACGGCCCGATCAACGTCACGCTCTTCCCGGACCAGGCTCCCAAGACAGTGCAGAACTTCGTCGGCCTGGCCACCGGAGAATCGGACTACACCGACGACGCCGGCCGCTCCAACCCGACGAAGTTCTATGACGGCCTGATCTTTCACCGGATCATCGCCAACTTCATGATCCAAGGCGGCTGCCCGCTCGGCCGAGGCATCGGCGGCCCGGGCTACACCTTCGACGACGAGATCCACCCCGACCTGGCCTTCAACCGCCCCTATCTGCTCGCGATGGCCAATGCCGGCAAGCGCGGCGGACGAGGCACTAACGGTTCCCAGTTCTTCATCACCAACGTTCCTACCCCGTGGCTGACCGGCAAGCACACGATCTTCGGCGAGGTCGCCGACCAGGAGAGCCGTGACCTCGTCGACACCCTCGGCGCGGTGGCGACCGGCGCGAACGACCGCCCGGTTCAGGACGTCGTGATCGAGAGCATCGAGATCACCCAGGACTGAAGGGGTATGCCCTGAGCGAGCCCACGCCATACGGGCACACCGGCGAGCCACAGGCGCCGCCGGTCTGCCCGCGGCACCCTGATCGGGTCGCCTATGTGTCCTGTCAGCGCTGCCGACGACCGGTGTGCCCGGAGTGCCAGCGCCCTGCTGCGGTCGGAGTGCAGTGCATCGACTGCGTGGCCGAGGGGGCCCGCACGGTGCGAACAGGCAGGACGGTCTTCGGTGGAGCGGTGACCGACGGTCGCCCGCTGGCGACGATGACCATCGCCGGGTTGTGCGTCCTGGTCTACCTCGGTCAACGGGCCGTGCCGGGGTTGACGGGCCAGCTGGCCTTCGCACCCTTCCTCGGGGTGTCCCAGCCGTGGCGTTTCCTCACCGCGGCCTTCGTGCACAGCCCGACAATGCTGCTGCACATCGTCTTCAACATGTATGCCCTGTGGCTCATGGGTCAGTATCTCGAGCCGCTGCTCGGCCGGGCCCGGTTCGTGGCGACATATCTGATCAGTGCGCTCGGCGGGTCCGTGGGCTACCTCCTGCTCGCCGCGCCGCTGACGCTGGCCCAGATCGCCGCCGGGCAGCGCGGCAACTGGCTCACCTCGACTGTGGGGGCGTCCGGTGCGGTCTTCGGGCTCTTCGGCGCGTTCGCCGTGCTCAACCGGCATCTCGGACGGTCATCGGCCGGGATCGGGGTGACCATCGTCGCCAACGGTGTCCTCGGGTTCGTCATCCCCGGAATCGCCTGGCAGGCACACCTCGGCGGACTCCTCACCGGTGCCGCATGCGCCCTGGTCATCGCTCGCACCGGTCGACGCCGTTCGGCGCTCACCACGGCAGGTGTCACCTCCGCTGGCTCGCCGTCGATGCACTGGGCGGGCCTGGTTGTCATCGTGGTGGTGCTCGTGGCCCTGGCGGCGCTGAAGTATGCCCTGGGCGGCGGCTACCTCGCCTAGAGCGTGCCTCGCACCCAGGTTCTGCCCCCTATCGCTGACGCATCCATCGCGGCCTCGTCCATCGCTCGCCCCTGGGATCGGTGTGCTGCCGGCACACCAACAGACTCGGCACGAGACTGGGACCTCCCAGGAGGCTGAGGTTACATCGATGTCATTCATCCCCAATGTGGACAAACCCTGTGGATATCTACGTGGGATGCCTACCCGAGAGCAGGCATCGAGTCAATCCCTGCAGTGTCGACCTGTCATCAGCGGAGCTGTCACCGCCAGCGGGTCGTCATGAGGAACCCGCCCATCATGAGGGCAAACCCGACACCGAGGTTCCACCGGCCGAGCACGGGCACCGGGAACTCGTGGATCCCGGAGATGTAGTAGGTCGCGACCCACAGCAGTCCGAGAACCATGAGGCCGACCATGACCGGCACGAACCACGGGGGGTTGGTCTGCAGCTGTGGCTTCTGGGCGGTCCGGGGTGGGGTGTATGTCGCCTTGTTGCGACCTTTGGACTCGGGCACGGGCACTCCTGGACCAAACGGCGGGACAACGTCCGCACTAGCCTAGGAGATCTGGCTGAGAGGGACACGAAAGGAGGGCCCGTGACCACGATCCGTCCTGGAGCGCCAGGGTCACTGAGCCCACCGCCACGGCATACACGGCACCCCACTCACCGCACCCGCCGCCGCTCACTGTGGTCGGCCCTGGTTCCTGTCGTCGCGCTGGCAGCCGGAGTGCTCTTCGCGACCAGCGGCACTGCCGCCGGAGGCGGCGAACTGCGCACCTCGGCTCGCGACATCCCCGACCTGATCCGCGCAGGCACCCGAACCAACGCCGAGACAGCCGCCACGATCGACAACCTCCAGGCGGAGGTGGACCGGCTCTCGCAAGCTGCTGCTCGCAACAATGCGCAGCTGAGCGAACTTCGTGACCGTGGTGACGACCTCGCACCGGCTGCGGGGCGAACCGCAGTGACCGGGCCAGTCGTGCGCGTCGAGCTCAACGACTCTCCACTCAAGGCCGCGGACATTCCCAACGGGTTCACCGTCGATGACGTCATCGTCCACCAGCAGGACGTGCAGGCCGTCGTCAACGCGTTGTGGGCCGGCGGCGCCGAGGCGATGATGCTCATGGACCAGCGGGTGATCAGCACCAGCGCTGTCCGATGCGTCGGCAACACCCTCATCCTGCACGGCCGGGTCTACAGCCCGCCCTACGTCATCACCGCGATGGGCAACCCGGTCAGCCTCCAGGCCAGCCTCAACTCGGATCCCACGGTGACGATCTACCGTCAGTATGTCGCCCGGCTCGGCCTGGGCTACGGGGTTTCCACGGCCAAGGCGGCGACCTTCCCCGCCTTCTCCGGGTCGATCTCGATGCAGTACGCAAAGGCCACCTCGTGACCCCCTCCGTCAGCAGATCCGCCCGCCCGACGGCGCACTGGTGCGGCCCGCGTCGGCCTTGACCGCACGACGACCAGGCGCCCTCACTCATGAGACGTCGCCGACCATGAGCCGTCGAAGAATCGGCCAATAGGCCGATTCTTCGACGGACGGCATACGCTGCGGAAGACCGACCACCCCTGGAGCCAGCCGTGACCTCAATCCTCGTCGTGGACAACTACGACAGCTTCGTCTTCACCATCGTGGGCTATCTCGAGCAACTGGGTGCCACCTGCACCGTGGCGCGCAACGACGTGATCTCCCCGGATGAAGGTGCGCACTTCGACGGGGTCCTCATCTCCCCCGGGCCGGGAACCCCGCTGGAGGCCGGCGTGTCCATGGCGATGGTCACGGCGTGCGCGCAACGCAGACAACCGATGCTCGGTGTCTGCCTGGGCCACCAGGCACTCGGGGCAGCCCTGGGGGCACGCGTGGGGCGCGCCCCCGAGCTCCTGCACGGCAAGACCTCCCAGGTCGACCACGACGGCAGCGGTGTCCTCGCCGGACTTCCCCGCCCCTTCACCGCAACCCGGTACCACTCGCTCTCGATCGACCCGACAAGCCTGCCCGACAGCCTCGTCGTCAACGGCAGCACCGCCTCCGGGGTCATCATGGCCGTCCGGCACCGGGAACTCCCGCTGCACGGTGTCCAGTTCCACCCTGAATCGGTACTCACCCAGGGCGGCTACCGGCTGCTCGCGAACTGGCTGGTGCTGTGCGGTCTGAGCGACGCCGTCGAACGGGCCCGAGGGCTGAGCCCCCTGCTGCACGACGCGGCCGGGGTCGCCGCCGCGGTGCACGTTCCCTGAGCCTCTCGATACCCCGGGCGGGGCCAGCACCGCTCTGGTCTGCAACCCGCCGCCAACTCAGCTCGGGCTCGGCGATGGTGATCCCGAGGGGGTCGACGACTTGCTCGGGCTCGGCGTCGGCTGGGTCGGCTGTGGCTGGGCGACGACGATCGACACCACCGTTCCGGCGTCGACGGCCCCACCTGCCTGCGGATCCTGGGACAGCACTTGCCCCTCGGGTGCTTGGTCAGTCTGCTGATACGTCGTCCGCACCCGCAGGTGCTTCTGGGTGAGGGCGTCCGTTGCGTCGTTCTGCTGTTGGCCCACGACGTTGGGCACGGTGAACTTGCCGGAGGACACTCGCAGAGTGACCGAGGTCCCGGGAGCCACCTTGACCCCAGCGGCAGGGTCACTGCTGATCACCTTGCCCTTGTCCTGATCACTGTCGTCGACCTGGGTGACCCCCCCGACCGTGAGTTTGAGGTCACCGAGCTGCTGGCGGGCCTCCTGCTCCGTCTTGCCCCGCAGGTCGGGCACGGGGACCGCCGAAGGTCCGGTCGACACCCAAATCGTCACCGTCAGGCCCTTGTCGACCCGAGTCCGAGCGGATGGGTTCTGTCTAGTGACGACGTCGACCTCGACCGTGTCACTGGTCTCGTGCTCGACCCGAGGAACGAGGCCGGCCTGGCTCAGTGCGAGCTGGGCGGCCACGTCCTTCTGTCCGGTGACGTCCGGCACGGTCACGAGGGCACCCTGACGCGCTTGGCCGTCTAGGTAGGTCTTGACCCCCAGCCCGAGCAAGCCGACAGCGAGGAGGATCGCCAGGACGAGCGCGAGGTAACCCAGCGGCCCGCGCCCTTTACGTTCCTCAGACTGCACCGGCGGGAAGGATGCCGTCCCGGTGTCCCCGATGTCCGGACCCGGAGGCTGGGCTGGGGCGACCGCATACACCTCGGTGGGCTCCGGGCCGAGGGCAGAGAGCCTCTCGGTTGGCGCTGCGGACCTCGCGGCTGCACCGGCCGCGGCTGCGCTGATGGGCCGGCCCAGCCGGGTGGCCTGCAGATCCGAACGGAACTCGGATGCGCTCTGGTAGCGGGCTTCCCGATCCTTGGTCAGTGCATGCAGGACAACGTTGTCGAGGGCCGGGTCAAGGTCGGGCGCGAATGCCGATGGCGGGGGTGGTGCCTCGCCGACGTGCTGGTAGGCGATGGCCACCGGGGAGTCCCCGACGAAGGGTGGCCGCCCGGTGAGGAGCTCGTAGAGCAGACACCCCGTGGAGTAGAGGTCCGAGCGGGCATCGACGCTCAGACCCTGCGCCTGCTCGGGCGAGAGGTACTGTGCCGTGCCGATGACGGCCTGGGTCTGGGTCATCGTCGCCGCTGAGTCGGCCAAGGCACGGGCGATGCCGAAGTCCATGACCTTGATCGAGCCGTCGGCACCGAGCATGACGTTGGCCGGCTTGATGTCCCGGTGGACGATGCCTTGCCGATGACTGTATGCGAGTGCGTCGAGGATCCCCTCAGTGATCCGGGCAGCCTCCCTGCCGCCGAGGCGGCCGCGCTCGGTGAGGACCTCACGCAGGGTTCGTCCCTCGACGTACTCCATGATGATGTAGGGGGTTTCGTGGATGTGGCCATCAGCATCGACCGAGCTGTCCTTGCCAGAGTCATAGACGGCGACGATCGAGGCGTGGTTGAGGACGGCCGCGGATTGGGCCTCCCGGCGGAACCGGGCGAGGAAGGTCACATCCCGCGCGAGGTCGCTGCGCAGAACCTTGATGGCCACTTCCCGGCCCAGCCGGGTGTCGTAGCCCTTGTGGACCTCCGCCATGCCGCCGCGGCCGACGAGCTCACCGAGCTCGTAACGTCCGTCGAGCAGACGGGTCTTCTCGCTCATAGGGTGGTCCTCATCCCTTCAGTGCTGCCTGGATCATGGCTCGGGCGATCGGTGCTGCGACGGTTCCACCGAAGGCTTCGTTGCCCAGCCGGCCACCATTCTCGACGACGACAGCCACCGCGATCTTCGGGTCTTGGGCTGGCGCGAAGGCGATGAACCAGGCATGCGGTGCCGCACCGGGTGCGTGTTGCGCGGTACCGGTCTTGCCCGCGACCGCGACACCCGGGATCTGCGCTGCGGTGCCGGTGCCGCCTTGGACGACACCGACCATCATGTCCCGCAGGTCGTGGGCGACCTCGGGGCTGACCGCCTGGCTCAGCTTCTGAGGGCTCGCCGTCTCGATCCGGGACAGGTCCGAGCCGAGAACGTCGGCGACGAGGTAGGGACGCATGACGACCCCGTCGTTGGCCACTCCGGCAGCGACCATCGCCATCTGCAGCGGGGTGACCCGCACCTCGTACTGGCCGATCGCGCTCTGGGCCGTCTGCGGAGCGTTGAGGTCGGCGGGGATGCTGCTCGGGGTGGTCCGCATGGGGATTTCGATCGTGTCGCCGAAGCCGAACTTCTGTGCCTGGGTGCGCAGGGCGTCGGCACCGAGTTCCATGCCCAGGCTCGCGAAGGTCGTGTTGCAGGAGACGACAAGGGCGTTGCTCAACGTCGTCTGGTTGTTCGGGCCGCAGGGGGCCTTGCTGTCATTGTCGAGGGCAATGGTTGTCCCGGGCAGCGGGAGCGATGCCGGGCCGGGGACCATCGAGGTCGGCTGGTACTTCCCGCTGGATAGCGCCATCGCCGCAGTGACGACCTTGAACGTCGAACCGGGCGGATAGAGATCACCGCCGATAGCTCGGTTGACCAGCGGCCGGCTGGGGTCGGCGTTGAGCCGGTCACTGGCCTCGGCGACCGACTTGAGGTCGTGGCTGGCAAAGACGTTGGGGTCGAAGCTCGGGTCGGAAACGAGGGCGAGGATGGCGCCCGTGCGCGGGTCGAGCGCCACGGCAGCACCATGCTGACCGCCCATCGCGGAGATCGCAGCCTGCTGCACCGCCGGGTTGATCGTCAGCTCGAGGCTGGCTCCCGTTCGCTTGCGTCCGGTGAACAGGTCCGAGACTCGGCGATAGAAGAGCTTGTCACTGCGCCCAGATAGCAGGGCGTTCTCCGCCCGCTCGACTCCCACCCCGGTCCCATAGAACGAGTAGTAGCCGGTGACGTGGGCGAATGCCGGCCCCTGCGGATACTCGCGCTGGAACCGGAACTCGTCGTCACTGGGCACGCTGCGCGCCACCGCCTCACCGCCGACGAGTATCTGACCGCGCTCCTGAGCGAACGAGGCCAGCAGGGTGCGCCGGTTGTCTGGGCGGGCGTTGAGGTCCTGGGCGAACCAGAACTGGATGAGGGTGGTCGAGATCAGGAGCAGGCTGAACAAGCCGGCGACGAAGGTCGCGACCCGACGGATCGGTGTGTTCATCGCGGCTTCACCACCTGGGTGTCGTCGGTGGAGATCGCCGGGGTCCTCGGGTCGGGCAACGGGCGACGGGCATGATCGCTGATCCGCAGGAGCAGGGCCACGAGAACCCAGTTCGCCAGCAGGGAGGACCCACCATAGGACAGGAAGGGCGCCGTCAGACCAGTGAGGGGGATGACCCGAGTGACTCCCCCGACGACGACGAAGACCTGCAAACCGACGGAGAACGCGAGCCCAACGGCGAGCAGCTTCCCGAAACCGTCCCGGGTGCCGATGGCAGTCCGGAAGCCTCGCTGGACGATCACGGCATACAAGATGAGCAGCGCAAACAGCCCGATCATCCCCAACTCTTCCCCGAAGCTCGGGACGATGAAGTCCGTCTCCGCGAAATAGGTGATCTCGGGGTGCCCTCGCCCCAGGCCGGTGCCGATCATGCCTCCGGCGCCCATGCCCATGAGTCCCTTGGCGAGTTGGTCGGAGGCCTTCAGGGCCTCGGGGGAGAACGTATGCAGCCAGAGCAGGACTCGGGTCTGGACGTGGGCAAACAACGCGTTCGCCAGGAATGCCCCGCCAACGAACATCACCAGACCGAGAATCACCCAGGACACCCGCTCCGTGGCGACATAGAGCATGGCGACGAACAGGCCGAAGAACAGCAGGGACTGTCCCAGGTCGCGCTGCCAGACGAGGATGAGAATCGAGACGGCCCAGGCGACCAAGATCGGCCCGAGGTCACGTCCCCGGGGGAACGTCATCCCGAGGACCTTGCTGCCGGCAACAGACAGGGCATCTCGGGTTTGGACGAGGTATCCGGCGAAGAAGACGGCAAGCAGGATCTTCGAGACCTCGCCGGGCTGGAAGGAGAAGGGCCCAACCTGGATCCAGATCCCGGCGCCGTTCTTGTCACTACCGATGAGCGGCAGCATGGGCAGGAGGAGCAGCGCGACGCCGGCGGCTCCGGCGGTGAAGGTGTATTTGCGCAGGATCCGATGGTCTCGCAGGATGAGCAGCACCAGCAGTGCCAGCACGACCGACACTGCGGTCCAGGAGAGCTGACGGATCGCCAACCCGTCGGCGATGGTGCGCTTGTGGGCGATGTCGAGGCGGTGGATCATCACCAGCCCCAGCCCGTTGAGCAAGGTCACTGCGGGCAGCAGGATCGGGTCGGCATACGACGCCTTGAACCGCAACACGAGGTGGACGACGAGCACGAGACCGAGGAATCCACCACCGAGGGTGAGCAGGCTTGACGGGACGGCACCGCTGGTGGCGAGTTCGACGTTGGTCCAGGCCAGCAGGACGATCCCGATCGCGAAGACCAGCAGCAGGAGTTCGACGTTGCGGCCGCGCCGGGGGCGCCAACTCGAGATGATGCTCATGCCAGCACCGCCGACGTGGGGCTGGCCCCGGCCGGTGACGGGCTCGGACCCGTCGGCGACGAGCTCGGCGAGGGGCTGGGCGAGGGTGGCGTCCAGGTGTCCGGGACGGTACGGCACGGCAGGTCGTGAGCGCGGGCCCACAGACACGCGCCGGCCTGGACGCGCAGGCTCGTCACCAACCGGTCGGCCGCCGCCCGATCCTCGACCTGAATGCCGGCACTGAGCGACTCCTGGTAGTGCTCAGGCAGGTCCGTGACGTCAATCGTCGTCTGGGTTTCCATCTGCGACAACGAGATCGGCCCCAGCTTCTGGTCCACGCCACGATAGACCGCGACCTGCCCTCGGTCGGTGCCCACCCAGTACTGTCGCTGGACCCACACCCACGCGGCATACGAGATCCCACCGACCACGACGGCCACCGCGAGCAAGATGCCGAACCCGCGGGCGATCCGCACGGGGAGGCTGCGCGGACCCTCCTCGGCCAGAGTGAGGTCATCCTCACCCCCGTCCTCTCCTCCACCCGATCCCTCGGGTCGAGTGGCCTCCTTGGTCAACGCGGCGGCCTTCTCTGCGGGGGTGACCGGCAGCGGCCGAGTGCCCTTGCCGGACAGCGCCGCGGCGCCGACGACTTGCGGCTGGTCGGAGGGCACCGGTCCGACCACGAGGTCGACGACGTCACCGACGACGATGGTGACGTTGTCCGGGGCGCCCGACCGCATGGCGAGCTCGACGAGACGCTCCGCGCACGCAGCCGGTGAGGTCGTCGTCAAGATGACCTCATCGATGGTGTCCCGGGCGACGTAGTCGGTGAGTCCGTCGGAGGCGATGACGTATCGATCTCCGTGCTGGGCCTGACGGACGACGATGTCAGGCTCATCGTCCTGCGATCCGGTGAGGACACGGGTGACGAGGGAGCGTTGCGGGTGGGTCATCGCCTCCTCGGCCGTGATCCTGCCCTCGTCGACGAGGCTCTGGACGAACGAGTGGTCCTTGGTGACCTGGGTGACCCGACCTTCCCGGACCAGGAAGGCCCGAGAGTCGCCGATGTGGGCGAGAGCGATCTTGTCGTGGGCACGCAGCAGCGCGATGAGTGTGGTGCCCATTCCCCCCAGCAGCGGCTCCTCGGCGATGCGCCGGCCGAGCTCGGCGTTGCCGCTGTGGATAGCCTCCAGGAGTCGCTCGGGCGCCTCCGCAGCCGACAGCGCCTCCCCGTCGAGGGAGACCAGGGCTCCGACCACTGTGGAACTCGCCACCTCGCCGCCGGCGTGGCCACCCATGCCGTCGGCCATCGCGAGCAGGTGCGGGCCGGCATAGCCGCTGTCCTCGTTGTTCGTGCGGACCATGCCGACGTCAGAGCGGGCTGCGAAGTGGAAAGCGAGGGACATCGGCGGCGGGCCTTCAGTGCTGCAGCTCGATGGTGGTGCGACCAATGCGCAGGGACGACCCCTCAGCAACCGGGCGCGGATCGGCACCGAGTCGTTGGCCGTCGAGCCAGGTGCCGTTCGTCGATCGGAGGTCCTCGACGACCCAGTTCACCCCGTCGTGGTAGATCCGGGCGTGTCGGCCCGAGGCGTAGTCGTCGTCGAGGACCAGTGCGCACTCCGGGGCCCGCCCGATGAGCGTTCCCTGGGCGCGCAACGGCAGACTCGTGCCCACCAGCGGCCCCGCGGTGACGGTGAGCTTGCGAGGGCCAGCTCGGCGACGTCCGAAGATCCCGGCCCTGGGGGGCGTCGCCTGTCCGGGTGCACCTGCGGCGGCGCCAGCAGCTCCGGCTGCTCCGGCTGCCCCGGCGGCTCCGGCGGCTCCGGCGGCTCCGGCGGAGCCAACTGCGGCCCCGCCCCCGGCGGCTGCTGCTCGGCGAGCCGCG